>NZ_WXYH01000330.1:0-63281 GCF_009872365.1 Rhodococcus sp. T7
TGGACGCCCTGCTTTCGCTGCCCGAAATCGGCGGTCCGGTCGGGTACTCGGGAGGGGTGATCGCCATCGGCATCCGGTTGGCGGTGGTCGAGCCGCGCATCACGACCTGTTCGACGCCTTCGGCTCGAAGGAGAAGACGCTGCACGCCAATATGGGCGGGCATACCGGCGTCCCCCAGTTCGAGGGTGACGACAGGAACCGGTTCTTCGCCCGGCACCTGAAGCGGGACAGACCCGACAGGCCGGCAGCACACGATCGGAGCTGCCCGTCAGGATGTGCAGCTGAGATACGCGGTGGCGTGCGCAGTATGCGTCATTGGCGGGATGGTCGCTTCTGGACCCTTCACAATGAGGAGTTGATCCGGATGGATTCACCCGGTCCAGCACCGCGAAGGAGCAAGACCATGGCAGATCCCCGACCCCTGGACATCACCTTCACCGCCCGGCTTGGCAAGGTCCGTCCCGGGGACACTTGGACATGCGTGCAGCTACCCGACTCAGCACGGATCTTCGGTACCCGTGGTCTGGTCAAAGTCGCTGGGACCATCGACGCGCACCCGTTCACCGGAGCGTTCATGGCACTGGGAGATGGCACCCACAAGCTGCCCGTAGCTGCTGCCATCCGCAAGGCGATCGGCAAGAACGACGGTGACAACGTCGAGGTTCACCTCACCGAGCGACTGAACTGAACTCACCAAAGGCTAGACGTCCGGTACGGGATCCGCTTTCGGGAGGACTCCTGCCCACCGTGTCCAGTGCGGCGTGCGGATGCCAGGGCTTCGCTGTGGTGGTGGGTACACATATCGGGCGATGGTCGCTGACGTCCACCCCGCCAACCATCCGGCAAAGAACAGCAGAACCGGGGAGCGGGCTTCTGGTCGCGTGGTGCCGATGATCGACCACACGATGACCCAGGCGACGCCGCATCCGATGCTGTAAGTCGTGTAGGTGTGAGGCTTCATGCTCTCATTGTCCTTCAGCCGGGGATCTCCATTCGATAGCCGGATGAGGATGGTGATGCGATGACGACAGCCCGCTATCGGTGTCTCTGCGTGAGCGACGCTCGGCCCATCGCGACGCAATTTCAGTCGGCGTCGTGCAGCCGACAACAGTGGTGCCGGAGCCGGTTCCGTTACCAGATTGTGGGAATCGCGGCTGCCAACACGTCCTCGGTCTCGTTGTGGGGGCGCGCGATCACGTGCGATGTCGCCAACTCTCCTGTATTTCGTGCCGCCGCCATCCCTGCGTCGACCGCGGCCTGGACCGCGCCGACATCGCCGCGGACCAGCACGGTTACCTGTCCGTTGCGCAGAGTCCTGTATCCGACAAGAGCGACGTTGGCCGCTTTGACCATGGCGTCAGCAGCCTCGATGGCTCCGACCAAACCCACCGTTTCGATCAATCCAACTGCACCGGAACTCATTGTCCAACCTCCATATTCATCAGATGGCCTGTGCCACGTGCCTTGGCGACCGGGACTCCACATGACAGTTTGTGACGCTATTTCGCTCGTGTCACGAGCGGACCTGACAGATCCAGTCGATGGACGAGTCTCCGTTCAGGTGGAGCAGCGACAGCGTGGGGTGTCCCATCCGCACCCTTTCGATGTCGGAGCCTTCGACGATGTCGATCGTGGGTTCGAGTAACTCCGCCACCGGCAGCGCATCGGCATGCCGATCGAACTCGGCGATGAACGGCAGCAGGGTCGGCGCGGTGCCGGCGAGGGTCCACGACGCGGCGACCAGGGGTCGAACCTCCGCACTGGGTAGGTTGGGCACGTTGAGGTTGAATACCGATCCGGCGTCCGCGGTCATGATATTCGGCAGGATGTCGCCGACCACCGCGGCGGCGGTGCTCCAGTGCCGGGCAAGGCTGCGCTCCATCGATTGGTCGATTTCGAAGTCCAGGTGCAGCGATGCTGCCAATGCGGTCACGCCGTGCGCCCCGGCGACCATGGCCGCACCGGCAGTGCCCAAATGCAACACCGCTGCACCAAGGTTCGAACCCTCGTTGATACCGGAGAGAATAAGGTCGGGGACCGGGCCGAAGCGGCCGAGGACTGCGGCGAGTGCGATCATGCCCGGATGCGCGGCCACGGAGTAGGCCTCGACTCCCGGTAGCCCGGGTAGCCGACGGTGGCTCACTTCGAGTCGGTCTTCGACAAGAAACATCGTCAGGCCACCGGCGCTGCCGCTGGCTTGCCGGTGAGGTGCGGCGACCGTGACGTCGTACCCTTGCTCGCACGCAGTGTGAGCAAGGGCCGCCAGCCCTGGCGCGTCGATCCCGTCGTCGTTGGTGACCAGGACGTGGGGCGTCATGGCATCGCCAATCGCACTGCGAGCAGCAACTCGTTGTCCGCCGCGGATGGGGTGCCGTTCGCAATTGGCTCCCCTCGGGGTGGCGGGGCCGAGGTGGCGGGCTGGGTGTTCGGCGTCGGTGACACTCGGTGGGGGGTGATCCGCTCCTGTAGTGCCTTCGCTCCGGACACTCTGCGCTGCACCCGGGCCGGGATAGCCGAGGGTCGCGGTAACGCTGCGACTGGTGACGGCGGGCACGCACATGCCGCCGTCGCGGTGGCACTTGCAAATAGGTGCGCGAGAATCTCTTGCGGCCAGATCGCGACGAACTCCGCGCCGGCGGCGAGCAGTTGCTCTTCGGTGTGCATGCCCCAGGCGACCCCGACCGCGCGGATCCCGGCTCTCATTGCCGCTTCGACATCCCCGACTGTGTCGGTGATGATGGCGGTCGCCCCGGCCGGGACAGCACCTCCGATTGCTGATTCGTCGTAGAACGCTTGGCAGCGCCGACCGGAACCTTGCGCGGCGTCGTCGAGGAACCGCTGGATTCCCTTGGCCTTGTCGGGTTCGACATCGCCGCCGAACACGTGCCCGAAGCAGTATTCGAGCGTGTTCGTGCGCAGAACTCTGCGGATGACTTCAGTGGAGTTCGACGACAGAACGGCCAGGGTCGCGTGCGGCACCAGCGCTTTCACCACGTCCACCATGCCGGGAATCATGAGTGGGGCGTAGTCGGCTCCGAGGCTGCGCATGAAGTCGTCCTCGACAAGGCGCACATGCTCGGCGTCGCGGCAGAGACCGCGCAGGGAGACGAAGAAGTTGTTGGCGAACATCTCGTAGAACTGTTCAGCTGTTGTGATCCCGAGATGATGAGTGGCACTGATCTTCTCGAAGACCCGCCAGGATGCTTCGCGGGTCTGCACGAGTGTGCCGTCGAGGTCGAAGATCACCGCCTGCGGCGGCTCAGGTCGGCACATGGTCAGCTGCCGGCCGTGTCGGAGGCGCTGTAGATCTTGCACAACTGCTGGGGGCCGATGAAGTCCTGGATCTCGCCCCATCCACGTTCGGTGCCCGAACGCCATTCGGCGAGGACGTTGTACCCGACCGTGCCAGGCCCGGCCTGCCAGGGGAAACTCGTCCGGCCGAGGCCCTGGAGCTCATACTCCCGACCTTCGCTGTCGGTAAGCTCCAGCTCGACCGACTTGGCGAAGAACCCTTCCCGGATGGTGCGGCCCCGGCCCGCGGCCAACCCGAACAGTTCCCCCTTGTCGACGACGTAGCCGTGCTCGAGGGTGAGTTCGGTGGTGGCGTCTGGGCCGCCTGTGGGGTCGAAGTCGAAGATTCCGTGGATCGCGAAGTCCTTGGAGAAGTGGGCGTGCAGCCAGCTCATGGTGTGGCCCTGGTGCTCCGAGCGCAGACCCCAGCTGTGGTCCATCGTCGAGATGCAGTCGACGGCATACTTCTTGCCGCGCAGGTTGACCTCGCCCTCGAAATGACCGGACTGGTCGAAGTGGCCGGCGTAGGCCTCACCCCACGCGAACACGCCGTCGTCGGCCTGCTTGGCCACGATCGGGTCCTGCTGGGGGTCGTGGATGTCGAAGGCATCGGCGATGGCGGTGTACCGGAAGGCCAGCGAGACGTCGTCGCCGTTGTCGAATTCCACATCCCACACCCGGTTGGGTTCGCGGCAGACGACATGCAGGCCATTGTTCAAGCGGTAATCGCGCAGATTCCGCGGTTCCGGGATGGGCAGGTGGTGCTGGGCGTCCCAGTACTCGGCCTGCCAGGGCGCCTGCACGAACTTCGAGTTCATGGCGATCGTGGAGATCGCGACGCCCACATTCGGGCGGAAGAGCGCATAGACGCCGACGTTGAGGGTGGCTTCCGGGATGTAGAAGCCGAAGAAGTTCGTCTCGGTCCAGGTTGGATCGTCGCTGGTAGGGGTGTGGAAATCAGCGTCGATGTCTTCGATCATGTGGCTCTCCTAGGCTCTGGCGGTTGCCGCCCGGTGTGATTACCCGGCGCGGTCCTCGTCACCGCACACCTTGCCGAATTCGAGATACCCCCGCCACATCCATCGGGGACAACTGACCGGCCCAGAGCTGTCCCCGGGAGATAACGACCAGCGGGGTGTGCCGCCGTAGCGTCCTCCTCGATGCACTCCCGGGTCACTTGGGGTGAGCGGGAGTGCATCGATCCCGTTCGTTTTCGGTGACCCTAAGAGAAGGCGGTCCTCCCGGTGAGACTTGCACGTGTTGTCGGCCAGGTGGTGTCCACCGCCAAGGTTTCCGAACTATCCGGAACGACGATCCTGGTCGTCGAGGATATCGACACCGCCCCCGACGGTACGGATCGGCGGTCGTATGCCGCCGTCGACCTCGTCGGTGCCGGACAGGAAGAAATCGTTCTCGTCGTGTCCGGGGGCGCGGCACGAGTGGACCCGGCCACCACCGGTGTCCCGGTCGACCAGGCGATCGTCGCGATCGCGGACACGATCGTCACTCACGGTGAGGTGACCTACTCGAAATGACCACACGAACCGACGCAGTGCGCAAGTCACTCGCTGATCTACCCAGCAATAACGAAAATGGAGGAAAGACCATGGCAACCACTCAGACCACCCTGCCCGCCCGTGGCGCCGGAGCACTCGGCCTGATCGAGACCAAGGGTCTCGTCGGGGCAATCGAAGCCGCCGACGCAATGGTCAAGGCGGCGAACGTACAACTCCTCGGCCATCGGGAGATCGGTGGCGGCCTGGTCACCGTGATGGTCCGCGGCGATGTCGGCGCGGTCAAGGCCGCAACCGACGCCGGCGCGGTCGCCGCCGGCAAAGCCGGAGAGGTCGTCTCCGTGCACGTCATCCCGCGGCCCCACGACGAGACCGAGGGTGTGCTGTCGAACCTGGCCCGCCCCAAGGGCGCCTGAAAGTCGACCGCGATCGGGGCGCAACACAGAGTCGTCTGCGCCCCGGACCGAGCCATGGAAGGTAAAAGACCGTGACAGCAACGCTCGATGCGGACCTGGCGGCGCTGGTTGACGTCCGCGCACAGGTGACCGCCACGAAGAAGGCCTTCGACGCGATCGAAGGGGCCGACCAGCAGTGGCTCGACAACATCGTTCGGGCCATGGCGAAGGCCGGGTACGCCGCGTCCGAGGAACTCGCCCGGATGGCGGTCGACGAGACCGGATACGGCGTATACGAAAACAAGATCATCAAGAACCGCTTCAACACCGGCTTCGTGGCCGACTGGATGCTCGAGCGGCGGGCCGTCGGTGTGCTCTGGGCCGACGAGGAGAACAAGGTCACCGCCGTGGGCTCCCCGATTGGCGTGATCGCAGCGATCATCCCGGTCACCAACCCCACGGCCACCGTGTTGTTCAAGTCGCTGGCGGCGGTCAAGGCCGGCAACGCCGTGGTCCACGCACCACACCCACGGGCGGCGCGCTGCTCGGCCCGGGCGGCGGAAATCATGGCGGAGGCAGCGGTGCGGGCCGGCGCCCCGGAGAACCTGGTGTCCTGCCTGCAACAGCCCACCCTGGAGGCCACCCGGGAACTGATGCGCCACAACAGTATCCGCCTGGTCCTCGCCACCGGTGGTCCCGCGATGGTCGCCGCCGCGTACTCGAGCGGCAAGCCGACCATTGCGGTCGGCGCGGGCAATGTCCCCGCCTACGTCGACTCGACGGTCACCGATCTCACCGAGACGGCGACGATGATCGTGACCTCCAAGTCGTTCGACAACGGCACCGCCTGCGTCGCCGAGCAATCCGTGGTGGTCGCCGAACCTGTCGCCGACCAATTCGTCGCGGAACTGTCCCGTGCCGGCGCCGCCTGGCTGACCCCGGAACAGCAGGCCGCATTGACCAGCACCCTGTTCGACGAGCGCGGCGGACTCCGTGCGAACGCGGTGGGCCAGTCCGCGATCCGATTGGCAGAGCTGTCCGGGTTCACCGTCCCGGCGACGACGAAGGTGCTGGCGGCCGAGATGACCGAGGTCGGCGACCACGCACTGCTCTCGCGCGAGATCCTCGGACCGGTCCTGACGATTTATCGGGAGGCGGACTACCAGGCGGGCTGGCGGCGGTGCCGGGAGATCCTGGCACTGGGCGGCGAAGGCCATACCGTCGCCGTGCACAGCGCCGACCCGACGGTGGTGGCCAAGTTCGGCGAACTTCCGGCCGGCCGCATCGTCGTCAACACACCAGCCCTCTTCGGTGGGATGGGGTACTCGACGAACGTCGATCCGTCCTTCCAGATCGGCACCGGGACGTGGAGCGGGTCGATCTGCTCGGACAACGTCACCCCGCTGCACCTGGTGAACATCAAGCGCATCGCGCACGAGGCCCGGCCCTGGCGTGGAGTGTTCGACTGATGTCCCTCGACACGGTCGCGCAGACACTCGATCAGGCGCATCGGCGCATCCGTTCCGCCCGAACGGATCACGACGGTGATCTGCGCACCGGCATCGACCTCGGCACCGCCACCTGCGTGATCACCGTGGTCGATTCCACCGGGGATCCGGTGTGGATCGATTTCGACCGCACCGCCGCCATCCGCGACGGGGTCGTCGTGGACTTCGCGGCCGCAGCCGCGGCAGTCCGGAAGCTGAAAGCGACCGCCGAGGACGAACTCGGCGTCGAGCTGATCAACGCGGCCACCGCCTATCCCCCGTGCATCGGGGAGGCCGACAGTCGGGCCTGCCGCTTCGTCCTCGAGAGCGCGGGCTTCGACGAGGTCGTCCTGATCGACGAGGTCAGCGCCGCCAACAAGACCCTCGACGTGGCCGACGGGGTGGTCATCGACGTCGGTGGCGGATCGACCGGCGTGGGAGTCTTCGAAGCGGGGCAGCTGACCGCCCTCGACGATCGCCCCGGCGGCGGACACCACCTGGATCTGATCCTTGCCGGCGCTCTCGGCGTCACCATCGCCGAGGCGGAGGAATGCAAACGGGCTGGTAGCGGTGACTACCTCGCGATCCTTCGACCGGGAATCGAGCGCATCGGTTCCTCGATCCGGGATCTGACCCGAGGCGCCGAACACCTCGAACTCCATCTCGCCGGCGGCGCCCTGATGCTTCCCGGCGCCGATACGACCATCAGTAAATACCTGGGCCGGCGTGTGCGGGGTTATCCGCACGCGCTGCTCATCACTCCATTGGGAATCGCGAGGTACGCGTCATGACAGGCACAGCAACACTCCGGACGTACGCATTCATCGATCGAATGCAGCCGCAGTGTGCGGCGCACATCGCCGCCACCAGCCCCGGCGACCCGCCGTTGGCCGGGATGGCGGAACTGTTCGTCGAGATGGCCCCGGGCAACGAGGTGTTCCGCGCGGCGGACATCGCGCTGAAATCTTCCGGGGTACGTCCCGCCCTGCAGATCATCGAACGCGAATTCGGTCTACTCGAAATCCATTCCGAGCACCAGGCGGAAGTCCTCGCGGCCGGGGAGGCTCTGCTCGATGCGCTCGGGATGAAGGAAACCGACCGCATCAAGCCGGTCGTCGCGTCGACCCAGTTCATCACCAACGTGCACGGGTATCAGGCGCAGCTACTGAACAAGTGGCGCAAGGGCACCCTACTGATGCCCGGCTCGAGCCTGTTCGTCATGGAAGTCGCCCCGGCGGCGTATGTGTCGTTGGCCGCGAACGAAGCGGAGAAGGCCGCGGACATCGACGTCATCGAGATCCGCGCCGTGGGCCGGTTCGGTCGACTGTTCCTGGCCGGCAGTGAAAGCGAGGTCGCCACCGCCCGCGATGCCGCGGTCGCCGCGCTCGAATCACTCGAAGGGACCGAGGAGGCCCGGCGATGACGGTCTTCGGTGTCGACGCGGTCCCATCGGCCGGGGCCGGCGAGCTGGTTGTCGGAGCGAAAGACATCGTCACCCCGCTCGCACGGGAACTGGCCCGCGAACGCGGCATCACGATCGTCGTTGCCAGCGCCGGACCGCCCAGCATCCCCGCCACCGCGAACCAGTCGCCGCCCCCGGCACCCGCTGCGGTGGCCCCGATGTTTGCCCGCCCGTCCTCGAACGGGTCACACACAGCGCCGCCCCCGCTCGCGCCGCCGGCCCCGGCGCTGTACCGGCGCGGGGCGCCGCTGCATCCCGCCGTCGCTCCCGCCGCCCTGCACCAGCCCCGCATACCGCGACCCGAGCTGACGAGTGCTGCGAAATCCGTCGGCCGGGTGGTCGTAGTCGGCGCCGGGCACGTCGGAATGATCACCGCGATGAAGCTCGCGGAGGCGAACATCATCGCGGAAGTCGTCCTCGTCGACATCGCCGAAGGACTGGCGGCGGGAATCGCGTTGGACCTGACCCATTCGACCGCGCTGCTCGGCTTCGACACCACCATCCGCGGCGTCACCAGTCTCGCAGAGGCCGGGCCCGCCGACTACGTGGTCATCACCGCCGGGCGGGCCCGCCAGCCCGGGATGAGCCGGACCGATCTCGTGGAGGTGAACGCCGGCATCGTCGGCGCACTCGCCCGCGAGGCCGCCGCAATCTCCCCCCAGACGGTGTTGCTGGTGGTGACCAATCCGCTCGACGAGATGACCCACCACGCGTGGCAGGCCTCGGGGCTGCCCGCCGAGCGGGTGATCGGCATGGCCGGGGTGCTCGACAGCTCGCGCTTCCAGGCCTTGGCCGGGTTGGCTACGGACTCCCCCGCGTCCACGGTGAACGCGCTCGCCCTGGGCAGCCACGGCGACGAGATGGTCATCCCGCTGTCGCAGGCGCGAGTAGCGGGCACTGCGATCACCCAGGCGCTGCCGAACGCACAGGTCACCGCACTTGTCGACCGGGCCCGCAACTCCGGCGCCGAGATCGTCGGGCTCCTCAAGTCCGGCAGCGCATTCTTCGCCCCAGGTGCCTCCGCCGCCCGCATGGTGTTGGCAATGGCCACCGATTCCGACCAGATCCTCCCGGCCACCGTGCGTGCCCGAGGCCAGTACGGCATCACGGATGGGTATGTCGGACTTCCGGCCCGGTTGGGTCGCAACGGGTTACGCGAGATCGTGGAGATGCCACTGACCCCGGATGAGCTGACCGCGGTGCGCACCGCAGCTACCCGGATCTCCGAGCGGGTGGCCGACCTCGAGCGAGTGACGGCCGCGTCATGAGAGCGGTGGTGTTCGCCGGGGTCGGTGCCGTCGAGGTCTCGAGCGTCCCTGATCCGGCTCTGATCGACCCGACCGACGCACTGGTCAAGGTGCATCGGGCAGCGATCTGCGGAACCGATCTGCACACGATCACCCACCCCGACGGTCTGTCCCGCGGAGCGGTGCTCGGCCACGAGTTCACCGGCACCGTGGTGACGGTCGGTTCGGCGGTGCGGACCTTCGCCACCGGTGATCGGGTCAGCGGCGCCGACTTCACCGCGTGCGGGCACTGCTGGTGGTGCCGCAGCGGGAATCACTGGGAATGCGGTCAGCGCCAGTTCTTCGGCACCGGTGAGGCGTTCGGTCCCGCGCTGGCCGGAGCCCAGGCGGAGATCGTCCGAGTACCACATGCCGATGTGGTCCTGCACGCCATCGCCGACGGAATCTCGGACGAGGCCACCCTGTTCTTCGGGGACGTCCTGGCGACCGGGTACGCGGCGGTGCAACGCTGCGACATCCGGCCCGGCGATACCGTCGCGATCATCGGTGGCGGGCCTGTCGGGCAGCTGACCAGCCTCGCCGCGCAGGCCTGCTCGGCCGGCCCGGTCGTGCTGATCGAACCGGTCGCGGAGCGGCGGGCCACCGCCCACGCACACGGGGCGCTCGCCGCGACCCCGGAGGAGGCGCGACCGCTCGTCGACGCGCTCACCGACGGTCGCGGCGCGGATGCCGTCATCGAGGCGGTCGGTGGCCCACGCGGACTCGACGCCGCGTTCGGGCTGGTTCGCCGCCGTGGCACCGTCGTCTCGGTCGGGGTGCATCAACAACCGACCTGGCCGCTGCCCGTCGCGCAGGCGTTCGCCGGCGAATTGACACTCCGCTTCGCGATCGGCAATGCAATCCGCGACCGGGACCGGTTGTCCGGATTGGTGGCCTCCGGGGCGATCGACCCGACCATCATCATCGACCACCGAGTCGACCTCCACGACGCACCGTCCGCATACGAGGCGATGACCTCGCGCCGTACGCTGAAGGCAGTCATCGAAGTGTCCTAGACACACACGAACCGACGAGGCGGGTATGGACCACACGGAGAGCTCGATCGGGGTGCGAGCCACCCCGATCGGCACGGTACCCGGAGGGGCCGTGCCAGTGGAGCGGATCCAGGCGCTGCTGGCGACGATCCCGCAGAACGCCGTCGCCGCGGCAGCGGATGTTGTCACGACCTTCAGCAGCAGCATCCCCGTCAGCGTTTTCCATCGACACGACCTCGACTGGATCGTGCTCGCCGGCGCGCAGGACTCCGCCGACCAAACTCAGCTGGCCGCCCTCGAGTGCGGTGCCGGTCCCCTGGTAGACCGCGCAGCCACCGTCGGCAGCGTCGCCATCGTCGTCGATCTGTCCGTCCCGGTCCAGGTGGTCTCGGCGCACCGCACTCTTCTCGCCCAGCTCTGCGTGTGGATCGAACTGACAGCCCACGCCCATGCCTCCACCGAAGATCTCGCCGCGCTCGACGACGAGGCCGAGGTCATGCGCGCCGTAACGCACCAGATCCTCAGCGCGCAAGACCTCGACCAGGTTCTGCTCAACATCACCACCCAGACCCTGCGGATGTCCGAATCAGACATCTGTGGGGTGTTCCTGCGGGAGGACGACGAGTTGCGCATGCGCAGCTGCACCGGGCATCGGGTGATCGACACCGCCCGTTTGCGGATGAAAAAGGGCCAGGGGGTGGCCGGGCTCGTCTTCGAAACCGGGAAGGTCGCCAAGATCGACAGCTACCTCCAGGATTCGACGATCAGCACGGATTTCATGTCCCTCGCCGAGCAGGAGGCGACTCGTTCGGCGCTGGCGGTGCCCCTGATCGTGCACGGAGACATGATCGGTGTCCTGGAGGTGTGGCGGCGCCGCTACTCCTCGTTCACCGAGCGCGACGTCCGCCGCTTGGTGGCGCTGGCCGACCTCGCCACCATCGCCATCGAAAATGGTCGCCTCTACGACACCCAGCGGGCCACCGTCGTCGAACTCGACCGGACCCGCATTTCCCTCGAGCGCCAACTGACCCTGCTCAATCGGTCTGCAACACTGCAGCATTCGCTGATCGAGATCGTGCTCGCCAATTCCGCCGTCACCAGTTCGGTGGCCCGCACCGTGGGTACCGAACTGGGCTGCGATGTCGTGATCCTCTCCGCCACCGGAGAGATCGAGGCAACCTTCCCGCGCACCCTCGACACCACACCCCTGCTCGACGAAGTGATCGGCCGGCACGGTGTGTTGCCGCAACGCGCCACCCGGATCGTGGCCCGTGACGCCCGCACGATCTGGGCTCACCCGGTCATCGCCGCCGAGAACCAGTACGGGGCGGTCTGCCTCGTCGGTGGCAGCGAGGATGCAGAGATCATGGAGGTGGCATGCGGGCAGGCCGCGATGGTCTGTTCCCTCACCCAGCTGCAGCAGCGCGCCGCCAGCGCCGCTCGGGCCGAGGCCCTCGACCAGATCCTGTGGGACCTGATGGAAGGCACCGCCGAGCAGCGGTCCGCCGCGCGCAGCCGCACCCACCAGATGGGAATCCGGCTCAAAGGTTTTCACCGGGTCGTCTACGGCGTTCTCGAAAACACCGACGCCATCTCCGCGCAGGAGGGGTGGACCACATCCTCCGCAGATACGTTGCGGCGCAACGTCCTCAACGGTCTCCGCAGCTGCACCCATCCCGCGCCGTTGACGCTCACCAGTGTGCGCGGCAACTGGATCGTCGCCCTCGCCCCGATCAAGGACCGCGAACGAGCCCGGGCTCTGCTCGATGAGCTGGACAAGACCGCGGCCCAGTGTCATCCGGAGCTGCGGATCACGTGGGGTGTGAGTTCGGCACGCAGCGACCCGGCGGACTATCCGGCGGCCTTCGGCGAAGCGAAGACCGCACACGCCGCCTCCCGTCGCCTCGGCACGGTGTCCCTGTATGACGAACTCGGTATCGTGCGGCTCCTGCTCGGTAGCAGCGACAATCCCGACCTGCAGGGATTCATCAAGGAGGTCACCGAGCCACTGCTCGAGTACGACCAGCAGTCGGACGGATCCCTGCTCAAGACGCTGCGCACCTTCTTCGATGCCAATTGCTCGCAGAAGGATGCCGCCGAACGGCTGTTCGTCCATCCCAAGACCCTCGCCTATCGGCTGGATCTGATCCGCAAACTCACCAATCTGGACCTGTCCCGACATTCCGACCGGATGCGCGCCGACCTGGCGCTGCGGCTCTTGCAGGTCACCCAGGCGGTCAATGACCTGGACGGCGATTCGACGCTACCCACCAACTGAGAGTGGTGTGTGGTGACCCCCGACCGGGTTCTCACCACACACCACCCGTCGCCGGTTGGACCTTCTTCGTATCGACTTCGGGCGGAATAGACGCGGCCGCACGGCCGGTCAACGACGACTGAGGGTGGCGCAGGACGGCGTTTGATTCACGCCACCCATACCCCACCCTCAGGTCACCGACCTACTCGCTCTGGCGGTCTCGTTGTCCCAACGCCAGGATCGATGGGCGCACCTCATCGGCGTCGACGCCGAAGCGGGTGAACCCGCGCTGCTGCAGTGCCTGCACCAGTTCCGCGGTGACCGGTCCACTCAACCGGATCCCCACCCGGCGATTCCGATCTCGGGCGATCACAGCGGCGACGGTGTCGACCAAGTGGCCGACCTGATCGTCGATCTCGACGCGAGGGTCGACGGTGATCAGGCCCCGACGCAGATACGAATCGAGCGGTTCACTGGTCAGCAGGTGCCGCGCCGAGATACCGGCCACCGCGGCCTGCAGGACCCGCAGTTCGATCCACACGACGTCACTGTGTTCGGTGATGGCGTCGATGGAGGCGACACCGCGGGGGCTGGTCAGATACCCACCGATCTCCACCTGCTCGGCGCCGGGCAGGTGGTCCCGCAGCGCGACCAGCGCGGCGACCTCACCGCTGTCGGCGATCTTGCGGACCGTGAAGTGCACACGCAACTCGGCATCCGCGTTCTGCAGGGCAGCGGTGATACCGCGCAACTGCGCAGACAGAATTTCCTCCGACCCGAGCGGCAACGCCAATTCCGGGTGCGCAATGAACAGCTCGGCCGTGCGGAGCAACTCGCTTGATTCGTCGGCGTGAAAATCGATCGCCCGCACCCCGAACTCGGACACGCTCGCATCGGCGAACAACTTCGAAAACTCGGTGGCCACAGCGGCCTCGAGCGCCGCGCTGGCATCGCTGATCTCGCCCTCGCGCAGCGTGGTGATGATTCCGTCGAGGTGCCCGGTGGTGGCCAGGACGTCGTCGATACCCGCCACCAATCCGGTGGCACCGCGTGCGAGCGCCTGACGCACCTGATCCGGTGTGGTCGCCCGCGCGAAGACCTGCGCGCCGGCACGTTCGCGGGCGAGTTCGAGCAGACCCGAGAGACGGTCGTCCTCGGCCGCCGGCTCACTGAGCTCGATCTCCCCGGCAATCACCTCACCCGACGAGCCGTCGAGGGAGACGATATCTCCGGTGGTCAGAGTCCTGCCGGCCACGTGCATGGTGCCCGCCGCGGGGTCGATGTCCACCGCGGCGCATCCGACGACGCAGGTGGTGCCCAGTGCGCGGGCCACCACGGCGGCGTGGCTGGTCGAACCGCCCGTGGCGGTGAGGATGCCGTCGGCGGCGATCATGCCGTGCAAGTCGGTCGGGCTGGTCACCGGCCGCGCCAGGATGACTGTCTTGCCCTCCTTGACCGCCTGCTGCGCCGCGTCGGAGTCGAAGTACAGCTCACCGACCACGTGCCCTGGGGACGCGCCGACGCCGGTGGCCAGCAATCGCCCGTCCTCGTGGGCGCGGGCGTAGGCATCCGGGTCGAACCCGGGCCGCTGCACCTGGCGGATCTGCTCCAGGGTCAGCGTCGCGAGGGCACCGGAGGTGCTCACGACCTGCTCGGCGAGCAGGTCGGCCGCGATCCGGATCGCGGCCTGGGCGGTGCGCTTGGCGCTGCGGACCTGAAGCATGTACAGGATGCCGCGTTCAACGGTGAACTCGATGTCGAGGACGTCGCCTCGGCGGCGTTCAAGCTCGACGCAGGTGCTCTCGAGTTCGGTGTAGACGTGCGGGAGTCGGTCGCGTAGCGCGGTGACGGGGTCCGGGGTGCGGATACCGGCGACGACGTCTTCCCCCTGACTGGCGGCAAGGAACTCCCCGAACAGTCCTGGCTCGCCGGTGACGGGGTTGCGAGTGAACACCACGCCCGAGCCGGAGTCCTCATCGAGGTTACCGAAGACCATCGACTGCACGACCACCGCGGTCCCGAGGTCGTTCGGGATCTTGTGCACTTCACGGTATTTCACGGCACGTCGGGTATTCCAGGACCGGAAGACCGCCTCCACGGCGCCGATGAGCTGAGCGCGTGGGTCGCTGGGAACTTCGTCGTCGAGTTCGTCGCGCACCAGGGTCTGGCAGTGCTCCCACACCCGGTCGTAGACGGGTCCGGGCTGGCTGTCGGTCTCCACGTCGTCGATCAGCGCGGCGAGATCCTCGCGGTCGGGTGTCTCGAGAGCCCCCATCACCGTTTCGGCGTACATCCCGTGGAACCGGAACAGCACGTCCGCCATGAAGCGGGTGTCGCCGGTGACGTCGGCCAGCGCGATCGCCGCATCGCGGCCGAGACCGAGGTTGAGGACGGTGTCCATCATCCCCGGCATGGACACCGGAGCCCCTGAGCGAACGGACAGCAGCAGCGGGAAGGGGCCGCCACCGAATGTCTTGCCTGTCGCCTGTTCGAGCTCGTTCAGGCGGCCGTGGATTTCCTCGATCAGGTCCTCGGTCATGGACCCGTGCTCGAGGTAGTCGTGACAGGCCGACGTGGAAATGACGTACCCGCCGGGCACGTTCAGGCCTTCCTGGGTCATCTCGACCAGGCCGTAGCCCTTGCCGCCGAGCACATTCCGGTCGATCTCACCTGGTTCACTGAACGCGCGGGTCAGTCCGGTCGTAACAGTCACAGAGCTCACCTTGTTCACTCCTTACGTGCGCGACCGAGGGTGCGCAGCAAGTCTTCGTGGAATTCGAACCACACGTTGTGCACCGAGTCCTTCGTTGGATCGGAGACGAACGCGATGTCGCCGCTGTCGACCTTTTCCAAGGAGCGTTCGAATCGTCCGATGTAGGTGCGGAACCGCTGGTCCTTTTCGCCGAGCGCTTCGAGCAGCCCCTCGAGCCGGGACACCAGGCGCTCGATGGTGGAGATCACCTTCGCGTCGTAGGCAGAATCGCTGTGGTCATTGGCGAGTTTGCGTCCGCCCACCTCGATCTGCTGCCAAGAGGACATGGTCTTGAGGAAGCGGGAATTGACGTCCTCGAACTTGTCGGCGACTTGCAGCACCGAGGGATCGTTGCGGATCGGCCCGTAGATCGCGGCCGCGGAATCGACCAGCACCGGACCCGAGGCGTCGGTGGGCAGTGCCGTCTCGCCCATCAGTGCGAGGTAGTCACTGTCGGCGAGTTCGGCGAAGATCTCCCGAACCTGATCGGTGCCCAGATCCACGATCTCCGAAACGGCGGCCGCGGTGGCCATCTTCTTGAGCGCCACGGCATTGAGGACGTCGTAGAGACGTTTGTCGAGCAGTGTTTGTGTCATATGGTCATTCCCAACGATCGAACGGGGGCGACGGAACGCAGATGCCCACGCGACAGGCCGGTTCGCTCCGCCGCCCCCGAATCTGTGAACGGGTGGTTAAAGCCAGCGGTACTTCGACCTGCGCAGATCCGCACCCTCCCCGAAGGGCAGATAGCCCTGGCCGGAGAAGATCTTCTGCGGAACGACTTCCTGCGCGAAGCCGCGCTTGCCGATGTCGTAGTAGTAGTTCGACACGCGCTGGTCAATTTCCCAGAGCTGGTATTCGTCGCATGCCTTCTCGTATGTTCCGGCCTTACGCAGGTACGGCAAGATCATGTCTACGTAGTAGACGTATTGGCCGGCCCAGATGAGGTCGCGGCGGCACATCCGCGAGATCTTGCCGTACATCTTGAGCGTGGCGTCCTGAATCTTCGGCAGCTCGCCACCCAGGTCGTCGATCTTGATGGTGCGCACGTCCGACATCGGGGTGTCCCACTGCTCTCGGGCGAAGACGGCGCCGCCGACGATGGCGGGAATGTAGTTCTTCGGCCGGGTGAAGGTGGTGGAGATGTCGTTGACGCGAATTTCTTGCAGTCCCAGTATTTCCGGGTCGATCTCGAGCGCGATGGTGTAGGCGTGCGGCAGGCCGGCGTCGTCGCACACATCGGACCAGTGGAAGACGGGCTCGTTGACGAACAGATCACGAAGAATGAGGATGTTGCCGTTGGGCAGTTCATAGGGGCCGGTATCACCGAGACCGAGCCGGCAATCCATGTGATCGAGGAACGAGAGCAGTTCGGCGGCGGCGTTGAAGCGGGTGAAGGATTCGTGCTTGGGGCTTCCCGGTTCGAGCGTTTCGAGCTGGTTGATGATGCCCGCGAGGAAGTCCGGCTCGTGGATCTGGCAGCGGTAACGGTCCTGCGAGTTGAGGATGTATCCGTCCTGGCGCTTGCCGAACTCGATCCGCTGCATGAACTTGAGGAGCTCGTTGCTCTCCTCGATGTAGTCGTCGGGTCCGATCGCTTCGAGTGCGAGCAGTCCGCAGCGGCCCATCCCGAAGCCGACAGCCCCGATCGACCAGTCGTGCACCGCGTTGATCTTGGTGCCGATCTCCCGCCGTGCCGAGGCCCCGATGTCCAAGATGCCCTGGGCTCCGACCTCGTCGGTGGTCATGCGCAGGATCTCCGGCCATCGGTAGAACTCGTGCATGAACGCGAGGATCTCGTATTCCTGGCGGGGGATCATGCCCGAGACGCCTTCGGTGGCGCGCATGACGAGCACGTCCCAGATGTTCCACGCCAGGTAGTTGTTGAGGTCGTTGAGCTCGTCCAGGGTGAACTGGTCGGCCAGGACGTCCTCCTTGCTGACCTTCTCGAGGACCTTGCTCTTGGCGCGCTGCTTCTGCACCTTGTCGCCGAGGATGCCGTCGCGCATGGGTTCCTGGCCGACGAAGTTGCCTTCGAAGACCAGGTCCTGGAACCGCAGACCGTCATCGTCGGGTTCGTAGCGCTGCTTGTATGTCGAGCGGAGGCCGGGTGTCATTTCGATGCTCATTGGGGGGTGTTCCTCTCTGCCCATGGATGTGTGGTCGAAGACGGTCAGCTGACGATGCTGACGCGCGCGACCTCCGCGTCGCCACAGTGCAGTTGGACGGTTTTGCCGATCAGGGTTTCGGCGATCTCCTCGAAGTGCGCGTCGTCGGTGTTGCCCACGACGTAGCGCGAATCGCTGGCGGTCAGGTGCGCGGTCATCACACACGGGATCTGGAACTCACGAGAGAGGATGCCGAGGTGCGACTCGGGAGCGCCCGACATCGTGATGACGCCGGAAGCACCCATGCTCAACGCCGGAGTCAGGAAGGTCGTCGTGCCGCCGCGAACGAGCAGGATGTAGTCCTGCAACTTTCCGGACCGCACAACCTCGATCACGTCCTTGGGGGAGCCCAGGAACTTGACCTCACCCTTCGGGCTCTTCTGTGTCTCGAAGGCGTTGAACCCTTCGGCTACAACCTGCATTGGTACTCCTTTGATCGAATCGAGGAAGGTGGCCTCGACCACATCCAACTTGCCATGTTGCTCCAGTCACAATGCCCGCTGATGTGTGACCACCGCATGGGCGCCGCGGATAGCGTTCCGTGTGACCATTATCTCGCGCGGACAACGTCTTGATCACTGTCGGCGACCTCGAGTTCCGCCAACTTGCGGCGCATGAGCTTGCCCGACGAGGTGGTCGGCAGGGCATCGACGAACACCACCTCACGCGGCCGCTTGTAGGCGGCCAAATGGGCTCGGCAATGCTCGATGATCTCCTGTGGGAGCAGCTGGGCGGCCGGGGCCGGAACGACGTAGGCGACGGCGATCTCCCCTTTGACCGGATCCGGCCGGCCTCCGACGGCGACCAGCGCGACGTGGGGATGCGCGCCGATGACGCGTTCGATTTCGGCGGGATACACGTTGTAGCCGGCGGTGACGATCATGTCCTTGAGCCGGTCCACGATGAAGAAGTGTCCGGTGTCATCGACGTAGGCGACATCGCCGGTGCGCAGCCACCCGTCTTCGGTGAGCGCCTCGGCGGTGGCGTCCGGGCGGCCGTAGTACCCGAGCATCACCAAGGGGCCACGGACGAGCAACTCACCATGCTCACCCCTCGGGATGTCGCCTGTTGTGCCGTCGATCGCGCCGATCTTGATCTCGAGCCCGGGGAGAGAGACTCCGATCGACCCGGCTACCGGTGGGGCGTGGACCGCGTGGGTGGTGCCCAGCCCGGACAGCTCGGTCATCCCCCACAGTTCCAGCACCGGGCCCGGGGCCCTGGTCTGCCAGCGATCGAGCAGTTCCGGGGCGAATGTCTGACCACCGATGGTGCTTGCGCGCAGGGTGGTCAGGTCCGCGGTCTCGAACGCCGGGTGTGCGAGCATCATCGAATACATCGCCGGCACGCCCTCGAACAGGGTGGCACGGGCTCCTTCGAGCAGCGCCAGGGCTTCCCCGGCGTCGAACCGCTCCATCAGCACTACCGTGCCGCCGGCGAGGAAGGTGCTGTTGATGGCGACGTTGCCGTACACGTGCGCCGAGGGCAACGCGGTGACGACGATGTCGTCGGCGTTGCGCCCGTGCATCGTGGCCGTCAACGCGCAATTGAGCAGCACCGATCGCTGCGACTGCATCGCGCCCTTCGGGTGGCCGGTGGTCCCGGAGGTGTAGCCGATGCTGCACAGGTCGGTGGGACCGGGCGCCGGACGCGCGGCCGGCGCACCGTCGACCGGGGCGGTGAGCAGCTCGGTGAAGGGCACCGCACCGATTCCGTCGCCGATGTCACCGTCGAGCTGGCACACCAGTTCGACGGCGGACATCTCCCCCAGAACGCTCGCGACCGTATCGGCTTGGGATGCCCCGAAGAAGAGGGCTTCGGCCTCGCAGTCGGAGAGGACGAACGCCAACTCCGGACCGGTGAGCATGACATTGACCGGATTGACGGTCGCACCCGCTTTGAGGATCCCGTGATACGCGACGATCCATTCCCAGCAGTTCTGTGCGTAGAGCGAGCACACGTCTTTCGTGCCGATCCCCCGCGCGCGCAGTGAGGCCGCGACCGCGTCCGACAGGTGGTGGAGTTCCCGGTACGTCAGGCACGTGTCACCGACGACGAGGGCGACCTTGTCCGGGTGGCGGGCCGCGGAGAAGGGAAGGATCTCTCCCGGTCCCACCGCGGGCGGAACGCCACCGGAGCGATTATTCACCTGTCGCCCTGTTCGCCGAGGTGGGCTCGTCGAAGGTCAGAACCGCCTTGGTGACCTTGCCCAGGTGAACAGCCTCGATCGCCTCGTTGATCTGGTCGAACTCGAAGGTGTCGATCAGCTCGGTGAAGGGGAACTTGCCGGCCTGGTAGAGATCGATCATGCGGGTGACGAATTCCTGCGAAATGGCGTCGCCCTCGATGACGCCGATCAGGCTGCGGCCGAACAACAGGTGCCCCTGGTCGACGGAGATCTCGTTCGGGACGCCTTGGAAGCCGACGGTGGCACACACCCCCGGCGACTGCAGACATTCGAGTGCGCTGCGCACGACGTCCGCCAGGCCGATGCAGTCGACCGAATAGTGAACTCCTCCTCCGGTGATGTCGCGGATTCGTTCGACCACGTTCTCCTCGGCCGAGTTGATGGTGTGGGTGGCGCCGAGGTCGGCGGCCTTCGCCAGGCGTGCGGGCTGGATGTCGACGGCGATGATGGTGCTGCAGCCGGCGACCACCGCGCCCAGCAGGGCGGCGAGCCCGACCGAGCCGGTCCCGAAGATCGCGATCGACGATCCTTCGTCCGGATGGAGGGTGTTCAGCACCGCGCCGGCACCGGTTTGGATGCCGCAACCGAGGGGAGCGAGCAACTCGAGCGGCAGATTGCGGGCGACGCGGACACAGTTCTGCTCGTTGGCCACGGCGTAGGTCGCCCACGAGGATTGGCCGAAGAAGTGTCCGCGTACCTGTTCGCCGCTGGAGCTGAGGACGCTCGAACCGTCCAGGCGTGCGCCGACCAAATTGAGTGGGAGGAAGTTCCGGCAGTGCATCGGGAGTGAGCGTGCGCAGTTGTCGCACTCGGCGCAGAAGTTGTAGGAGAGCACCACGTGGTCGCCGGGCTCGATGCGCTCGACCTCCGGTCCGACCGCGGTGACGATTCCTGATCCCTCGTGGCCGAGCACGATTGGGGCGGCGTCGGTTTCCGCGGTCGCGATCATCCCGAGGTCGGTGTGGCAGATACCGGAGCCGACGATCCGCACCAGGACCTCGCGGGGGCGTAACTCGCCGATGTCGAGTTCCTCGAGCGACAACGGCTCCTGCGCTGCTCGCAGGACGGCTGCTGTGGTCTTCATAGTTGCACTGTCCTCTTCGAAAGATATTCGGGTGCTGGTGGTCTCACGAGACCGTGTCGGGGACCTTGTTCAGCGTGATCGTCTGATGGTTGGTGTATTCGGCGAGACCGTGCAGGGAGTTCTCGGCGCCGATGCCGGACTGCTTGTGTCCGCCGAAAACCTGATGCGGCGAGTACTGGTGCACCTCGTTGAGCCACACCGTTCCGGCTTCGAGCTGACGTCCGATCCGCTCGATCGCCTCGAGATCGTCGCCCCACACGGTGGCGCCAAGGCCCCAGACGGTGTCGTTGGCCCGGGCGATGACATCGCTTTCGTCGTTCCAGCGCAGCAGCGGCAGGATGGGCCCGAAGGGTTCCTCGGCGACCAGGCGGGAGTCCTCCGGCGGGTTGTCGACGAGGGTGACCGGGACGAACCAGCCGCCGGCCTCCGGGCCGATCTGTCCGCCGAGGGCGAAGGTGTAGCCGTTGGCCGTGCAGTCGTCGAAGTACTCCTGCACCTTCTGCAGCTGGGGCAGGTTCTGGATCGGACCCAACTGGGTCTCGGCGGCAGCCCCGTCACCGACCACCACGGTCCGTGCGTACGCGACCAGCTCGTCCCGCACGGCCTCGTAGACGTCGTCGTGGATGTAGATGCGCTTGGCGGCGTTGCAGAACTGGGCGTTGTTCTGGAATGCGGCCCAGAAGATCTGCGGGGCGACCTTCGCCGGGTCGACGTCCGGGAGGACGATCGCCGGATCGTTTCCGCCGAGCTCGAGGGTGACCCGCTTGAGCGTGCCGGCCGCGGACCGCATCACGTGCTTGCCCGTTTCGGTACTGCCGGTGAACGCGATCTTCGCGATACCGGGGTGCGCTGTGATCCACTTGCCGAGTTCGTCGTCACCGCTGACCGCGCTCAATACGCCGGCGGGAAGCAGGTCCTGCACGAGTTCGACGAGCTTGAGGTCGCACAGGGGGGTGAAGGGGGACGGCTTGACGATGATGGTGTTGCCCGCCACCAGGGCAGGCGCAATCTTCCAGACCGCCAGCAGGATCGGGAAGTTCCACGGCACGATGGCACCGACGACCCCCAGCGGCGTGTGCCGGCTGATCACGCTGCGCTCGACAGTGTCTTCGAGAACCTCCTCAGGCAGGGACTGCTTGGCGATCTCCCGGAACCACGCCACCGACCCATAGACCTCCCATTCGGCCATCGGACGCGGCTTGCCCTGCTCGGCGGTCAGCAGTGCCAGAAACTCTTCGGCGTGGGCTTCGAGCCGATCGCCGATCGCCGAGACGATGGCCTGCCGCTCGGCCAGTGGTGTCGCCGACCAGCCGGGGAAGGCGGCCCGCGCGGCCGCGACAGCCTCGTCGAGTTGGTCCGAGGTCGCAACAGGGACTTCGGCGATCACCTCGGTGGTCGCCGGGTTGTACACCGGCGCCGTGTCCTGTGCGGTCACGGACCGCCCACCGATCGTCATCGGGAACTCAGTGGGGAGGACGAGAGTAGTGGCTTCGGTAGACAACATTCATCTCCTTCAGGTGCGCAGTTCCACCGGTTGTGAGACTGCATCCGTGCCGCCCGCGTGTGGCACATATGTCCCGGACGGGTCACCGGGCGCGGCATGGGGGTTGGTATCTTCGCCAGCGAGTGGGGTGGCGATCACAGTTCTACTGACCGAGCGTGATGGGGACGTCATCTCTCAGGGAGCAAACCCTTGCCGCCTTCTATCCCCGGGGGAATAGCCGGTCGCCGGGAACCGGGGCATTGTGGCTGGTGAACGCTCGATTTTCGACGATCCTGCAGAAGCTGGTCAAGCGCATGACAACCTGCATCCGAGTCACGCCGGGGTGGCTGTCCACGAACAGCCACCCGTACCGCACGGACAGCCACGGCCCGCGTGGAAAACCCCCGCATTCCGTTGCGGCGACCGTGAGGTTTCAGATCGCACCGCCATCCCTGCCGGACGAACTGGCGGTTGCCGGGTTCGACGACGCCGAGGAGATCGGGCGTGGCGGCTTCGGAGTCGTCTACCGGTGCACCCAGGCAGCCCTGGGGCGAGCCGTGGCGGTCAAGGTCATGACCTCGCGGCGCGAGGCGTCGAATCTCGACCGATTCCTCCGGGAGCAGCGTGCGATGGGCCGGCTGTCCGGCCACCCGAACATCGTCAGCGTCTTCCAATGCGGGAGCACCGCCACCGGTCTGCCCTACATGGCGATGCAATTCCATCGTCGCGGGTCGCTGCAACATCGGATTGACAACCGAGGCGCGCTCACCTGGAGCGACTCATTGCGTCTCGGGGTTCGCATCGCCGGCGCCCTCGCGGCCGCGCACAACGCCGGCATCCTTCATCGCGACGTCAAGCCGGCAAACATCTTGCTCACCGACTATGGCGAACCGCAGCTCGCAGACTTCGGTATTGCTCACGTGGACGGCGGTTTCGAAACCGCCGACCACGTCGTCACCGGCACGCTCGCCTACACCGCCCCGGAGGTACTCCAAGGTGCGTGCCCGACTCCCGCGGCGGATGTCTACGCGCTCGCCTCGACGATGTTCTGTGCGATGACCGGTCACGCCGCGTACGAGCGACACGTCGGCGAACCGATCGTCGCCCAATTCCTCCGAGTCACTACCCAACCGATCCCCGATCTCCGGAAGGTCGGCGTCCCCGACAACGTCTGCGTCGAGATTGAACGAGCCATGTCACCGAAACCCGAGGACCGCCCCTCCACCGCCGCCGAGTTCGGAAACCATCTTCGGCGGGTGCAACGCCTCAACGGTTGCCCGGTAGACGAGATGGCTGTGATCAAAACCTGCGATCCTCACCCGACCGCCGATTCGCCACGGCCCGACACCATTCGGTCTCAGCCGGCGGCGCCCGCTCTCACCGTCGTGCCTGCCGTGCCGGACCAAGACTTACGCCCCTCCCCCGGTGCCCGCGGGAATCTCCCCGCAGACCTCACCACTTTCGTCGGACGCCGACACGACGTGGCCACCACGAAGAAGTTACTCGCCCAATCACGCCTCGTGACCCTGATCGGGACCGGAGGAGTCGGAAAGACCCGGCTCGCATCAAAGGTGGCCGCCGAATCCCATCGCGCGTTCACCGACGGTGTATGGCTGGTGGAGCTCAGCGAGGTGACCGACGGAGACTTCCTCGTCGACACCGTTTCGTCCACGCTCAGGATTCAAGAACTACCCGACCAGCACCGGCTCCACAGCCTCATCGAGCACCTCCGGTCCCGCCGATGCCTGCTCGTCCTGGACAACTGCGAGCACCTCATCGACCCCACCGCCGCCCTCGCTGAAATACTCCTCCAGTCCTGCCCCGAGCTGCGAATCCTGGCTACCAGCCGCGAACCACTGGGTCTGGGCGGCGAGTCACTCCAGCGAGTACAACCGCTGGCCACCCCAGACTCGCGAACACGGTCGATGCAGGCGATCAGCCAGTACGACGCCGTGCGGTTGTTCCTCGACCGCGCCACCACCGCCCTCCCTGAATTCGAACTCACAGAGGAGAACTGGCCAAAGGTAGCCCGCGTCTGCGAACACCTCGACGGCCTTCCACTCGCTATCGAGCTGGCCGCGGTTCGCCTCCGCGCGATCTCGATCGACCAGATCTACGACAAACTCTCCGACAGGTACCGGCTGCTCTCATGCGGTCGGCGCCGCGCGCCGGCACGCCAGCAATCACTGCGGCTGTGCATCGACTGGAGCCACGACCTCTGCACACCGCAGGAACGCACGCTGTGGTCACGACTGTCGGTGTTCGCCGGCAACTTCGAACTGGATGCAGCCGAGGCGATCTGCGGCGACGACCTAGCCCCACACAGCGTCCTCGACATCATCGCCTCATTGGTCGACAAGTCGATCTTGGTCCGAGAAGAGGAAGGCTTCACTGTCCGCTACCGCATGCTCGAAACGTTGCGCGACTACGGCCGCGAGCAACTCGGCGCCACAGAGGACCTGATGCCACTGAGGCGCCGCCACAGCGACTGGTACCGGCAGATGGCACACGACGCAGAAGCCGAGTGGATCAGCGCGAACCAGCTGATGTGGATCCTTCGATTGGATCGCGAACAACCGAACCTTCGTGACGCACTCCAGTTCCGCATCTCCCAGCAGAACCCCGATTCGATCGATTTCGCCACCGCACTCTATCCCTTCTGGTTCTCCCGTGGGCTCCTCCGCGAGGGGCGACGGTGGTTGGAAAGCGCACTGTCCACTGACAACGGTCGACATCGGGTAGACACAGTGAGAGCGCTGTGCGCCCAGAGCGTCCTCGCCGGGCGACAGGGCGACCTCCCGGCCGGGGCGCAACTACTCTCCACGGCCCGCACCGCGACCGATCACATCGACGATGAGGTCGCCCGGGCCCATCTGCACCACGCCGAAGGAATGCATGAGCTCTACTCCGGCAACATACAACGAGCCGCGACGTCATTCGCCGCAGCTCTCGCCGCACTCCACACCCACCCCACACCGTTCCTGCGGATCTCCACACTCCAAGGACTCGGACTCGCCAGCGGACTCCTCGGTGACACCGAGCAGGCGATCATCCGCAACGAAGAGGCCATCACCCTCAGCTCCGACCTGGGCGAATCGGTCTACCGAGCCCGCTCCTTCTGGGTCCTCGGCCTGCAGGTATGGCAACTCGGCAACCACGACCGAGCTACCGGGCTCCTCGGTCAAGGGCTACGGATGGCACGGATGGTCGACGACCCGCTCAGCGCCGCCTGGTGCTTGGAGGCACTGGCATGGATCCATGCAAAATCCGATCGAGCCGAAGACGCCGCGCAGCTGATGGGCGCTGCCGAAGGACTCTGGGAAAGCGTCGGCAGCACACCAGTTCACATACCCGGCCTCCACATTCATCACGACGAATGTGCACGCCAAGCACATAACACGCTGAGCAGCAAACACTTCGACGACGCCTTTCAAGCCGGCCGACACATGACGCTGGCGGAAGCCGTCGCCTTCGCACTTGACGAAGACACGCCGGTCCCCTCAGCGCACGCCGACGACACCTGCCTTCTGACCAAACGCGAGCACCAAGTTGCCGGGCTCGTAGCGGAAGGCCTGACCAACAGAGCGATCGCCACCAGGCTGGTCATCGCCAACCGCACAGCACAAGGACACGTGGAACACATCCTCACAAAATTGGGTTTCACCTCACGTACCCAAATCGCATCATGGGTGGCCGCCGGAAAACAGTGACTGCTGATGTGGCGCATTCCTCATCTTTTGTGGAGTGAACTGCGCCGTCAGGCTATCCCTCGGAGTAGTGCGTTCACGTTGCCCGCAGTTCTATCGTGTGTCCTGCAGGCACTCCTGACGGAGACCGCGCTCAGATACAGCTCGAGGCATGGCTCTATGGGTGTCGTAGGAGGGCAGAAATGACAAACAGACCAGAAGATCACGCGAACACTCGTGACGATGACTTCATGGTTCAGTTCTTCCGACGTTGGTCCGCGTTCGGCGGAGGACCCGCAGAAGACATCATGGTCAACTTCGGAATCTCCAAGCGTGAATATGAAAATCGCCTCTACGATCTCGCCTGCAGCAATCGCATTCGCAGGTATCCCCCCGAAGTGAAGGACCTGATCCTCACGTTCTGTTCGTCGCGCCAGATCCGACGACATCGAAGCGCCCCACAACCGCTGCTAGTCGCCTTTACGGCGCCCGAGCCATCCCACGAAATGTCCGCATTACTAACCTCATCGTAAGAGTCTCGAGATATCGACCCCATCCAGTGGTGCGGATCTTGTCCCGCTTTCTTGGAGGCGAAGTCACCAAGGTACGCCCGGAGTGGCGACAAGTCGTTCGCCGAAATACGCACAGTGCCGGCGCCCCGAGATGACCGAAGGCACGTTCGGTTAAGCCTTCTCGCGGGAATATGTAGTTGCTGCCCTCGGCGTTACCTCGATGTGGTGGCGTTCTCACGTCGGCCGGCAGTGAGTGCAATGCAGGAGAGGGCGGCCGCGGCAAGGCCCAGTCCCGTGCGTATCCAGTTCCAGCGATACCACGCGGTCAGCTCGGCGTGCACGGCCTGGGGTGGGAAGGCGGGGTCGAGCAGGGCGAGGTTCGCGTCCAGGAAGTAGATCGGGAGCAGTAAGAATGTCCCGACCATGCACGTCGTCGCCAGAGCCCACGCGAGGCGGCCTGGTCGGCGACTCGTGACGGTCGAGTACGTCGTCATGCTCAGCAGCACGACCGAAGCGACCTCGAACGGGAAGACCGTCGCTCCGGTGGCAGGTCCGGCTCTCGCGAATTCCGACAGGAATTCGGCCGGATCCATTTCCCGCCAGTGCGGAACAATTACGGTCTGGGTGAGCAGGGCTCCCCCGGCGAAGGCCGAGGTAACGGCAACTGCGGTGGTGTCGATAATGCGGGCTGCGCGCCTGGCCGCGAGTACGCGAGGAGACGAGGCACTCGGGGGCTGAGCCATTGGGCCACTCCGGATCTCTCGCTCGATCGGTTTCGGTCGGTGGCGTTTGCGTCGGCCACAATTCCGCACAATTCCATAGTCGCCACCTCGACGCTTTTCGTCGACAAGCAAGGGTCTGTCTGCCAAGATCTTCAAACGGCTGTGCCCCGAGACCGTTGACAATATCTGCGCCGTCGGCGAAGAGTTGAGCAGAGAACGTGTTACCCGATCTGTCGACGTCGTGAGTGGGTGAGACGCGTGGGAGCAACCGATCCCCCGCCGTTGGTCGTCCTGCCGCCGGGGACCGGGCAGACCGGCGACCTGGGCCCGATCGGGGTCGAATTCAAGCTCTGGGGCCGTGACACCGGTGGGGTGTTGTCGGTCGTGGAGCACCCATTCCCGGTCGGTGCGCTGGTGCCGCCGCATCTGCATACGCGGGAGGACGAATTCTCGATAGTTACTCAGGGTGTGATCGGATTCCGCTCCGGCGATCGGGAGGCCGTTCTCGAATCCGGCGGATACATCACCAAGCCCCGAGGCGAGATGCACGCCATGTGGAACGCCGGCACCGAACCGGCTCGCATGATCGAGATCATCAGTCCAGCCGGCTTCGAACATTGTTTCCTGGAAATGTCCGAACTGGTCGCCACCGGCGCACCGGATGTCACCCAGCTCGCCGCGATTGCCGAGCGTTACGGTCTGCAATTCGGCGAACCCGACTGGTTGCCCGACGTGATCGCCCGATTCGCCCTGACACCGCCGTGAGCCATGCCGGCACCGTCGAACAGTTGAATTCGGCGGGCGGTGGATACTGGTCGGCTGCGATAATGAGCCGATGGACGGTCCAACTGCTGATGCCTTCGACAGTGCCGCCCGACGGTTCCTCGAAGTCAGCGCCTCCGCGACAGGTCACTATGACGACCCGGGCCTCGGTGAGTGGTCCGTGCGCGACCTGCTGGGGCACACCAGCAGGTCGCTGACGAC
The DNA here is from genome assembly GCF_009872365.1 of Rhodococcus sp. T7. Taxonomy (NCBI): domain Bacteria; kingdom Bacillati; phylum Actinomycetota; class Actinomycetes; order Mycobacteriales; family Nocardiaceae; genus Rhodococcus; species Rhodococcus sp. T7. The sequence goes on from NZ_WXYH01000330.1 coordinate 28,264, forward strand.
GGTGGAGACCTACCTCGACGTCGCCGGTGACGATTCCGACCCGGCAGACCTGGACGATGCCGTCGCGTACTACCTGGCCATCGCCGGTGCCCTGGCTGACACCGCAGCAGTGGCACAGCGGGGACGCGCCGCCGGCGCCGCGCTCGGGGAGGACCCGATGCCCGCGCTGACCGCGCTGGTTGCCCGGGTACCCGAGCGCGTCCGTGCCACTCCAGCCACCGCCCTGGTGCGCACACCATTCGGGACGATGACCTTGCAGGGCTACCTTCCAACCCGAACCCTCGAGCTGACGGTGCATACCTGCGATTTGGCAGCCGCCCTCGGCGTCAACGCGGATGTCCCTCACGATGCAGTAGCCGAGACATTCGCCGTGATCGGTGGCCTGGCCGCAGCACAGGGAACAGCATCCGCGGCGCTGCTGGCGTTGACCGGCCGCCTTCCCCTGCCAGCCGGCTACTCGGTCCTCTGAGTCAACCTCCCCGGGGGCGCCGTCGTCGACTGACGCGGGTCGCCCCGGCCAACCGTCGGCATTTGTTCTGAACAACACTGTTGCTCAACATTTTTCGGGGCGGCCCTCCGGCTCGAACAAGGGGGAATCCGGGCCGGAAGACCTGGCTGGCGCGCTGCCATCGCATGCTGCGCGCGCAGCGTCCACACGGAGTACCCGCGATGGTGCTGTTCATGCCCCAGCGATCACCCTGATTCGCGCAGCAGAATATGCGACGGTTGACCCACGAGATCTCCAGTGCCGAATGTTAAGCGGAGGACATCATGTTGCTCGACGGGGTCAACCATATTGCCTGGATCTCCAAGGACGCCGCCCGCCTGGGCAGGTTCTATGCCGACGTGTTCGACGCCGACGTCGGGCCGACGCGACCGCACGGCCGCGAAGAGGGCGAAACGATGACCGTCATCCGGATCGGCCCGCACACCGAGTTGAACATCTTCGTGATCGACGGCAACACCGAAGCCGAGCGTCAGACACCGATGTGGGGGCGAGGTCGCATAGACCACGTCGGTCTGCAGGCGGCCTCACCGGAAGCCTTCGCAGTGATCCGGCAGCGGCTGATCGACGCGGCCGCCAGCGATGGAACCATCAACGACTTCGGTTCTGCACAGAGCATCTTCTTCCGGGACCCCGATGGTCTCGAGGGGGAAGTGCTGATCGCCCTCGTTTGAGGCACCGAGTCCCCGGGTAGGCGGAGACCACGAATTCGATGGGAGGAGCGCCGGATGGCAACCAAGGACTCGCAACCCCAGCTCAAAGACCAGAAACTGTACGAGGAACTGCGGAAGAAGGGTGATTCCAAAGAGAAGGCGGCGCGCATCTCCAACGCGGCTGCCGACCGCGGCCGCGAGAACATCGGAAAATCGGGCGGGAAGTCGCAGTCCTACGACGACTGGACGGTCGACGAGCTCGAGAAGCGAGCCAAAGAACTCGGCTTGACCGGCTATTCGAAGCTGAACAAGAAGGAACTCATCGACGAGCTCCGCAATCACTGAGGCGGCCGCCGTGCCGGCTTCGGTTCACCAGTGGCACCGACACGTGCCGACCGATCCGATCCCGATATTCATTCGAATCGAACACCTTTCGCGTGGTTTGGGGTTTTCAGCTGGGGGCAAGCTGTGCAGAGGGCGTTCGGACGACGGTTCGGCTGATCTGCTCGTGCCACACAACAGTCAGGAGATGTCATGCAGAAATTGTTGACCTTCGCAGCGGGCGCGGCCGTGGGCTTCGTCCTGGGCACCCGATCCGGCCGGCAAACCTACGAGAAGATGAGGCACCAGTCCCTCGAACTCTGGCACAACCCCGCCATCCAGGAAAAGGTGAGCGGCGCGACGGAAACGGTGAAGGACAAGGCGCCGCAGGTGCAGCACAAGGTCGGCGAACTGGCGAAGAAGGCGACTCACCACCACACCGACACGAGTTCGGCGACGGCCCCCACCAACGGAGCGCCGCTGGGTGACGCTGCGACCCCGGCGCCGGCGGCCCCAACTCCGACCGACGCGCAAACCGCGACAGGTGTGCCGCCGACGCGCGGCGAATCTGCGGGGTGAGCCGCCTCGCCGGCTATCAGCGCGGTGGCACCATACCGGCGGGCGGAGTAGGTTCGGTGCCGAATGCGCCGAGGACGTCGCCGGTGTGTTGTTCGGCGGTGCCGTAGGTATTGGCGACGACGGAGAAGTCGGGTCCGAAGGATGCGGAGGCGACGACGCTGGAGCCGTCGTCGGACCATCCCCATTTCGTTCCGGTGACCGACGGCAATGTACCAGTGCCCCAATTCTGGTAGGTGCCGTCGACGGCGACGGGAGCGGCGGTGGCCATCCATCTGAGAACGGGACTGTTCGGGTCGGCGGTCTTCTTCGCCTCGAGGAAGGTGACCGTGTCAGCCGTGCTGGTCACCGAGTTACCCCAGAAGGCGGCGCCGCGGGTGCCGGTGAGCCGGTACTCGGCGGCGACGACGTCGATGGCTTGCGGATACTTTGCGTACGCCTGCGAGGCGGCGGCGTCGTCGCTGTCCCGGATTATTCGTTGCCCGAGTTCGAGGTCTTCGGGCGAGCCGTCACCGTGCCGGATCATGTAATCGGCGACATACAATTTCACGATCGACAGACCGGGTCGCGCCTCGCCCTGATTCGCGGTTCCCATTCTCGTTCCGCTGGGTGTGTGTGCAAACGACAGCGCGGTCCGAGGGGGAACGTCCGCGATTCCGCTGGGGGTCGGGGCGGCCTGTGCCTGTCCGGTGGCTACGCAGACAACTCCCCCTGCCATCAGCACTGTGACGACCGCGGACCGCATTCTGCGTGATGCGGATCTGGATGCCATGGTGTCCGTGTACCCATCCCGGCAGACTTCAAGGCGTCGATGCGGCGTCACGCAATTCGGCGTACGAATCTTCCATCGCCACCGCCAGTCGGGCAACATCGGGCAGCGCTTCGGGGTCGGTACAAAGCCCGATTCCGACGATCCCGGCGCAGGAGATCGCCGAGATCCGCAGCGCGTGGTGAACGGCGGGCTCCGAGGAGGAGAAGAGCCGCTCCACCCGGCGTCCGGACACGCTCACCGGCACGCGCGGGCCGGGAACGTTCGAGATCGCGAGACTGAACTCGCGCGCGCTGCCCGCGAGTCTTTGCACAGCCGTCCCGACGCGCTTCACGCGTCCGAGAGCGTGGAAGAGATCGAAGAGCTCGTCGGCGTCGTCGAGGTGTTTGCGCTTGCTGGTCTCGGCGCTGATCCGGTCGAGTCGGATGAGCGGATCGGCCTCGGCGAGCGGCAGATCGATGTTCAGGAAAGAATCGCGGTTTCCGACCTCCGCTCCCTCGTTCCGATGGTGAAGGCTGACCGGAACCTGAGCACGCAGACGCGGCAGCGCAGCGTCGCCGGCCGAGAGCCAGCTGCGCAGGCCGCCTGCGACGATCCCCAGAAGTACGTCGTTGACGGTTGCGCGGGTGGGGCGCGAGGCGCCTATTGCTTTCAGCTCGGAGAGCGGGGCGACGGTGAACGCGAGTTCGCGAGCGGCACTGATCGGACGGTCGAACGGCGAGCGTGAGCCGCGATGGCCCAGTTCACGATGCACGGCCGCGGGCAGCCGCAGCACCTCGTCGACTCGCGAACGCTGCCCCGAATCGGCGCGAACACCCGGACGCGACCCGTGCGGGGCCGGTTCGACGTGTCGATCCCAGAGCACATCGTGCAGGAAGCGCACCGCGCCGATCCCGTCGGCCATCGCGTGATGGATCCGGACGGCGATCGCCTCGCGCCCGTCGTCGAGCGGACCGAGCAGATCGAACGTCCACAGTGGTCGCTCGTGGTCGAGGTGCTCGGACATCAGCGTGCTGACGGCCCGCCACAGATCGGCCCGCGTCGCACACGGCTCTTCCCGGCGCCGGATGTGATCGCTGATGTCGAAGGCGGTGGCCGCGGTCCAGCGCGGCTCCGGACCCGAGGCGTCGATCCGCTGCGTCGCGCGCGGCTCGCTCGAAAGGCGCTCCGCCACCGCGGTTCGCAGGGCCTCCAGGTCCAGCGGGCCGGGGCTCGGTTCGAGAACCACCAGCTTCAGGGTGTGGCCGGATATCACCGCCGATTCGAGCCCCAGAATATGGGCATCGTCGGCGGAGAGCCGATCGGGATCCTCGCGGGTCACCTCGGCAAGTCTATTCGGTCTGCACGTCGTCGGACCAGAAACGTCGAACCAGCCGATTACGTCGCTCCACCGGCAGGGCCCACCGGACTCCCCGTGACGGCGACCGCAGATCCCACCCATCGGCGCAGGTACGCACGCAGTTCGTCCTGGCTACGCGGCGGATTTCCCGGCGAGATGAAGAACGACTGCATCGTCCGCAACTGATACTCGACGAGCTCACGGAGGGCGTGCTCCCCGTAGCCGTGCCGTTCCCAGTCGACGTCGAAGCGCCTGATCATCGTCATTCCGAAGGTGAGGGCTTCCTCGGACGTGATGCCCTCGGCATGGGAATGGGAACCGGACAGCATGATGCCGAGCTGCGGAACGCGGGGCGCTTCGTTGAGCGTGTAGATCACGGCCTCGACCACAGCTTCTGCTGGATCCTCGATGCCGGCGACGTGTTGCGTCAGTCGGTCGAGGAATCCGTCGACCGCGGCGATGGCTGCGGCTCGGAGGAGGGAGTCGGTGCTGGGAAAGTACCGGTAGACCGTCTGACGGATGACGCCGAGGGATTCGGCAACGTCGGCGATGCTGATCGCCGTGCCGTTCCGGCTGATGAGCTCGACTGCGGCGATGACGATTCGACGGGACGCTTCCTCGTCACTTCCGGGTGGGCTGCCACCCCACCCACGCCTGCCTGCCATTGCCCGTTCCTTACCTCTCGCAATGCGTCGTCGGCCCGAACGTACTGCACGGACGACGGCACATTGCCCGACCTGGACTCAGAGGTTACCGCGAGCGCGCCTCACTTCCGGCCACTGCCGTTCTCCCCGAATCCGCCGAAAAGTAATCATACAGAGTTTATGGTGTGTGTATGTTGTTGGGGCTCGGGTCTCCACCTGCCCACAGACTTCAGCCCACTCAGGCCGCACGAGACGAGGAATTGCACATGTCCGACCTGCATCCCAGAAAGATGGATTTCGCGTTCGACGAACAGGACGTCCCGTTCCTCTGGAACCCCGACAACCCCGCCTGGTCGAGCATGTCGAACGCGATCTCGTTCCTGGCCATCGGTTTCGAGAAGATGATCGTCAAGGCGATCATGCAGGCGAAACCGTTGATGACCGATCCCGATGTCGCAGACGAGGCCGTGGCGTTCATGCGTCAGGAGGGCCACCATTCCACCGCGCATCGTCAGCACGTCAAGGCCCTGATCAGGCGGTATCCAGGACTCCAGAACACCCTCGACGCGGTGATCGGCGAGTTCGACCTCCTCACCGAGGCGACCAGCCTGAACTACCGCCTCGCCTACACCGCCGATCTGGAGGCGACGTTCACGCCGGTGTTCAAGCTGATGCTCGACAACGACGCGACCCTCTTCCGGCCGGGCGACGACCGGGTTGCGTCCCTGTTCATCTGGCACTTCGTCGAGGAGGTCGAACACCGTAGCTCAGCGCTGGTGATCTTCAATTCCCTTGTCGGAGATGAGCTGTACCGGATGAGGATGGCGCCGTCGATCTTCACGCATGTGATGAAGGTTGTCCGGATCGCCTGCGCCGGGTTCAACCAGCACGTCCCACTGAGGGAGCGGAAGGTCGATTCGATGTCGATGTTCGCGACGCACCGCACCAAGCAGAAGCTGCTCACCGCGTTCGCGCCCTACCTGAGCAAAGGGATCATGCCGCGCGCGTTCGACGACCTCCCCCGCGGGGAACAACTCACCGCCCTCGCCGGCGTCGTCCGTAGTCAGATGCCGAAACACAACCCGACGCACGAGAAGCTGCCCGCGCTCGCCGACGAGTGGTTCACCCGATACGACGCCGGCTACGACTGCTCCCGCTGGTACACCGCCGAGTCGGGTGAACATCGGACCGAGTCCGCGGCGGCGGTGGTCAACTAATGACCGATCTCTGCTCCCCCACCTTCGACCAGCTGTCGACGGCGCTCGGCTTCTCGTGCGCCGAGGCCGGTGGACTCGTCGAGGTCCGTAATCCGTTTGCCCTGGAGAACTGGACGCTGCCGGTTCTCGAGTTCACGATCGTGCTCGGGTCGGTGCTCGCGCTCGTGTTCGCGATCCTGCGCTGGCGCCGCAACGGCGATCCGACCACCCTGGCGCTCTGGTTCGGCGCCACCGCGTATCTGTTCGTCATCGAACCGCCGCTGTACTTTCCGGCGGCGTTCGGGATCGAGGAACACGTGGACACGATGTTCGCGCACAACGTGTTCACGGTGGAATTCCTGTGGGGCCGGCTTCCCCTGTACATCATTGCGATCTATCCGCTGATGGCCACGCTGGCCTTCGAGCTCGTCCGAATGCTCGGCGTCTTCCGAAAGTACGGCGTGCTCGTCGGCGCGGTCTGCGTGGGCTTCGTGCACCATGCGTTCTACGAGATATTCGATCAACTGGGGCCGCAGCTGAGGTGGTGGGAATGGTCGACCACCAACCCGGTCAACCAGCCGATGTTCGATGCGGTCCCGCTGCCGAGCGTCGTGGTGTTCGCCGCACTGTGGCCGATGTCGCTGGCGCTGTGCGTCCAGTTCTTCGTGGGTCGCCACGCCGACCGGGGCCGGGACTTTACTGGACTCGAACTGGCTTGGCGGACAATGGTAATCGGACTTTTGGCATCGGCGGGCACGTTCATCCTCCCCATCCCGGCGACCATCCTCGGGATGGAGAGCACCACGGTGCGAGGATTCCTCTACGCGGCGGAACTCGTCGTCGTCACGCTCGTCGCGTTCCCGGTCCTGGTGCGGCAGTGGTCGCGGCTGCGCGGGGGGGCGTCGGACGTTTCCGCCTACTCGAACGACTTCGTGCGTGTCTACAGCGCGGTGTACCTCGGCGTGATGGGTCTGTTGTGGGTGACCGCGTTACCGGACTACTTCGCTGCCGTCGACGGTGTCACGAGCAACGGCGATCCCATCGGAAATATCTGGTACACGATCGTCTGCTTCGCGATCGCGATTCTGTGCGTCGCCGCCACCTGCACGGTGCCGCGGAATTCCGTAAACGGACACGGCCCGGTCTCCGGCGAAAGGACGCCGAACGCTGTCCGATAGCTGCCGCTCATTCTCGTGATCGACAACCGCATCCTGCCAGTCCCGGTCGGTGACCGGACTGCCGTACGCGATCGGAGCGGTCACACCGAGCCGAGTACCGATCTGCTCCCACGACAGGCCACCGGCAAGCGCATCGATCACCGACCGGGCGAGGAGTTCTTCGTCCTCTTCGCCCGGTAGACGGACCGGGGATTGCACCAGCCGAAGCTGTCGACGGTTCGGGGCCGTCTCCTCATCCATTCGGGCGACTGTACCGGGGCCGGATTTCCTGTCCATTCGCCGAATGGCACGGCTGCGACAACCCGAGCACTTGGCTACCGGGCCGAGTGGCACGCGACCGGGTATGTGGTGTACAACATAGTCGGCCACGATGTGAACCAGATCACAGACGTGACCGTGAGGCACACATATAAGTAACCGACGAAAGCAGGACGCATGGCGACAGTCTCGATCACCCCGGCAACTCCCACCGTGTCGCGGACGCCCCGCCACGGCGGCTCCATGAGCACCGCGGAGATCAAGTCGAGGATCGAGGCCATGTTCGCCGACGACCGCACGCCCGCCCGTCGCGCGGGCACCGTAGTCTCGCCGTAGCTGTAGCGAACGGTGTGCTGCCCTCGGCCTGATGCGCGACGTCGCGCTAGAGGGCAGACTCATCAATAGGTGTGAAGTGCTCCACGACCGGGAACGGCTCGTAGAAGTGATGTAGCAGGTCCTTCCACTCCTGGTATCGAGCCGACCGACGAAATCCTTCGGTGTGGTCTTCGAGCTCCTCCCACTCGACCAGCAGAAGGTAGACATTCGGGCGCTCGTGGCCGCGTGACAAATGCAGTCGGCGGAATCCGGGCATCGACGAAATGATCGGCTCGGCCCGCCCGAATGCAGATTCGAATTCAGCGACCCTCTCGGGAGTCACGGACAGCAGTGCGTGTTCCAAGATCATCTCGGGGAACGCCGTTCTCTCGGGGCGGCGACGGGTTCGCGGTCGTCGGGCCGATGCTACGTGAATACCTCGATGAACACCGACAACCTTGCCTCAGGTGAACCACCCTGCAGAGGTTCTACCTTCAACTCCTTCCCGGGGGACGACCGCCGGGCGCGGGCTTCTGCGTCGCCCCTGCTGATGCTCCTATCAACTCGGTGCGCGCATGTGCGCGGCTAGTCGATCATGAACCAGCCCCTCACCTGTGCCTCGTGGTCGACGTAGTGTTGCCCGGAGACGTCGACGACGACCTTGTCGATGGTTCCGCCGGTGAACGGGAACGGTGCGGTGTAGTCGGCGGTGACCGGGGAGGCGCTGTCGCGTCCCACACAGATTCCGTCGCCGACGAGGCAGAACACCCCGGGCTGGGTGACAATCTCATTGCTGGCCACCTGTTGGTCGTCGAGGTAGAGGTCGAGGGTGCCGGTGAATCCGGGCATGGCCGGGTCCTCGTTCTTGCCCTTGACGGTGAATTCGGCGGTGCACACGTGCCCGCCCGGAGTGAAGTCGCGGTCGGCGGTCACGTCCTCGATACGGGTGCCGAGCCAGTTGAATGTGTAGCGGAGTCGGTGATCCTTGACGTACAGGCTGTGCCCGCCCGCGACGCCGCCGTGCGCGTAGAGGACGCCCTCGGCGTCGGTGCTGTCCACGTGGACTCCGGCCGCGATGGTGTAGGAGCGGCCGGTGATCGCGGCACCCGCGGTTTCGGGGACGTCCGCGCAGTTCGGGTAGTACACGTAGCGGTCCCGGCTCTTGCCGGGGTGCGGACGGTCGGCGAGGACCTGTTCGAGGGCGTTGCGGTCATCGAGCGGGAGGCCGTTGTAGATGCCGGCGTAGTAGAACCAGAGTTCCTTCATCTGGGCGAGGCGTTCCGGTTCGGTGTCGGCGAGGTTGTGGAGTTGGGCCCGGTCTTCGGCGAGGTGGTAGAGCTCCCAGACGTCGTGGCCGAAATTGCCCCACCCGGAGATCGGCGGGTGCAGGGCACACGCGAGCCATCCCTCGTGGTACAGGGAACGCTGGCCGAGCATCGCGTAGAACTGAGTCTCCTTTCCCGGGGCTTCGGAGTCGGTCAACGTCGCCGCGAAACTCTCCCCTTCGATCGGGCTCTGCGTGTAGCCCTTGAGCACCGCGGGCGGGTCGATGTCGAGGAGTTCGTAGATGGTGGGCACGACATCGACCGCGTGGATGTACTGGTGCAGCGGTTCGGTGCGGGGCGTCAGCTTCGCCGGCCAGGAGACCATGCACATGTCGGCGATGCCGCCCTCGTACCCCGCCCATCGCTTCCAATACGGGAACGGGGTGTCGAGCGCCCAGGCCCATCCGGTGTTGTAGTGGTTGTACGAGGCGGGGCCGCCGAGCTCGTCGAGGTGCGGCAGCGTCATTTCGGTGGTGTCGGCGACCCCGTTGAAGAACCGCCATTCGTTGAACGAACCGTTCGGGCCGCCCTCACCGCTGGCACCATTGTCGGAGATCACCACGAGCAGAGTGTTGTCGAGTTGGCCCGACTCGTCGAGGAAGTCGATCACCCGGCCCAGCTGATCGTCGGCGTAGGAGATGAACCCGGCGAATACCTCGGCCATCCGGATGAACAGGCGCTGCTCGTCGGCGGTGAGCGAGTCCCACGGGCGCACCGTGTCAAGCATCGGCCACAGTTGACCGTCCGGGCCGGTGGTGTTCGGCTCCCCGTGGGGGTTGATCGGTGACAGTTCGGTGTCCTCGGGCAGCAAGCCCAATTCCTTCTGGCGGGCGAGGATCTCGGCGCGGATGGCCTCGTAACCCTGGTCGAACTTGCCTTTGTACCGGTCGGCCCATTCCGCGGGGACGTGGTGGGGGGCATGCCCGGCCTGCGGGGCCAGGTACATGAAGAACGGTTTGTCGGGGTCGACGGCCTTGGCGTCGCGGATGAACTCGATCGACTTGTCGGACAGGTCCTTCGACAGGTGATAGCCGTCCTCGGGGGCTCCGGGCGCTTCGATGGGGTGGTTGTCGTAGACGAGATCCGGGTACCAACTGTTCGACTCTCCACCGAGGAAGCCGTAGAAGCGTTCGAACCCCCGGCCCAGCGGCCACCGGCTCTTGACCGCCGACATGTTGCATTCCTCGCTCGGGGTCAGATGCCATTTACCGACGCAGTAGGTGTTCCACCCGCGTTCGGCCAGTACCTCGGAGATGAATCCGTTCTCGAAGGGGATGTGGGTCGAGATGCCGGGGAACCCGGAGCTGAGTTCGGCGACCGTGGCCATCCCGTTGGACGTGGCGTTACGGCCGGTCAGCAGCGATGCGCGGGTCGGCGAACAGAGTGCCGTGGTGTGGAAATTCGAGTAGCGCACGCCTGCGTCGGCGATGCGCTGCATGGTGGGAGTCTCGATGGGACCGCCGAAGACGTCCATGCTGCCGTAGCCCACGTCGTCCCACGCGACCATCAGCACGTTCGGGGCGCCCTCGGGGGCCGCCTGCGGCAGGTACGGCGACCAGTCCGGAACCGAGTCCCGAATGTCGACCGCGATCTTGACTTTACGGTTCGTGGCCATGGCGTCGCTCCTCCGGTCGACGGCCCGCTGCGCACTTCTCGGCATGCGGGAACCCCACACATTTATCGTTCCCGCGCGGTGACCCAGGCGTCTACCCCCGGCACGCGCAAGCCTCGAGGGGTTTGTTCACCCGCGGTGCAGGAGCGCCGCGCCCCGGCCGCGACCGGGGCGCGTGCTGGTCCCGACACCCGACTTCGTCCGTGATTGATGCATGGCCGATCCGCGCAGCGGAGCCCATTACCGCCACCTGCGGACGCCCCGGGCCGCAGCGGTCGCGGGCATCGTCTTCGGTGCCCTTTTCGCCGCCAGCATCGTTCTGCTGGCGGCGGCGATGCCGACGACCGCGAGCACACCCCGGGGTGCGGGGCAACTCGCAGATCGCGGCAGCCCTGTTCCTCGCGCCGATCGCGGGCATCGCCTTCCTGCGGTTCATCGGGGTCCTCCGTGACCGGTTCGGGGACCTCGAGGACCGCTTCTTCGCGACCGTCTTCCTGGGCAGCGGGCTGCCGTTCGCGGGCGGTCTACTCGCCGTCTCCCGGAACACGAACGTGCGGAGAACGACATCGTCAACTTCGGACGGGAGGTGATGCTGCACGTCAACGTCTACGCCGTGCGCATGGCCGCGGTGTTCATGATCTCCCTGGCAACGATGTCGTTACGGACGCGGCTGATGCCGCGACCGCTGGTGGTCACCACCTATCTGCTCGCGGTCGTGCTGCTGGTCGTCGTCAGCTTCGCCTTCTGGGTGGCGCTGGTCTTCCCGGCGTGGGTGCTGGTGGTCAGCGTGCACATCCTCGCCGCCGAGCTCCGGCAACCAACCGATCCGGGCTGAGCCCTGCGGGACGGAATCGAACATTGCGCGCAACGACGCCAGTTGATCCCGGACTCCCCCGCTGCACATGCGGTGCCCGTCTCGGCACGCTCCTCCAGCATCCGGATCCCCGCGGTCACCATTGCGATCGCGAAATCGATCTCACGATGGGCTCGGATGTAGGCGGCCCAACTCATTGCCGACGAACGTGGCCGAGAGATTGACCCGCCGCCGCCGAGCAAGCCAAGCAGAATGCCGATGACCGCAGGGCGGCCACCTGTGTCACGATCCTCCGTTCCGTCCGTCTAATCGGATTGTGTAGATGTCAGGCCTGGTGCGCGGCGAGGGAGTCGATCGCGGCCCGGAGTTTGATGGTGGCGTCGTCGGCGACGTCTTTCAGTCCGGGTTCGTTGGTGACGTCGACCATCAGGGCTGGGTTCATTGCGTCGATGATGATGGTGTTCTCGGTGACGGTATCGGCGCGCACGACGACATTGCAGGGCAGCAGCAGCCCGATCTGTCGGTCGACGTTGACCGCGCGATGAGCCAGAGGCGGATTGCACGCGCCGAGGATCAGGTAGTCCTCCATCTCCTCACCTAGTTTCGCCTTCAGGGTGGCTTTCATGTCGATCTCGGTGAGTACCCCGAAACCCTGCTCTGCCAGCGCCTTCCGAGTTCGCTCCACTGCATCGGCGAAGGTTGTGTGCAAAGTTGTCGATAATGCGAGTTTCATGACGATTCGGCTTTCTCTTCGGGGTTCGTCGGATATGGCGTACGTAGTGCACGGCGGCTGATCGCCGGTTCGGTGAACCGGAGAGGAAGGCGCCGCTCAGGCGAGCGCGAGGAAGAGCTTTTCGAGTTCAGCCTCGGTCATGGGTTCGGCACCCTCCGCGGCCTCGCCGCTCAGGCATTCACGCAATCCGGTTGCGACGATTTTGAACCCGGCGCGATCCAGGGCGCGTGAGACCGCAGCGAGCTGGGTGACGACGTCCTTGCAGTCGCGGCCCTGTTCGATCATTGAGATCACCCCAGCCAGCTGCCCGTGCGCGCGGCGGAGCCGATTGAGTACCAACGCAATGCCTTCTTCGTCGCCGACCATGATTGCCCCTTTCGTGAAACCTGACACGATTATACCCCAGGGGGTATCCAGTGTGGCGTGTACGGGAGGGTCCGCGAGGGCGACAGCGTTCGGGCGCCTGGTCGCGTCCCTCAGTCGTCCGCACCACCCGAAGGGGTGCGTTATCGAGCGACCCCCCGCGACGTCGACGAGGGACCGCAGGAGCGCTGCGGTACGCATACCGAGTCCCCACGAACTCTGCGGACTTCAGCGCACCCGTTGTCACTTCTTCTGCAGCGCAGCGCTTTCAGTGCGATCCTCGTCGGCAGATGGGTCCTGCTACGCGGCTGGGGGCTCCGCTCACCGTGACTTGTACACCGAGTACCAGGTGCGCCGCGCCACACGCATCATCGCGGCGTGCAGATGTTCAGCTCGGCGATACAGTTCCCGCCTGCGTAACTCCCGCCGGACGTCGGGTTCGTTTTCGAGGTCGGCGATCGCAGCGCGGTAGGCGTGTTCAACCATGGACAAATCTTCGATGGCGCGGTCCGCGCACTGTGCCGCGTCCCCGCTCGGCAGTTTTCGCAGCCCCCGTGCGAGGGGGATCAGCGCACTCGCGAGCCTGTCTATCAACTCGACGAGGTAAGGATCGGGCGAGGCGCAGGTCGGGCCGGAACATGACAGCTCGGACTCTCGGATCACGGCGTACCCGGCCTCGGCGATCTCGCCGAGACGCTCCCCCAGTTCGAATAGATCCTCAGCCTCGATGGGGGTGCTGAAGCTGTCGCGCACAGCATTGTTGAGAGTGCGGCGGGCACGATGCTCGTTTCCCGCGGCGACCCGCAGCTCCGCGACCGCCTCGTGGGTCGGGGTCTTGCCGTGTCCCCAGTCGCTCAACACGTGCACGCAGTGCTCGACGATGTCGAGCTGTTGGCGCAGCATGTCCAGCACGTCGAACGAGCGTGGCAGGAACCACGCATTGGACAGTCGCGGCCGATGCATCAGATCGCCCCCCACACCGGAAACAGCACCGCCCCTAGCAATGTGGTCATCGGTAGGGTGACCACCCAGGCCACGCCCATCTCTGTGACTACCTTCCAGTGCACATGCCGCGCGCGATGTTGCGCGCCCGTACCCACGACACCGGCGGCGACCACATGTGTGGTGCTGACCGGCGCACCGACGAGGGAGGCACCGAGAATCACGCCGGCGGCGCCGGCCTGACTGACCAGCCCGTCGAGCGGTGTCATCCGAAACACCCCACGGCCCACCGTCCGCACGATACGCCACCCGCCGAACGCGGTCCCGATCGTCAGACTGGTCGCAGCTGCCAGCTTGACCCACAGCGGCACGGTGAACTCGGTGAGCTGACCACCCGCTATGAGCAGCAGCGTGATCACCCCCATGGATTTCTGCGCATCATTGCCGCCGTGGCTCAATGCGAGGGTGGCGGCGGTGACCCATTCGGTGCGGCGCACCGGGCCGAGGGCTCGGCGTCGGGCGCGGCGCATCAATCGCCAGGCGATGGTCGCGAGCAGCGCACACGCGGCCGCGCCGAGAAGTGGGGAGATCGCCAGGCCGACCAGGATCCCCACGACGCCGGAAGGTCGGCCGTCGGTGAATCCGCCCCAGTGCACCCCACTCGGGCCCGCAGCGACCAGGGACGCACCGACCAGTCCGCCGACCAGGGCGTGCGACGAGCTCGATGGCAGCCCGAACCACCAGGTGAGGAGGTTCCACGCGATCGCTGCGGTCAGTGCGGCGCCGACCGCGGTGACCGTCGCGCTCGCGGGGAGTGTGACGACTCCTCCGACGGTGTCGGCGACGGCCGTTCCCACGACCAACGGACCGATGAAGTTCCCGGCCGCAGCCAGGATGAGCGCATGTTCGGGGCGAGCAGCCCGGGTGGCGACGAGCGCGGCGATCGAGTTCGCGGAGTCGTGGAAGCCGTTGGTGAGGTCGAACGCGAGCGCTGTCGCGATCGCCAGCAGGACAGCGACCTCCACGGCTCAGCACACGCGATCGGTGTGCGGGCCCTCTGCGGCCGGTGTCGAACAGGCAATCACCGACACCGGAGACGGGATCATTTGGGTCACAGCCCCGTCGGCTCCGATGGTCGCGGCGAGGGCGAGGATCCGTCGGCGACGGCGTGACGTCCGATCGGCGAACATCCGCAACGCCGTGGCGGCGGGATCAGACCCCTGCATCGTCAGGCCTCCGGTCGGTCGCGGAAGAGAACCTCGGAGAGCGGTCGTCTGGGCGTTGTCGAGGGCGATGCGCTCGGTGACCGGATGCCGACCCTGATGAGGACTTGAGGCAGGCCATCGCCGTCGAGCAACTCACCTACCCGGGTTCTCGTTTCCCCCAGCTCGGTCATGTGCGTCACCGGGCACGTACCGAGGCCTCGAGCGGTGCAGGCCAGCAGGAGCGCCGAGAGCGCCTCGCCGCATCGCAACCAGTCCAGTCTCGAGTCCGCGCCGGTGGTGAGTACGAGTATCGCGGCACGGTCCTCCATATCGCCGGGGTCACACGTGGCAGTGCCGGTGGGGAACTCGCGTCCGACCGGGACCGTTCCGGGTGACGATGCGGGTAGTGCGGCCGAGGGAATCCCGTCGGGATACAGTGCGTGGCCCGCCCACCACTGCAGCTCGGCTTGATACACGGGGTTTCCGCGGCGCAGACCGCTGAGGCGACGGGACATTGCCTCGAGTGTGGGGCGGGCGCGGTCCCCGATGTCTTCCACGTGTATTCCTGCGCGCTCGGCGAGTTCGGTCACCTGTGCGAGGGTGTCGTCCCACGAGGTAGGAGCGGCCATCGGGAGGCGCTCGGTGTGCCGGCGTGCAATCGCCGATGCCAGGGCGATCTCGGATCCGGACACCTCCGCCGCGGGGGTAAATGCAACAGTTGCCAGACACTGACGGCTCGCCGAATGAGGCATGCGTTCGATCGCCGCATCCCAATGATGCTCGAGTAGAGCATATTCGAGATGGTTGAGCACCGCACCGCAGGACACCACCATTTGGCGTCCGAACGAATCGGTGGCGGGCAGGATGCGGTCGGGATCACTGAACAGTGTCAGGCCCTCCGGCTCGAGGACCCACCGCCACGGTTGACTGTTGTGAAGCGATGGTGCCCGGCAGGCCAATGCGACCACCGACTCGATCGTGCGCCAACTCGGCATCGTCTCCGCAGGTGTGCCCATCACCCACCTCATTATTCGTAGGACCAGGTGCGCCGGTTGGTGCCGTCGTAGTGATATCGAGTCTCGCTTATCGGGCCCTCACACCGGTAGGGCCGGAGGTCATTGCCATTAGCTGCCTGCGGTCTCCAAGCGGGCGGCCGTCAGCAGTGAGGACACGCCCTGTTCGATCGACGTAGCCAGGTCGGCGAGGTCCGGGGTGCTGTCGTAGTCACCGGTCAGACCGAACGTCAGAGTGTCGGCGTAGCTGAGGATTGCGATGCCGATGCGCAACCGCAGTGCGATGGGTACGTACGGGAAGATGTCGAGGATCCTTCGGCCCAGGACGTGACGAGGTTGTCGGGGTCCGGGGATGTTGGTGGCCACAGCCACCACGCTGTGCTGGGGGAATCGGGTGGCCAGCCGCAACGCCCAGGCCAAGGGCATGAACGGACCGTACTGTGCCAACGTAGTGAACACCTTTCCGCCCTGGGCTTCCTTGCCTGCCTTGTGCGCAGACAGCCTTTGATGCACTGCGGTGAGCTGTTCGACGTGATCCTCGATGTCGACCGGCAGAAACGGCAGCATGAGCGATACCTGGTTGTGAAGAGATTCGGCGTCGTCGTTCGGGGACCGCACCGAGACCGGCACCAGTGTGCGCACCGTGTGTGCGTCGGGGTGTTCACCCCGTCGAAGGAGCAGTGTGCGCAATCCACCGGTGATGGCCGCGAGGGCGACGTCGTTGACCGTCACACCGTATGCCGCGCAGATCTCCCGGACATCCGTCATCCGGGTGCGGGCACCGCGGTAGCGTCGTTGCTTGCCTATCGGACCGATCAGGGACGTGTCGGAAGACGACGTCAGCATCTCGGACAGGAGCCGGACAAGTCCCCGGCTCGCTCCCAGTCCCGCCTGAGCGATCGTCAGAGGAGCCCGCAGGATCGTCTCGAGTAATGCGTACTGGTGGCTCGGGGAGAACAGCGTGGAGATCGAGGATGCCGGCGGTGGTTGAGGAGCGGGGTGCTCCGGGCCTGACGAGTCGGCGGCGGGGTCCATTGTCCGCTCTACCTCGTCACACATCGCCTCGAACAGTCGTGTTCCGGTGATCCCGTCGGCCATACAGTGGTGGAGTTTGGCGAGCATCGCCCAGCGGTCGCCGCTGAGTCCTTCCACCATCCAGCATTCCCACAGCGGGTGGTCCCGGTCGAGCCGGTGCCCCATGACCCGGGCAACGAATCCGAACAGTGCCTCCTCCTCGCCCGGGTTGGGGATGGCGACCCGTCGCAGGTGTCGGTCGAGGTCGAAGTTCGCATCTTCCGTCCACGACGGGGCACTGACATCGAGTGGGGCCGTGCGGAGTTTGTCGCGTGCGTGGGGGAGGTTGAGCAGACGCGCCGCGACGGCGTCGCGGAACTCCTTCTGATTGGGCGGGGGTCCTTCGATGACTGCCAGCGCTCCGATGGTCAGGCTCGCATGCCGGTCGGAGTCTTCCGTTTCCAGGAAGCCGGCGTCGAGGAAACTCAGCGTGTCATTTTCCATGGCCGCCCTCATCGCCTTCCAGTGTGGTGTTTCTGGGGTCCGGATTCACCGCCGTGTCGACTTCAGCTCACGGGCCATCCGGGTGCCTTTCCGATGCCGGCCCATTCCCGGTTCCATTGCGCGAGTCGGTGCCTCGATGCGCTCCAATGCACTCCGAGCAGGAACAGTACTCCCGCGATGATGCTCGTTGCCCACACTGCGATGGCGCCGATGACCGCGGCGACCGCGCTCTCCCCGCCGGTCATCGGCGCGGCACTGAGATTCCCGTTCGCGTCGACCCAGATGCTCACAGCGTCCCCGGCTTTCGCCTCGGAATCTGCGTCGATCATGTGCGTGTGCCCGATGCCACCGACGGACCAGTGCACCCGTGCCTGGCCGACATCGGGGCCGCCGGTTCCGCGCACCGCATCCTCGTTGTACACGCGGACCGCGTCCTCGACGAGCACAGCGCTCACCTCGCTACGGGTCGCTCCTTCGACTCGTGCTTGGTCTCTCAGTCTGGTGTAGGTGGCTGTTCCGAACGCCGCGGCGACCGGGAGCAGGAGCAGGACCACCGCGACGACAACGATGACGATGACGGATTCGAGGCGGTCGCTCGGACGCATCAGCGCGTTGCGGCTCCATGGCACCAACCGCCAGATTCGCACTGGTGTAGTCAGTTCCCCAGCCATCACGACCTCCTGCGTTCCGCACTCTCAGTCTTGCGGCTCGTGTCACGGGTCTATAGAGCCCAAGGTCATCTCGCGTCCGTCTCGTGGAGACTTCGGGCCAGCCCCGAAAACGTCAGGAGCGGACCGGTTCATGTGCGCGGAAGCTCCCCACTCGTCACGTCTGGCGGGATTTTCTCCGCCGCCTCGGCCACGGGATACGAACACCCGTGATCAGGCGTTCGTCCCGCTTCGCTCGGGAGGTCCGGACGGGCAGTCCTCGGCCGGCGAGTGGGTCAATCTGGATGTATCGGTTGTTGCTTCGCCGACGGCATCGGTCGTCAATGCACGACGGTCCACAAGGTTATGGCCGAGAGCGCAACCGGCCCGATCAGACACGCGGCGAGTCTGGTTGCGAACGCCCACGTTCCCGCCACCACCGCCAGGACGAGCTTGGTGACGAGATTCGTACCGACCGCCACCGCTGCAGCGGTGGTCGCGGTGTCGACAGATATTGTGCCACCGGCTGCGGCCGCAGCCGCCAACGACGAGGAATGGGCATCAGCCAGGCCTCCGACAGCCGATGCTGCGATGACACCGCCACTTCCGAACACACCTGCGGCGCCCTTCGTCAGGACGAGCAGGACGAGCAGTAAGCCTGTCAACGACAGAGTCGCCGGGACCGAGATCGGGCGGTCGAGCAACCCGATCGACCGACCCTCCCGGGTGTCGGCCGACTGCTCGCGTGGCCGGCGGAGCACCAGTAGCGCGGTTTCGGCTGCGATCATCACTGCCGCACCGCCGAACACCATTGCCAGTTGCGCGGAAACTGCGGAGTTGACGACCCAGGTGATGCCGATAACGAGAACGATGGTGGATACGTTGACGACCAGGGCTGCAGGTAGGGCGTCCTTGGTGTTGGTCTGGCGGGCTGCGCGTGCCATGACCGCAGTGGTCGCGGCGCCGGAGACGAATCCACCGCCGATGCCGACGATGAGCAGCCCCCACCGCGGCCCGAGGATCCGGGTGGCAACGTAACCCGCCCATCCGATCAAGCTCAGCGCCAGTACCAGTCGACCGATAGTCGCGGGATTCAATGCGCCGTAGGGCCCGACATCACGGTCCGGGAGCACGGGCAGGACCAGGAAGGCGATCGCCACCAATACGCAGAAGTCGATGATGTCGCGTTCGTCGATCATGTGCTCGGCGAATTCGTGTATCGGGGACTTGACCGCGAGGAGAACCAGCACGATGACGCCGAGCGCGACCGCGAGCGACGGATAGTGCAAGGCGAGCGCACCCAGCAGGAAGGCGACCAGTGCGGCGAACGAGGTGGTGGTTCCCACGTCCGGTCGGTCCGGCGCGTGTGCTCGGACCCAGTACCAGCACACGATGAGAGCCGCCACCGCGACAAATGCGGCGGGCACGACCACGTCACCGACGTGGGCCGCCACCGCACCGGCGAGGGTGATCAGCGGGAACGTTCGGGCGCCGGGTAACTCGGGTGTGACCGAGTCCGCGCCGTCTGCTGCAGAACGGGCCGCGTGTTCGCGCTCGATCCCCAGCCCGAGTCCGATCAGCAGGGCGGCTACGTACCCGTATGCGTGGAACTGTGCGAGATCCATGATGGGCGGGCCGCTGGAGGGTCAGCGCTTCGGACGGTTCCGAGGTGACTGAAGCCCTCCCCCCTGCCGGTGCCCGGGTCCACGGGTTCAGGGGCACAGATCGACTCGCATCGTGGGCTGATCCTGGCCGTGCTGAGGACGCAATCGGAGGCCATACCGTCAGACTGTCAGTGCGAGCCTCTCACCAGTAGGGTCTTCGGACCCGACCCTGGCCGCGGAGCAGGCTTCCCCAGACCCCGTACGGGGTCTGGGGCCCGGCGGCACCGCCCCACCGCGGTGTGCCGGTGGTATTCGCCGATCGCACGGCCGGAAGAGCGTCGTCGTATCGTTGCCCGATGGCGGCGGCTCCGGAAGCCGGGACCTTCGGCTCTATGAGCCCTTCGTAGCGGCGAAGACGATTGGTGCACGGGACGAACGCCGACTCACGCGAGGAGACCTTCATCATGACCGCCCACCAGCCGATCGTCGTCGGAGTTGACGGGCAGTCGGCGCTGGCCGCCGTGACCTGGGCCGCACGTGAGGCCGTCTATCACGACGCCCCGTTGGTTCTGGTCACCGTTACCTCGATGCCCGGGGACTCGGGTGTCCCGACCGGCATACCCGCCGGCTTCTTCGACGACCAAGGACTCGCCGCGAGGAAGCGACTGGAAAAGGCTGAGGAATTCGCTCGGGCGGCCGCCCACGGCCACGACATCGATATCGAGATCGCGCGCAGCACAGGCTCACCGACTCGCGAATTGCTCGAGCGGTCGGAGACGGCACGCATGGTGGTGGTCGGCAGCAACCGGTACGGGCCGGTGGAGCGGGCACTGCTCGGTTCGGTCAGTACCGCAGTCGTCACCCACGCCCGGTGTCCCGTTGCCGTGGTCCGCGAGCTCCCCCATACCGAGGTGACCGAGATAGTCGGACCGGTCGTTGTCGGAGTGGACGGGACCGCGAACAGCGAACCCGCGATTTCCGTAGCGTTCGAGGAGGCTGCGCAACGGCAGGTCGGACTGGTGGCCGTGCACGCCTGGTCCGATATCGACCTCGATCTCGCGGGCTGGCGCGGTAGCGGCTTCGAATGGGAGAAGCAGCACACCCGCGAAATGGCACTGCTGGCGGAAAGCCTGTCCGGTCGCGCCGAGGAGTACCCGGACGTCAAGGTCCAGGCGGTGGTGGTGATCGACCGTCCTGTCCACAATTTGCGCGCACAAGCCGAACGCGCACAACTTCTGGTTGTGGGCAGCCGAGGTCGTGGTGGATTCGCGAGCATGTTGCTGGGATCGACCAGTCGGGCCCTGCTGCATACCGTCACCTGCCCGCTGATCGTCGCCCGCTGAGTTCGCGGACCCGTGCCCGGGGGCGTCCCTATCGTCGGGTGTCGCAGCCGGGATGCAGAGTGCTTACGAAGTGTGCGGTGCGGTTTCGTCGCGCCGACCGCGTGTGAAGTAGGCGATAGGGCCGATGAAGTTGACTGCGATAATTGCAGCCCACGTCCTTTTGCTGCCGTTGATCTGTCGCGGATCGCGGCGTGCGAGATCGGTCCACGCGGCGACCGCGAGTGCCACCTGCACCGTCGCTGACATGGCGACGGCGGTGCGCTGTCGGTGCGTCAGATCGGACCACTTGTAGCGTCGTCTGTTGCGCATTATTTGTCTCCTTCTCTCACGAAGAGATCTGCGGGTGTTTGCGGAGAGGACAGGGGCGGATTGTCGGCCCACTGCTGTTCGGGGGGAGATGCGTCAGTCCTCCGATCGCGGGCGCACGATCAGCAGCGGGCAGGTGGTGATATGCAGTAGCGCCTCGCTGGTCGAACCGAGCGTCATGCCGGTGAATCCGCCGCGGCCGTGGCTTCCGACCACGATGAGCTGAGCTTGTTCCGCCTCGGCCAGCAGGTGTCGCACCGGACGGTCTCTGACCACGACGACCCGCACGGCGACGTCGGGATACTGCTCCGTGTGCCCCGCCAGGCATTCGGCCAGCAGGGCCGTCTCTGACTGTTCGGCGGCCTTCCACTGGTGCGGATCGATGTGGATCTGCGACAGGTTCTGATCAGACCAGGCGTGCAGCGCAACCAGTTCAGCACCGCGCAGTGCACATTCTTCGAAGGCGACGTCGATGGCGGCGGCGCTGTTGGCGGAGCCGTCGGCTCCGACGACGACCGGTCCCGAGCCGTCCTCGACCCGAGACCACCCCTCGATCACGGCGACCGGGCAGCGTGCGTGGCGGGCGACGATCGAACTGACGGAACCGAGTAACCCGCCCGTGAATTCACCGAGGCCGCGTCGACCGACGACGATCATCCTCGCGGAGTCCGAGCAATCGACGAGCGCCGCGGGCGCGTACTGCGCATGTACCTCGGTGCGGATGTCGACTCCGCCCTCGCGGTTCTCGGTTTGTGCGATCCCGAGCGCGGCCACCAGGTCCCGTTCGGCGCGGCCACGCAGTTCGGTTCCGATGCACGGAACCGCGGCCTCGGCGCCGCGATAGCTGATGCACGACAGGAGCAGAAGTGGAGCGTGGCGAATTTCGGCCTCGCGCGTCGCCCATCGCACGGCGTCCGACGACGACGGGGATCCGTCGACGCCCACGACTATCGGTGCGTTCGTCATGGTCTTCTCCTCGACTCCGTTGGGGCGGATGGTGTCTCGGCGTGAGGCGGTGCCGGAGTCGCGTCCGGATGGCAGATCGTGACGGGGCAGGGAGCGCGGTGCAGCATGTCTTGACCGGTCGATCCGAGCAGCGCTCGTCCCAGCGCCCCTCGGTCGTGGCTTCCGACGACCAGGAGTTGCGCCTGACGGCATCGCCCGAGCAGGGCATCGGCCGGAGCGCCGCGTTCGGTGACCTGTTCGATCGTCAGGTCGGGGTACTCGGTCCGGCAGCCGGCGACGCTTTCCGCCAGTAGTACCTGCTCTGTCGCGTCGACCAGATACTCGTGGCGGTGCGACCCCCCTTGGGGTGCTGTGCCGGTCCAGATGTGGACCGCCACGACGGGCGCCTCGAAGGAGGCCGCGAACGAACACGCCCACCGCACGGCCGCGCTGCTGATCTCGCTTCCGTCGACGCCGACGATCACCGGCCGGCGGTCGGGCAGGACAGGACCCGGGGCCGGCCGCCACACCGTGACCGGGCAGGTGGCGTGGTGCGCCAGCCGTAGGGCCGTGGCGTTCAGGAATCCCTCGACGGGCCCGGCACACGCCGACCCGATCACCACCATCGAGGCCGACGGTGCCACATCCAGCAGGCATTCGGCGGGAGTCGGCCCGGTTATGGTTGTGCATTCGATCGCGACGGCTGGTTGTTCGCCGCGGATGATCTCGGCGGCATGCGAGAGCGCGGCGTCGCCGAGCGCACGGACCGCCTCGATGTCCGGGACCGGTGCCGGCGCCCCGTAGAAAAGAGGTGCCGGTGGCAGGACGTGGACCAGTCGGAGCGGCAGATTTCCCCGCGCGGCGACAGCGGCGGCCCAGCGTGCCGCCGCCTCGGCCACGGCCGAGCCGTCGATCCCGGCGACGATCTGCCGGCCGCCCGCGGCGTGCCCGGTCACCCGTTACCTCACCACGTCCCGCCGGCTGAAGCCCACCACCGCAACGACGATCAGGACCGATATCGTGGCCAGGGAGACCACTGCTGCGCTGATGGAGAACCCGTGCCGAAGGGGGTCGTGACCGGCGTACTGATAGAACGGGGAATACCGTTGCCAGGGGGCGAGCCAGGACACCACGGGGCCGAGACCGTTCAGCACGTACGCGAGTACCGCGGCCACTGCCGGGACCGAACGACTCAGCGCCGGGCGTCCGGTGACCGCCCCCAGTGCCAGAGCTAGGGCACCGAACACCAACGCGAGTAAGGCCAGGTGGGCCATCGCCGCGAACACTTTTCCTACCGGCAGGTTCATGTCCGCCAACATCCCTTCGGCGAGGAGAGCGATTCCCGTCGCGGCGGCGAGGAGCACCGTGCCGACGACGAGAGCGCCGACCTTCTCGAGCAGGATGCGCCGGCGAGTCAAGGGGGTGGCGAGCAGCAGGGTGAGGGTTCCGCGGTCCTCCTCCCCGGCCACCGCGCCGGCACCGCTACCGGTGGTATAGACGAGGAACAGCAACGGCGCCATGAACGAGAGCAGTTCGATCTGGATGTAACCGACCGGGGTCGACATGTCGGCCCCCGACATTGCGAACAGCGCCCGGAATGCTTCGGGCATCTGATCGAGGAACTGGTTCATCGACGGCTGATCGCGCACGCTGGGCCAGATGGCCACGTACATCGCGACGAGCAAGACCAGACCCAAAGCCCACCCGGGCAGCGCGCGGCGTTGGTCGTACAAGGTCTTGGTGAGCACGCTACGCAGCATCGCCCGCCCCGATTCCGTAGAACGCCATGAAGGTTTCCTCGAGGTCGGCTTCGGCGCACGCGAAGTCGACGACGGTGTATCGGGCGGCGGCCCGGATCAATGAGTCCAGTGCGGACTGCGGGGCGCTGCACGTGAGGCTGCGGTCGTCGATCGCGAGATCCCGGATTCCGTCGATCCTGCGGAAGTCGGATTCCTGCACCGGGTCGGCGAATTCGGCGGTCACATGGTGGAGTGACTTCTGGCGCAGTTCATGCAGGCTCTCGACGGCGATGAGTATGCCTTCCCGCAGCACCCCCACCCGGTCGGCAACCTGCTGGACTTCGCTCAGCACGTGCGACGACAGCAGGACAGTGCCGCCGGATGTGGTGTGCTCCCGCAGAATTGCGTGGAATTCTCGTTGCACCAGGGGGTCGAGTCCTCCGGTGGGTTCGTCGAGGATCAACAGTTCGGGTCCGGACATCAGCGCGAGAACCAACGCCAGTTTTTGCCGGTTTCCCTTCGACAGGGTTCGCGCCGTCTTGTCCAGGTCCAGATCCAGCCGGTCGGCGATCATCACGGCCGTCTTGTCGTCGGTGTTGCCGCGCAGGTGCCCGAAGTAGGTGACGTGCTGACGGCCGGTCAGCCGCTCGTAGAGCGACAGTTCGCCGGGAACGTAGCCGACGCCGCGGTGGACGTCGGCTGCGGATGACCAGGCGTCCAGTCCCAGGACCTCGGCGGTGCCGGAGGTCGGCCGGAGCAATCCCATCAGCAGGCGCAGGGTGGTCGACTTGCCGGATCCGTTGGGGCCGAGGTAGCCGAAGACCTCGCCGGGGTGGACGCTGAGATCGACGTCGTCGAGGGCGAGGACGGAACCGTACGATTTCGTGAGCCCTTCGGTGCGGACGGCGAGCGGAATGGCCATGTGCCCAGGCTCGCAGCTGTGGGGACGCTGCCAGTAGGGTCTTCGGTCCCCGAATGACGGTCGCACCGTGGGTTGGCGGCTGCGGACCTGTGCCCTGTCCGGCGGTGACAATCGGCCCTAACCCGGGGAACCCGTGCGATGGACACTGGTGTCATGCACCAGATCTCCGGCACGGGTCGTGACGTTGGGTGGATTGAAGTGGAGACGATCGTGGACACCACCATTCCCGATGTGAACGTGGTTCGAATCGCGGTGGACCTTGCGTGTCGTGCACCCTCGGTGCACAACAGCCAGCCGTGGCAGTGGACCTATTCGGACGGTCGCCTGGACTTGCACACCGACCGCGGCCGGCTCCTGGCGTCGACAGATCCGAAGGGTCGACAACTGGTGGTCAGCTGTGGCGCGGCACTGCACCACCTGGAAACTGCGCTGACCGCACTGCGATGGACGCCAGACATCGAACGCCTTCCCGACGGGCTGCATTCCGGGCATCTGGCGACGATCAGATTCCACCATGACGCGCACCCCCGCTCGCACGACTTCGATCTCCTCTCCGCGATCCGCCACCGATATTCCGATCGGCGTCCGTTCGGTCCGTTGAGTGTGAAGACGCCGCTTCCGCGCGCTCTGCCGGATATGGTCCGCGCCCGAGGGGCGCATCTGACGGTCCTGCCCCCCGAAGCTCGCGCGACCCTCGCAGAAGCCACCAAGATCACGGCCGCGGCACGCCGCTACGACACCGCATATCACACCGAGTTACATTGGTGGGCAGGCCATTCCATACCATCCGGTGGGATTCCCCCGAATGCCCTGGCAACGGCGGAGAACCTCTCCCGGGTAGACATCGGGCGCGGTTTTCCCGCTGGTCTCGACAATGATTCCGCCGAGGAGATCGACCGGTCCACAGTGCTGGTGGTGAGCACCGATGGCGATGTGCGGACGGACTGGCTCCGCGCCGGCGAGGCGCTGTCGGCGGTGCTCCTGGAGGCGACGGTGGAGGGCCTTGCGACCTGCCCCCTGACCCATATGACCGAACTTCGGCAGAGCCGTGAGTTGATCCGTGAACTGCTCCCCGACCGCGGATTTCCTCAGGCCCTGATCCGGCTGGGCGTCACGGACAAGAAGCTCACTCCGCGGCAGACACCGCGGCGCGCCACGGACTCGGTGCTCTCGGTCGTACCGCATCCGCGGTGATCGCCGACCGCATTCCCGCCGAGATCTCGTCGTGCGCTCGCCTGCTGCCGTAACCTGGGGGAAGTGGCGGCACCAACCTGCAGAGCGGAGGTTGCCGAATGATCAGCGTCTTTCTCGTCGACGATCACGAAGTCGTGCGCCGTGGGATCGCGGAACTTCTCACCGAGGACCCGGAACTCACCGTAGTCGGAGAGGCAGCGTCGTACTCTCAGGCGCTGGCCCGGATACCCGCGCTCCAACCCGATGTCGCCGTGCTCGACGTCCGCCTTCCGGACGGAAACGGCATCGAGTTGTGTCGGGAACTGATGTCGAAGATGCCCGGCATCCGCTGCCTGATGCTCACCTCGTACACCGATGATCAGGCCATGCTCGATGCCATCCTCGCCGGCGCCAGTGGGTACGTCGTCAAGGACATCCGCGGCATGGAGCTCACCGAGGCGGTCCACGACGTGGGCGCAGGCAAGTCGCTGCTCGACAGTCGCGCGGCGGCAGCGTTGATGGCGAAATTGCGGTCGGACGCGAGCACCGAGCACGGCGCCATCTCCCGCCTGACCAGCCAGGAACGAACCCTCCTGGCCCTGCTGGGTGAGGGCTTGACGAACCGGCAGATTGCGGAGCGGATGTTTCTCGCGGAGAAGACGGTCAAGAATTACGTGTCCCGGTTGCTGACGAAGCTGGGAGTGGAGAGACGGACCCAGGCCGCCGTCATCGCCACGAAGATGACCCCACCCCCGACCTGACCCGCCCGGGGTGTGCGCGTCCACCTTTTCCACCCTGGCGGACGGTGGGCTGGAACAATGCCAAGGATGACTCCTCCTGAGGATGAGCGGAATCCCCGATCTCTCCTCGGACCCCTGTCCGAGTTGCGGCTGCGGGAGTTGCTCACCGAAGTCCAAGAGCGCATCACACAGATCGTCGAGGCACGTGATCACGTCGATGGTCTCCTCGAAGCCATGCTCTCAGTGACGTCCGGGCTCGATCTCGACGACACGCTCCGCACCATCGTGCACGCGGCGATCAACCTGGTTGACGCACGTTACGGAGCGCTGGGGGTGCTCGGACCTGGTGAGGACCTGGCCGAATTCGTGTTCGAAGGTATCGATGACGAGACTCGCGCCGAGATCGGAAACCTGCCGAGAGGGCGGGGAATACTCGGATTCCTCATCACCAACCCGAAACCGATCCGCCTGAACGACATGTCGCACCACCCTGCCTCGGTGGGATTTCCTCCGCACCATCCGCCGATGAGAACGTTCCTCGGGGTTCCCGTCCAGATCCGCGACGAGGTGTTCGGCAATCTGTACCTCACCGAGAAGAAAAACGGACTGCCCTTCACCGAAGACGACGAGGCGATCTTGCGGGCGCTCGCGGCGGCGGCGGGAATCGCCATCGAAAACGCGAGGCTGTACGAGCAGTCACGCATCCGGCAGGCCTGGCTGGAAGCGACACGAGAGATCGCCACCGAACTGCTCGCGGGCAGTGACACAGTCGACGTACTGCAGGTCATCGCCGACGACGCGCTGGAGCTCACCGCAGCCGACAGCACCTTCCTGGCGGTGCCGGACGATCCGGAGACTCCGTCGGACGACGTGACGGAACTGGTCGTCACGGTGTCGGCCGGCACGGTATCGGACCACATCATCGGCGGCGCGATCCCGCTCGAGGGGTCCTCGTCGGGCCAAGCGTTCCGCAGCCGAATGCCGCTGCGCGTGGACCAGCTGGCGTTCGACCCCGGATTCGACGCGACCACGCCGTTCGGCCCCGCCCTGGTTCTTCCGCTTCGTGCCGCCCAATCGGTGGCCGGTGTCCTCGTAGCCCTGCGTACCCAGGGCTCGGTGCCCTTCACCGAGGAACAGTTGGTCCTGATGTCGGGTTTCGCGGACCAAGCGGCCGTGGCCCTGCAATTGGCGAACACCCAACGGCGGATGCGGGAGCTGGATGTGTTGTCCGACCGGGACCGGATCGCGCGCGACCTGCACGATCATGTGATCCAGCGGCTGTTCGCCGTCGGCCTGTCGCTGCAGAGCACCGTGCAACGGGCCAAGTCGCCGGAGGTCAAGAGCAGGCTCGGGCACACCGTGGACGAACTCCACGACATCGTGCGCGATATCCGGACCGCAATCTTCGATCTGCACGGCGGCGCGAGTGAGACCACTCAGCTTCGGCAGCGGCTGCACGAGGTGATCGCCGAGATCACCGCGGACTCCGGCTTGCAGACCACCGTGCACATGTCGGGCCCGCTGTCGGTCATCGACTCGCTGCTCGCCGAAAATGCGGAAGCGGTGCTGCGCGAGGCACTGAGCAACGTCGTGCGGCACGCCGCCGCCGACACTGTCACGATCAAGGTGTCGGTGTACGACGACTTGGTGATCGAGGTGGCGGACAACGGCGTGGGAATTCCGGACGACGCCGTCATCCGTGGGCTCGACAATCTCGCCGCCAGGGCACGCCAAGCCAACGGGCGGTTCAGCATCGATACCTCCGCCGGCGGTGGTACCACGATTCACTGGTCCGCGCCGTTGCCCTGACGTTCGACCAGTGCCGCGAAGATGAGGACCTTCTCCCCTACGGCGCCGGTCGCGGCGGCGGTGACGATGGTAGTGACGGGATCATCCACGCGAATTCGAGGAGACCATCATGACCGCCCAGCATCCGATCGTCGTCGGGGTAGACGGCTCGCAGTCGTCCCTGCAGGCTGTGTCGTGGGCTGCGCAGGAGGCTGCGTTGCGCGGCGCTCCGTTGACGTTGGTCACCACCATGTTCGTACCCGGTACCTACGGTGTGCCGATCGGGGTTCCCGCCAGCCTCTTCGAGGAAGAGGAGCTCGACGCCAAGCAGCGACTCGCGCAGGCGGAAGAGGTGGCCGCCCAGGCCGCGGCGGGGCATACCCTCGACGTCGATACAGCGTTCTGCACCGGAGTGCCCTCGGGTGAGCTGATCGAGCGGTCGAAGTCCGCGCGGATGGTCGTGGTCGGCGCGCACCGGCACGGGTTCTTCGACCGTGCGGTCCTGGGGTCGGTCAGTGCCGCGGTCGTGGCCCACGCGCACGCACCGGTCGCCGTCGTGCGCGGGCTCCCGCACACCGAGGTCAACAACATTTCCGGTCCGGTCGTCGTCGGGGTCGACGGCTCCGCGCACAGCGAGTCCGCGATCACAATGGCATTCGAGGAGGCGGCGCTGCGCGGCGTCGACCTGGTGGCGGTGCACGCCTGGTCCGATATCGATCTGTATGCACCGTTCCCCAGCGATGTCGACTGGGCGCAGGTCGAGACCCGCGAGCGGGCACTGCTGTCCGAGAGTATGGCCGGACGCGCCGGGGAATTCCCGGATGTGACGGTCCGACCGGTCGTGGTCATGGATCAGCCGGCGCGGAATCTGCGGGAGCAGGCCGAACATGCACAGCTGATCGTGGTCGGGAGCCGGGGGCGGGGCGGGTTCACGAGTATGCTGCTGGGTTCGACCAGTCGGGCGCTGGCGCATTCGGTGACCTGCCCACTGCTGGTTGTCCGGTAAGTCCTGCGAGTTCGGAGAGCACCGCCTGTACCACCGACTCGACCGCACCTGCGGCCGCGGGTGAGAGCCCGCGGCCGCAGCCGACGTCGACCACCTCGACGACGTAGAGCACCCACCGGCAAGGTAGTCGGTCGAGCACGCTCCCCAATTCGAGCGCCGTGACCAGTCCGAGGCCGTGTGTGCTGACGGCCGGGGTCGGTAGCGCGGCAACGATATTCGAGTCGAATCGATGAACGGTCCCGGGTCGCGGTGGATCGGACACGACGGCATCGACCAAGACGGCCAGATCCGCTCCGGCCCAGGCATCCAGCATGCGGGTGGGGTCACCGTCCGAGGCCGAGACCCGAACATCCGCGGCCACGCGGGCAGCGACTTCCCGTGCGACGGCGGGTCCGAGGCCGTCGTCGCGGCGGTAGTCGTTGCCCAGGCCGAGCACCACGGTGATCATCGGCGGTCGATGGTGAGGGTGAGGAAATGTGTCGCGCACGAGATGCACGGATCGTAGTTGCGGATGATCCGCTCGCACATCGCCGTCAGGTCGTCGTCCGCGAGCGTCAGATGGGAGTTGACGGCGGTGCGGAGGTCGTGTTCGATGGCCGCCTGGTTCTGTGAGGTAGGCGGAATGATGGTGGCCGCCGTGAGAAGGCCGTCGGTATCGAGTTCGTAGCGGTGATACAGCAGCCCTCGTGGCGCTTCGCTGACGCCATGCCCAACACCGTATTTCGGGGCGGCAGCCGCGAAAGACGGTACGGGCCGCTGGTAGCGGTCGATGATCCGCAGGGCCTCCTCGAGGGCGTACACGACTTCGACGGCGCGCACGACGATGCTGCGATACGGATTGCGACATTGCACGCCGAGTCCCGCTGCGGTGGCACTCGATGCGGCTAGCCCCGTCAACTGGGACGAGTTGAGGGAGTACCGGGCGAGCGGGCCCGTGAGGTAACGCCGACCGTCGAGTTCGGCGTGCAGAGCGGTGGAGTGCGGCACCTGGTGTTCGACGACATGCCCGGGGAATTCGTCGGCCGAGCAACGCAGTCCGGTGGACGAGACGATCTCGCCGTCTTCGATGGCGTATCGGGATTCGTGCCGGAGCGCCAGGAAATCGTGGTCGAGTTCGAGGTCGGGGTAGGTGAACGACGACACCCAGTCGACTGTGGCCACCGCGTACTCGAGCGCGGTGCGGAGTTGTTCGGCGAGCGGAGCCAGTTCGGCGCGGGTCGGTGCGCGATGAAATCCGCCGACGCGGAAGTTGACCGGGTGGATGGGACGGCCGCCGACGGTGTCGAGGATGGCGTTGCCCGCCTTCTTCAGGGCGAGTCCCCGCTCGAGTGCGGCGCGATCGGTGCGGGCGAGCGCGATCGAGTCCGGCAGACCCAGGAAGTCGGGGGCGTGCAGGAAGTAGATGTGCAGCACGTGGCTCGCGATCCACTCCCCGCAGTACAGCAGGCGCCGCAGATCGAGAACGGCATCGTCGATCGTGAGTGCGCAGGCCTGTTCGATCGCATTGCAGGCGCTCACCTGGTACGCGACCGGGCAGATGCCGCAGATCCGGGAGGTGATGTCCGGTGGTTCCAGATAGTGCCGCCCACGCAGGAACGACTCGAAGAACCGGGGTGGCTCGTAGATCGCGAGAGCCACCCGGTCCGCGTGGCCGTCGCGGATGGTGACATCGAGTCGGCCCTCCCCTTCGACACGGGCGAGGGCACGGACGATCAACTCCCTACGGGCGGATGTCATTGCGGCCTTCCACCGCTGCCGGGGCCGTACGCCGCGACGTTGAATGTCGCGAAGACGCGTTCGATGGCAGAATCGGTCATTCCGCAGGTGCGCAGCCAACCCGTCATCGACGTGAGATTCGGGTCGGTCGTCGGGCCGAAACATCCGTAACACCCCCGCGAGACCGCCGGACACAGGGCACCGCAGCCGGAGTGGGTCACCGGACCGAGGCAGGGGGTGCCGTCGGCGACCATCACGCAGGTCAGGCCACGTCGTTTGCATTCCGTGCACACGCTGGTGTTCGGGATGTTCGGCCGCCGCCCCGCCAGGTACGCCGTGATCACTTCCAGGAGCTGGCGCCGGTCGATCGGGCAGCCGCGCAGTTCGAAGTCGACCGGAACGTGCGCCGAGATCGGGGTCGAGGTCGCGAGGGTGTCGATGTAGTCGGGGCTGGCGTAGACGACCGCCAGGAACTCATCGATGTCGGCGAAGTTGCGCAACGCCTGAATTCCGCCGGCGGTGGCGCAGGCCCCGATCGTGACGAGGACCCGCGATTGCTCGCGGATCGTGCGGATGCGGTCTCGGTCGGCGGCCGTGGTGATCGAGCCCTCGACGAGGGACACGTCGTACGGTCCACCTGTGACGGTGTCGGACAGCTCGAGGAAGTGCGCGATCGACACCGCCTCGGACAGTGCCAGTAGTTCGTCTTCGCAGTCGAGGAGGGTGAGCTGGCAGCCGTCGCACGAGGCGAACTTCCAGACAGCGAGTGTCGGAGTGGTCTTCGGGGGTGCACTCATCACAGCTCCGGTGTTCGTAGGAGGGGTTCGGCGACGGTGTAGTCGACGATCGGGCCGTCCCGGCACAGCAGAAGTTCACCGAGCTGGCAGTGGCCGCAGACTCCGGCACCGCACTGCATGTTCCGTTCGAGGGACACCTGGATGTCGCCGGGGCGCACCCCCCGGTCGGTCAGGGCGCGGGCGCAGAACCGCATCATCGGTTCGGGGCCGCACAGCAACGCGGTGGTCCGGGTCGGGTCGACCGGCACCCGGTGTAAGGCTTCGGTGACGAACCCGACCGCACCCGTCCAGCCGGAGACCGGTTGGTCGATCGTCAGCTCGACGGCAAGGTCGTCGCGGGATTGCCAGGCGGAGAGCTCGGATCGGAAGAGGATGTTCGACGGAGTCCGCGCGCCGACGACGAGGGTGATCCGCCGGAATCGGTCGCGGGCGGCGAGGGCGGCGAGGATCACCGGACGAAGCGGTGCCAGTCCCACCCCGCCCGCCACGATGATGAGGTCCCCGCCGGACTCGGTGCGCAGGTTCCACCCGCGTCCGAAGGGACCGCGGACACCGAGCACGGTGCCGACGGGGGCGTCGTGGAGGGCCCGGCTCACGGCGCCCACGTTCCGGATCGTGTGGACCAAGGTGTCGCCGTCGCGCGACGGGTCGCCGCTGATCGAGATGGCCACCTCCCCGACGCCGTGTGCGTACAGCATCATGAACTGACCTGGCGTGAAATGATTTTCGGGTAGTCCACCGATCGGATGCAGCGTCAGGGTGACGGTGTCGTGCGTTTCGACCGTGCGGGAGCCGACGCGGTACCCGTGCGGAAGCATGCAGTCCTGTGACACGGTATCACTCCTGGCGGTGGCCGGCGTAGAGGTCGAGCAGCCGCGCCCGGGTGGAGTGGAGGCGGGCGATGAGCACCCCCGACAGGGCCCGGGTGACCGCGTAGGTGAAGGCCGGATCGTCGGCGGCGCTCGCCTGCAGGGCGACCACATCCAGTTCGGTGGCGTCGGTCGCGGTCACAGCGTGCGCGGTGAATTGCCAGCGTGGATTCGTGCCCAGCCAGGACCAGCCCAGGATGTCCCCGCCGTGCAGGGTCTCGAGGCTGACGGTGCCGTGCCCGGGCACCACCGTCGTCAGGACCACACTGCCGGTCTGCAGCAGCCAGCAGCGGGTCGCCGGGTCGTTCTCCCGGAAGACGAGGGCGCCGGGAGCGAATCGGGTCGCCGTCATGAATTCCGCGAGCCGGACACGCTGTTTCTCGGCGAGCGCGGCGAGCGCGGCCGGAAGGACAGGTTCGGCGGCGTTCACTGGTTCTCCTGCCCCCACGCCGGCAGGAGTTGCGCCAGCCGTGCCGCCTCCTCGGTGATGTCGATGCCGACCGGACACCAGTCGATGCACCGTCCGCATCCCACGCAGCCGGAGCTGCCGAACTGGTCGAACCAGGTGCCGAGTTTGTGGGACATCCACTGTCGGTAGCGGCTCTGCGCCGAGGTACGCACATCTCCGCCGTGCAGGTGGCTGAAGTCGAGTTCGAAGCAGGAAGACCAGTGCTGCCACCGCTCGGCGTGCTCGCCGGTCAGGTCGGTCATGTCCTCGGTGGTGGTGCAGAAGCAGGTGGGGCACACCATGGTGCAGTTTCCGCAGGTCAGGCACCGGTCGGCGACGTCCTCCCAGACGTCGGCGTCCCGCGCCCGCTGCAGCAGTTCACGCAGGTCCGTCTCCGGCATGCGCCGGCCCATGCGCTCGGTGGCGGCGGCGACCGCGGTGCGCGCGGTGTCGACGTCGCGGGGTTCGGCAGCGCGGCTTTCGACGTCGTCGAGGATCGTGGCGCCGGATTCGGTGCCGACATCGACCAGGAAACGGTGGCCGTGGTCGTCGAGCATTTCGGTGAGCGCCAGATCGAAACCGGGACCGGCGGCGGGGCCGGTCCCCATGGAGGCGCAGAAGCACACCCCGCCGGGCTCGGTGCACTGCGCTGCGACGACGAACAGGTTCCGGAACCGGCGTGCGATGGGAGTGTCCGCGTCCGGGTCCGGACACAGGACACGGCGCAGGACCGCGATCGCCGCCAGGTCGCAACCGTGGACGCCGACGAACGCATACGGTGTTTCGTCGACGACGGGGGCCTCCCACGAGCCGTCGCGTTCGGTGGCCCACAGTTGCCGCCGCGGCGGGTGCAGGAATTGTTTCCACGACTGCGGGCCCGACGAGTGCGCGAACACCGCGTCGTCGTCGCGGCGGTGCGGCCGGTATTTTCCGGGGCCGGTTTCCACGCCCCACCCCGCCGGCAGATCGGTGCCCGAATCCAGTTCTCCCAGAACGATGGCGCTGTCACGAACGGTCGGGCCGACCACCCGATATCCGTGGCCACGCAGCACCTCGATCAGAAGGTCGAGTCCCGTGCGGTCGAGGATTCGTTCACCCGATTGCGGGACACGTGTGCTGTCCATATGTTGACTCCTCTGCCGGCGGAACTGCCGTCGTCCCCTCCTCTCTTCCCATTGAGCCAGCGCACGCCCGGCGGTGATAAGGGCCGTTCGGCCTTTCCCGCGGCCTATTCGGAGAGCCGGGCGGCCGCGGTCACGTTCGTGGCAGGTCACCGGTGTGATCGACTGATCGGGCGAGGGTGAAGTAGTTTTCCTCTTCCTGGACGAAGTGCAGTCGCAGCACGGCATACAGACCGTACAAGCAGGCGAGGAGGTCCTCGAGTTGGTCGGGGTCCAACTCGCCACGCGAGTCGATCTGGTGTCGATGAATGTGTAGGCGGCGACCGAGCCGATCGATTTCGGCGTGCATCCGGCTCATCGTGGCAGTGGCCTCTCCGCTGCCGAGCGGTCCGGCCAGGGCGGGGTAGAGTTCGTTCTCCTCGGCGTGCTCGTGCGGCAGCAGTGTGCCGGTGAGGAAGTCGTCGACGCGGCGCAGCGACACCTCGGCCCGGCGATGGTCACCGGTGGCGACGAGTTGGGCGGTGTCGCGCAACATGATCAGCTTGTCGCGCATCACTTCGTGTTCGGCGGAGAAG
>NZ_WXYH01000331.1:0-60576 GCF_009872365.1 Rhodococcus sp. T7
CTCAACACTTCGGCGTGCCGGACGAATCGACCCTCGACCGTCCGCCCCGGAGATTGACCATTTCCCGCAGACACCCGTGGCGAGGAACGCGACGACCGCCTCGGGGATGTTCGGAAGGTAGCCGACCACGCGATCACCGACCCCGACCCCGTGCTCGCGGAGCGTCGCGGCGAGACCCGCCACCGCAGAACGCAACTCGTCCCACCCGACGGAAACGTCGGGAAATCCCTCACCCGCGTACAGGATCGCCGGGGTGCCGGGCCGGGCGTTCCGGAAGACGTGGTCGACGTAGTTGAGCGTCGCCCCCGGAAACCAGACGGCGCCCGGCATCGCGGCGTCGGCGAGGGCGGGCCCGGGATCGGTGGCGGACCGGAACTCGAAGTAGTCCCACACGTCCTGCCAGAACTCCCCCGGCGCCGCCACCGACCAGCGCCACAGCGACCGGTAGTCGTCGACCGTGACACTGTGGCGCCGTGCGACGAACGCGGCGAAATCGGTGATCACCGCGTCGCGCACGTCGGCTTCGGTGGGAACCCATTGCGGATCGGCAGCCATGGGGACCATCTTCCCCGAGAGCGCGGCCGTTCCGCTCACTTTCGCCGCCTACCGCCGGCCTCAGGCCTGCTTGCCCCTTGCCGACTCGACCTGTGAGCGGCGCAGGATCGCCTCGGCGTGACGCAGGACCGGCGCGTCCACCATCTTTCCCTCGAACGCGAAGACCCCGCGCTGGTCGGCGACGGCGGCGAGAACCCGCGTCGCCCAGTCGACGTCCTCGTCGGACGGCGCATACGCCTCGCGGATCACCGCGACCTGACTCGGGTGGATGGCGACCTTGACGTCGAATCCGACGGCGACGGCGTCGAGGGCCTCGGCGCGAAACCCGTCCAGGTCCTTGATGTCGAGGTAGACGGAGTCCAGCGCGAGCCGGTGATAACCCTTGGCCGCCAGCAGCGTCGACGACCGCACCTGGGTGGCGACGTCGCGGTAGCTGCCGTCCTCGCGGCGGCTGGAGTTGCCGCCCATCGCGGCGACGAGGTCCTCGGCCCCCCACATCACGCCGATGGTGCTCGCCGCCAACGCGATCTCGGTGACCGCGAGCGCACCGAGCGGCGACTCGACCAGGGCGATCACCTCGCGCGGAGCCAGCGACAGCACCTGGTCGGCCGACTCGCACTTGGCCAGCATGAGCCGGGTGTAGCGGGTGCCGTCGAGCGCCAGCAGGTCGCGTTCGTGGTCTTCGGTGCCGACCGGGTTGACCCGCACGACGGTCCGATCGGGATCGAGCGGGGTGTCGATGAGGGCGACCCGGGCCGCTTCCTTATCGCCGGGCGCGACCCCGTCCTCGAGGTCGAGGATCACGACGTCGGCGGCCGCGGCGGCTTTCGCATACCGTTCGGGCCGGTCCGCCGGGCAGAACAACCAGGCGGGACCGGGCAGTTCCCAGCTCACGACGGCTTCTTCTGGACGAGGGTCTTGCGGACCGCGATGGCCACCACGTCGCCGTTCTGGTTGCGGCCGGTGTGCTCGAGCGTGACGATGCCCTCGCCGGGACGGCTTTTCGATTCACGCTTGTCCGCGATCTTCGTCTCCGCGTACAGCGTGTCCCCGTGGAACATCGGCTTCGGGAAACTGATCTCCGAGAACCCCAGGTTCGCGACGATGGTCCCCTGCGTCAGCTGCGCCACCGACAGTCCGACCAGGGTCGACAGGGTGAACATCGAGTTGACGAGTCGCACGCCGAACTGGGTGCCCTCGCTGTACGCCGCGTCCAGGTGCAGGGCCTGGGTGTTCATCGTCTGCGTCGTGAACAGGACGTTGTCGGCCTCGGTGACGGTCCGGCCGGGACGGTGCTCGTACACCGCGCCCAGCTCGAACTCCTCGAACCACAGGCCACGCTGGACGATTCGCCTGGGCTCCGTCGTCGCAGATTCGGTGTCGGTGGTGCTCTCCGCGGAGGTCACAGTCCCGCCTCCCGCGCGATCAGCATCAACTGCACCTCGGTGGTGCCCTCGCCGATCTCCAGGATCTTGCTGTCGCGGTAGTGCCGCGCCACGGTGTACTCGTTCATGAACCCGTAGCCGCCGTGGATCTGGGTGGCGTCCCGGGCGTTGTCCATCGCGGCCTCGGAGGCGACGAGCTTGGCGATGGCGGCCTGCTTCTTGAACGGCTTGCCGGACAGCATCCGGGCGGCGGCGTCGTAGTACGCCGTGCGCGCGGTGTGGGCGCGCGCCTCCATGCGGGCGATCTTGAAGGCGATGGCCTGGTTGTGCCCGATCGGCCGCCCGAACGCCTCACGTTCCTTGGCGTACTTGACCGACTCGTCGACGCATCCCTGGGCGGCGCCGACGCTGAGGGCGGCGATGGCGATGCGCCCCTCGTCGAGGATCCGGAGGAAGTTCGCGTACCCGCGACCGCGCTCGCCGAGCAGGTTCTCCTCCGGGACGCGCACGTCGGTGAACGTGAGCGGGTGGGTGTCGGAGGCGTTCCAGCCGACCTTGTTGTACGCCGGTTCGGCGGTGAAGCCGGGTGTCGACGTCGGCACGAGGATGGTGGAGATCTCCTTCTTGCCGTCCTTCGTCCCGGTCACCGCGGTGACGGTGACGAGCTTGGTGATGTCGGTTCCGGAGTTCGTGATGAACTGCTTGTTGCCGTTGATGATCCATTCACCGCTGTCGAACTTCGCGGTGGTCTTCGTGCCGCCGGCGTCGCTTCCCGCGCCCGGCTCGGTGAGCCCGAACGCGGCCAGGCTCTTGCCGCTCGTCAGCTGCGGCAGCCACTCCTGCTTCTGCTCCTCGTTGCCGAACCGGTAGATCGGCATCGCACCCAGCGACACTCCGGCTTCCAGGGTGATCGCGACGCTCTGGTCGACCTTGCCGAGTTCTTCGAGTGCCAGGCAGAGGGCGAAGTAGTCGCCGCCCATTCCGCCGTACTCCTCGGGGAAGGGCAGGCCGAACAGGCCCATGTCGGCCATCCCCGACACCACCTCGTACGGGAACGTGTGGTTGGCGTCGTGCTCAGCCGCGACCGGTGCCACCACGTTCTTGGCGAAGTCCGCGACGGTCTTCGCCAACTGCTGGTACTCGTCCGGAAGCTGGCCGGTGGCAAGGAATTCAGTCATGACGCGTCTTCTTTCGTGTCGGTGGTGTCGGTGTGCGGGGTGACTCGTGCGAGCAGTTGGTCGACCATCACCTGGTCACCGGGCGCGACGAGGACGTCGACGACGCCGTCGACGGGCGCGGTGAGCGCATGCTCCATCTTCATCGCCTCGACTACGACGAGTGTCTGGCCGGCGGTGACGTGGTCGCCCGCCTCGGCGCCGACCGCGATGACGGATCCGGGCATGGGGCTGGTGATCTCCGCCTCGCCCGCGTGAACGTCGCCGGTGCGGACACTGAGTTCGCGGACCTCACGCAGCATCGTCGTGCCGTCGGACCCCGCGAGCCAGATGTGCCCGTCGGTCTGGGCGACCCGGTAGGTCTCGCGCCTGCCGTCGATCACGACCGACAGCGTGGACCCGTCGAGCGCCGCCGTCAGCGACAGGGTGTCGCCGTCCTCGACCTGCGCGGTGGCCTCGGACGGGCTGCCCGTGATGCGCACGTGGTCGGTGCGGGTGGGCGAGGACAACCGGATGCTGGTGGGTGCGGGCGTGCCGACCCGCCAGCCGCTCGGAACGTCCCACGGGTCGGCCTGCGCACGCTCGGGCCAGCGCTGCAACCACCGGAACGCCGCTGCGGCGATCAGGGCGGCATCGGTGGCCTCCGCGGCGACGAAGTCCTCGAGCCGCCGGTCGAGCAGGCCCGTGTCGAGGGTGCCCGCCACCACGTCAGGGTCGGCGAGCAGGAAGCGCGCGAACTCGATGTTGGTGACCACTCCCAGCACACCGGTCCCGGCCAGGGCGCGGTCCAGTTTCCGCAGCGCGCCGGCGCGGTCGTCGGCGTGGGCGATGACCTTCGCCAGCATCGGGTCGTAATCGCTGCCCACGACCGTGCCGGGCTGCAGCCCGGAATCGACCCGGACACCGGGGCCTGCGGGTTCGACGACGTCGGCGACGAGTCCGCCGGTGGGGAGGAAGCCGCGACTGGGGTCCTCGGCGTAGACGCGGGCTTCGATGGCGTGCCCGGTGAGGGTGACGTCGTCCTGGGTGAACCCGAGTGGCTCACCGGCGGCGACCCGCACCTGCCACTCGACGAGGTCGAGGCCCGTGACGAGTTCGGTGACCGGGTGCTCGACCTGCAAACGGGTGTTCATCTCCATGAAGAAGAACTCGTCGGGCTTGTCGGCGGAGACGATGAACTCGACGGTTCCCGCACCGGAGTAGTCGACGCTGCGCGCCGTGTTGCAGGCGGCCTCGCCGATCCGGGCGCGCGTCGCCTCGTCCAGCAGCGGCGACGGCGCCTCCTCGATGACCTTCTGGTGGCGGCGCTGCAGACTGCATTCGCGCTCACCGAGATGGACCACGTTCCCGTGTCCGTCCGCGAGGATCTGCACCTCGATGTGCCGGGGGCGCAGCACGAACCGCTCGAGGAAGAGCGTGTCGTCGCCGAACGCCGACGCCGCTTCACGCCGCGCGCTGCGCAGCGCCTCGGCCAGTGCGCCCGGCTCCTCCACCAGGCGCATGCCCTTGCCGCCGCCACCAGCCGAGGGCTTGACGAGCACCGGGTATCCGATATCGCCCGCGGCCGCGATCAGTTCGTCGTCGGACAGGCCGGGCCGGGCGATGCCGGGAACGACCGGCACGTCGAACTTCGCCACCGCGTTCTTCGCGGTGATCTTGTCGCCCATCACCTCGATGGCGTGCGCGGACGGGCCGAGGAACGCGATCCCCGCATCGGCGCACGCGCCGGCGAACTTGGAGTTCTCCGACAGGAACCCGTAACCGGGATGGATCCCCTGCGCACCGGTCGCCTGCGCCGCCGCGATCACCTTCTCGATGACGAGGTAACTCTCCCGGGCCGCGGCCGGGCCGAGCAGGACCGCGGTGTCGGCCTCGCGGACGTGCCGGGCGTCCCGATCCGCCTCGCTGAAGACGGCGACGGAGCGGATTCCCATGGCCCGCAGCGTGCGGATCACGCGCACCGCGATCTCGCCGCGGTTGGCCACCAGGACGGTATCTATCCGAGTCATTTCAGTCATTCCACTCACATCCGGAAAACGCCGTAGGAGACCGGCTCGACCGGTGCGTTCGCACACACCGAGAGCGCCAGTCCGAGAACAGTTCTGGTATCGGCGGGGTCGATGATGCCGTCGTCCCACAGCCTGGCCGTCGAGTAGTACGGGTTGCCCTGCGCCTCGTACTGCTCGCGGATCGGCGCCTTGAACGCCTCCTCGTCGTCGGCCGACCACGGGTTGCCCGCGCTGTCGAGTTGCTCGCTGCGCACCGTCGACAGCACCGACGCCGCCTGCTCCCCGCCCATCACGGAGATCCGCGCGTTCGGCCACATCCACAGGAACCGCGGCGAGTACGCCCGCCCGCACATCGAGTAGTTTCCCGCCCCGTAGGAGCCGCCGATCACGACGGTCAGCTTCGGCACCCGCGCACACGCCACCGCGGTGACCATCTTCGCGCCGTGCTTGGCGATGCCGCCCGCCTCGTAATCGCGACCGACCATGAAGCCGGCGATGTTCTGCAGGAACAACAGCGGAATCTTGCGCTTGTCGCACAGTTCGATGAAATGCGCGCCCTTCATCGCGGACTCGGCGAACAGCACACCGTTGTTGGCGACGATGCCGACCGGGTGGCCCTCGATGTGCGCGAAACCGGTGACCAGGGTCTTGCCGTACTCGGCCTTGAACTCCTGGAATGCGCCCCCACCGGCGGAGCCGGATCCATCGACACCGTCGACGATGCGGTCGATGACCTCGTGGACGTCGTAGGGGGTGCGCGGGTCGGTGGGGACCACGTCGTAGAGGTCGGTCTGCTGCGCCGTCGCGGGGACTGCGGAGATCACGTCCCACGGACGTTCGGTGCGCGGACCGAAGGTCGCGACGATGTTCCGCACGATCCGCAGCGCGTCCTGGTCGTCTTCCGCGAGGTGGTCGGTGACACCCGAGACCTTGGAGTGCAGATCTCCGCCGCCGAGTTCCTCGGCGGTCACGACCTCACCGGTGGCCGCCTTCACCAGCGGCGGGCCGCCCAGGAAGATGGTGCCCTGGTTGCGGACGATGACGGCCTCGTCGCTCATGGCGGGCACGTAGGCGCCGCCCGCGGTGCAAGAGCCGAGGACCGCCGCGATCTGCGGGATGCCCTGCGCGCTCATCGTCGCCTGGTTGTAGAAGATGCGCCCGAAGTGCTCGCGGTCGGGGAACACCTCGTCCTGCCTGGGGAGGAACGCTCCGCCGGAGTCGACGAGGTAGATGCACGGAAGCTGGTTCTGCAGCGCGATCTCCTGCGCCCGCAGGTGCTTCTTCACCGTCATCGGGTAATAGGTGCCGCCCTTGACGGTCGCGTCGTTGGCGACGATCACGCATTCGCGTCCGGACACCCGGCCGATGCCGGCGATGACACCCGCGCCGGGGCTTTCGTCGTCGTACAGACCGTTCGCCGCGAGCGGCGAGATCTCGAGGAACGGGCTGCCGGGGTCGAGCAGCGTGTCCACCCGATCACGGGGCAGCAGCTTGCCTCGGCTCACGTGCCGCTCGCGCGACTTCTCGCTGCCGCCGAGCGCGGCCACGGCCAGCCGCGACTTCAACTCGTCGACCAACTTCGTGTGCTCTGCCCGGTAGACCTCCCGTGCAGTTGTTCCGCCCAGTGTCATCCTGCCGCCTTCTTTTCTTGACGCCCGTGCCTAGTGAGTTAATGCTCGATAACTGAAACTAAGATAACTGTGATTAACTGAGTTGTCCAGACCACACCGCGGAAAAGAGCAAGGCGATGACTACAGACGTCGACGGCACCGAAGCGATGACCCCGACCAGCGACGGCGCCGGGGCCCCGATCACGCGCCGCGAGCAGATGAAGGCGGACCGCCGCCGCCAACTGCTCGACGCCGCCGCCCGCCTCATCGCCGAACGGGGCTTCCTCGGAGTCCGCCTCGAGGACCTCGGTTCCGCGGCGGGAATCAGCGGTCCCGCCGTGTACCGGCACTTCCCCAACAAGGACGCCGTCCTCGTCGAACTGCTCGTCGGGATCAGCACGCGACTGTTCGAAGGCGGGTCGCTCGTCGCCGCGGAGGCAACGTCCCCGGACGCGGCGCTGGAAGGTCTGGTCGACTTCCACCTCGACTTCGCACTGGGGGAACCCGACCTCATTCGCATCCAGGACCGAGACCTGGAGAGCCTGCCCGCCGACGCGCGCCGGGAGGTCCGGCAGAAGCAGCGGCGTTACGTGGAGATCTGGGTGAAGGTGCTTCTGCAGGTGGATCCGGCACTGGACGAGACGGATGCCCGCACCAAGGCGCACGCCACGTTCGGGCTCATCAACTCGACCCCGCACAGCGCCGACCCCACCACCCCGTCGCGCACCCGGAAAGTGCTGCGCGACATGACGTTCTCATGCCTGCGGCCCGTGAGTACTTCTTAACCGCGGGCGGTTACTAAGTACTCACGGGCCGCAAGGCACTCCCGGGTGGTTACACCCTGTTCTTACTCGTCATCGCGGTGTACCCCAGCGACAGCACGGCCGCAGCGGCGATGCTGATGATCCACCGGATCCAGTCGATCCCTCCGGTGTTTCCCTTGCCGAGGAGCCCCTCCCACACCCAGTACCCGATCAGCGCGCCGATGATGCCGAGGACGACGGTGATAACCCACCCCATCGCCTGCTTTCCCGGAATCACGAGACGCGCCAGAACGCCGATGACCGCACCGAAGATGATGGTGCCGATGATGTTGCCGACCATGGCCCTTGTCCTCTCAACACGCAATTCATGGTGCGAGCGGAAGGTCACCGCTCATTTCGAACATAACCACCTGGACAGCTGTTCGACAGGGCTTCGGCAAATCGTTGCCAAAAGGTTCACGCGGTGGACCACCGTGAATCCCCCCGGTTCAGCGGATGCCCTGCCGCCGCAGCGCGACGGACACGGCTGCGGCCCGGGTGTCGACGCCGAGCTTCGAGTAGATGTGGGCGAGGTGTGTCTTGACCGTCGCCTCGCTGATGAACAGGGCCTTGCCGAGTTCCTTGTTGGTCATCCCCTTGGCCAGCAGGGTCAGCAATTCGGCCTCCCGCGGCGTGAGAGCCTCCTCGGGGCGCTGCATCTGCTGCAGCAGTCGCGACGCGACGGGCGGCGACAGCACACTCTGGCCGGCCGCCGCACCGCGGACGGCAGCGAAGATCTCCTGGGGCGTCGAATCCTTCAGAAGGTATCCGATGGCACCGGCGTCGATGGCGCGGACGACGTCGGCGTCCGTGTCGTACGTCGTGAACACCAGCACCGGCAGGTCCCGGTCGACCTGCCGGATCCGGCGGATGGCCTCCACCCCGTCGATGCCGGACCCGAGGGCCAGATCCATCGTCACGAGCCGCGGACGGTGGGTGATCACGGCGTCGACCGCCTCCTCCCCCGTGCCCGCCTCGGCGATGACCTCGATGTCGGGCTGCGAGTCGAGCAGCGCCCGCAGTCCCGCGCGCACGACCGCGTGATCGTCGACCAGCAACACGGTCACGGTCGTCATGTCGAGGCTCCTCTCGCGCACGGTATCTGCGCGGCCACCACGGTGCCCTCGCCCGGTGCGCTCTCGACGGTGAACGTGCCGCCCAGTTGCTCGACGCGACTGCGCATCGCACGCAGGCCGTACCCGCCGCGGTCCGAGGGAGGTCCGGCGGGTGCGGGGTCGAAACCGGCGCCGTCGTCGTAGATGTCGAGTGCGACGGCGTCCGGAAGATACGTCAGGGTGACACCGACGGTCTCGGCCCGTGCGTGCCGGGTGATGTTGGAGACCGCGCTCTGGGTGATCCGCAGCAGCGCGTGCGCCACCTCCGCCGGTATCGCGATCGGAGTGCCCACGATCCGGAGTTCCGCCCGCGGGTGATGGGAACGGGCGGCGGCGAGCAGTGCCGCGTCGATCGGCTGGGATTCCAGGTTGGGCGGCGCGAGATGGTGCACGAGACTGCGGGTTTCCGCCAGGTTCTCGCGCAGCGTTCCGGTCGCCACACGGACGTCCTCGCGGGCCCGTGCCTCCGCCCGCGGATCGGCCTGCGCCCAGATCTGCTCGGCCGCCTCGAGCCGGAGGAGGCTGCTCGTCAGTCCCTGCGTCACGGTGTCGTGGATCTCGCGAGCCAGTCGTTCGCGTTCGGCGAGGACGCCCGCCTCCCGCTCGGTCTCCGCGAGCCGGGACCGCGTCTCCGCGACCTGACGGAGCAGCCGCACCCGCTCCCGCCCGTCCCGCTCGATCTGGCCGTACGCCATGACGATCAGTGCCCCGGTGCACAGCGGTCCCACCAGCACCGCCCACTCGGTGCGCCCGGAGAACGTGAAGAACGCCAGCGACGTGAGGACGGCGAGAACACCGACGACGGGATATGCGATACGGCTCGGGTAGGCCCTCGTGCACAGGAAGAACATGGGAAACGCGCACCAGGCGAAACTCGGCGCGAGCCAGACGAGTACCGCCCATGT
This sequence comes from Rhodococcus sp. T7, assembly GCF_009872365.1. NCBI lineage: Bacteria > Bacillati > Actinomycetota > Actinomycetes > Mycobacteriales > Nocardiaceae > Rhodococcus > Rhodococcus sp. T7. Next base: position 9,558 of record NZ_WXYH01000331.1, read on the forward strand.
CGTCAGGACCGGCCACACCCACGGTTCCCACGCACCGTCCCGTCGCGCCACCACCACGGTCGACGTGTACAGCGCGGCGAGCCCAGCGATCAACGCGACCACGACGACGAACTGACCGCTGACACCGTGGTAAGTGAGATATCGCGCCGTCGACGTCGCGAGGAGAACGTAGAAGGAGACGTGGATGGCCGTGCCGAGCGGGCCTCGCAGACTCTCGCCGGCCGACCTGTCCACTCCGTCCACGGGTCCAGTCACGTCTGTGGATCCTACGGACGTGCGGAAGGTCGCGGATCCACCGTTCGGATGATCTGCCGGCGCCGGACGGATGAGTCCGGGAGCACCGTCGGCCCGATGCGGTGACCGGTGCCTGCGAGCCAGGCTGGTCACGTCACCTCGTCACTTCCCCGAAAGGCCCTCCGATGCGCACCTTCCACCGCCTCCCCCGCATTCTGGCGATCATCGTCCCGCTGGCCGCGATCGTCGCGACCGCGGCGTGCGGATCGTCCACGACGGACGACGCGACGGCGGCGATCACTCCGGTCGCGACCGCACCCGCCCCGGTCGACGGCGCGGACGGCCTGGTCAGCCAGAACCGTCTCGGTGTCGGGGCCGCGCAGACCGCCGCGCAGGCGGCGCTCGCAAAGTGCCAGGCCGACGGGCTCGGCTTCGTCACCGTGTCGGTGGTCGACCGCAACGGCAACGTGCAGGCCATGCTGCGGGGGGACAACGCCGCGCAGCACACCGTGGAGGCGGCCCGGCAGAAGGCGTACACCGCCACCGCGTTCGGCGCGAACACCAGCGACCTGAGTGACCGCGCCAAGGGTGACGGCGCGACGGTCGCCGACCTTCCCGGCACGTTGTTCCTCGCGGGCGGCGTGAGTGTGAAATCCGCCAGCGGGTCGATCGCCGGCATCGGCGTCGGCGGCGCCCCCGACGGCATGCGGGATCAGGCCTGCGCGGCGGCCGGTCTCGACGCGATCGCCGGCAACCTGGGTTGAAGAACCGCTGCTGCGGACCGGGTGACAGGGGCGGGTCAGGTGCGCCCGATGAGGTCGAGGGACTGCTCGCGCATCTCGACCTTGCGCACCTTACCCGTCACGGTCATCGGGAACTCGTCGACGACGTGCACGTACTTCGGGATCTTGTAGTGGGCGAGTTTGCCGGCGCAGAATTCGCGCACCTTCGCCGCGTCCAGGGGTTCGGTGCCTTCCTTCATCCGCACCCACACCATCAGTTCCTCGCCGTACTTCGCGTCCGGGACGCCGATCACCTGGGCGTCGAGGACGTCGGGATGGGTGTACAGGAACTCCTCGATCTCCCGGGGGTAGACGTTCTCGCCGCCGCGGATCACCATGTCCTTGATCCGCCCGGTGATCGCGACGTACCCGTCGGAATCCATCACACCGATGTCGCCGGTGTGCATCCACCGTCCGGCGTCGATCGCTTCCGCGGTCTTCTCCGGATTGTTCCAGTACCCGAGCATCACCGAGTAGCCGCGGGTGCACAGCTCCCCCGGCTCACCCCGCGGAACGGTCAATCCTGTTGCCGGATCCACGATCTTGACCTCCAGGTGCGGGCCGACCCGGCCGACGGTCGACACCTTCTGGTCGATGGTGTCGTCGGACCGCGTCTGCAGCGACACCGGCGACGTCTCGGTCATGCCGTAGCAAATGGAGACCTCGGCCATCCCCATCAGTTCGATGACGTGCTTCATCACCTCGACCGGGCAGGGCGATCCGGCCATGATCCCGGTCCGCAGACTGGACAGGTCGAAGGACTCGAAGTCGTGGTCGGCGAGTTCGGCGATGAACATCGTCGGCACCCCGTACAGCGACGTGCACTTCTCCGCCTCGACGGCCTGCAGCGTCGCCCTCGGGTCGAACGAGGGACCCGGAATCACCATGGTGGCACCGTGACTCGTGCACGCGAGGTTGCCCATGACCATGCCGAAGCAGTGGTAGAACGGCACCGGGATGCAGACGCGGTCGTTCTCGGTGTAGTGGCACAGTTCGCCGACGAAGTACCCGTTGTTGAGGATGTTGTGGTGGCTGAGCGTCGCGCCCTTCGGGAACCCGGTTGTCCCCGAAGTGTATTGGATGTTGATCGGGTCGTCGGGAGACAGGGCGGCCTGCGCCGCGGGCAGCCGGGCCGGGTCCGCGGCGTGCGCGGCCGTGCCGTCCGCCGCCAGCCTGCTCCACTCGGCACTCCCGAGCAGCACGACCATCTCGAGGTCGCCGCATTCGGGGCGGACCTCCTCGATCATCGCCGCGTAGTCGGACGACTTGAACTGCGGAGCCGACACCAGCAGCCGGATACCGGCCTGGTCGAGCACGTACTTCAATTCGTGCGCCCGGTACGCGGGGTTGATGTTGACGAGGATCGCGCCGATCTTCGCGGTCGCGTACTGGATCAGCGTCCACTCCGGGCAGTTCGGCGCCCAGATCCCGACCCGGTCGCCCTTCGCGATGCCCCGCTTCAGCAACCCCGCCGCCACGGCGTCGACGTCCCGCTTCAGTTCGGCGTACGTCCACCGCCGCCCCGACGGCCGGTCGACCAGGGCGTCACGATCGGCGTGGGCCGCGACGGTCCGGTCGAAGTTGTCTCCGATGGTGTCGCCGAGCATGGGGGCGTCCCACACGCCGTGGGTGTAACTGGGAAGCGGGGTTGTCATCACTCTTCCTCTCCAGGAGCCCGTTCGGGCGCCTACGGGACGGGCAGACCGGAAGGCCCTTCCGCGGTCGAACTTACTCTTGGTTGTTGTGATCCAGGGCATACTGCACGGCGAGGGGTGCCGGTAACTGTGCGAAGTCCGGACACCCCTCGCCTGCGACGTCAGAGCGCGTCGTCTTTCGTTTCCACCAGGGCCTTGGTGCACAGCAGGCTCACCACGCCGAGGACGGCGAGCAGCACGCCGATCGCGGCGCTGCCGTACGCGGACGCCAGGGGCGCTGCGATCAGCGGCGGTACCGCCCCGCCGAGCACGCCGGCGAGGTTGTAGCCGAGGCCCGCGCCGGTGTACCGGTACCGCGTCTGGAACATCTCCGGGAGCAGCGCGCCGCAGGGACCGTATGCGATTCCGAAGATGGCGAGCGTGACCATCACGCCGATCGTGAACGCGACGGGCGAACCGGTGTCGAGCAGCGGGAACAGCACGAGCGCCCACACGACGGCCAGCCCGCAGGAGATCATGATGACCCGTCGACGTCCGATCCGGTCCGAGTACAGCGCGGACACGACGATGGTGAATCCGAAGACCACCGCCGAGGCGATCCCGACCGTCAGCACGAACGGGCGGCTGAACCCGAGGGTCTTGGTGCCGTAGCTGGTGAGAAACGCCGTGCCCATGTAGAAGAACGCGAACAGGGTGGCCAGCGCACCGGCCGAGAGGAGGATCTCCTTGGTCTGGAATCGCCAGGCGTCCATCAGCGGGAGGGTGCGCGGGGCCGCGTCGGCGCGGTCGGCCTGCTGAGCGGCGCGGAACACCGGCGTCTCCTCGATCGCCAACCGCATGTAGAGACCGATTCCGACGAGTACGGCACTGAACAGGAACGGAATCCGCCACCCGTAGTCGAGGAAGACCTCGTTGGTGTCGCCGAGCAGGCTGCCGGTGACGAGGAACGTGGTGCTGGAGAGGATGAAGGCGACCGCGGGCCCGAGTTGCGGGAACATCGCGTACAGGCCGCGCTTGCCCGGCGGTGCGTACTCCGCCGTCAGCAGCGTGGCGCCCGCCCACTCGCCGCCGACCGCGAAACCCTGCCCGAAACGCAGCAGCACCAACAGGATCGGGGCCGCGACGCCGATGGTCGCGGCGCCGGGCAGCAGGCCGATGAGGAAGGTCGAGACGCCCATCAGGATGAGCGTGGAGATCAGGGTCTTCTTCCGCCCGATCCGGTCGCCGTAGTGGCCGAACAGCATCGCACCCACCGGCCTGGCGACGAAGGCCACGGCGAACGTCGCGAAGGAGGCGACGGTGCCCGCGGTGGAACCGAGGGCGGGAAAGAACACCGTGGGGAACACCAGGGCTGCGGCGGTGCCGTAGATGAAGAAGTCGTAGAACTCGGTGGTCGTGCCGATGCCACTGGCAATGGCCACCTTGCGGACGCTGGTACCGCCCTGTCGCACCGGTGTCGGGGCGTGGGGGGCGCCCGCACCCGAGTTGGAGACTGTGGTCACTCGATTCCTCCGTGGTCCGTGGGCAACGCCCTGGTGGGCGTATCCCGGATGAGAGGAAAAGTAGTGATCCGGCTCACTGCGTCACCACCCCCGAATGGGGGGTGGTGACGCGGCTCACGTCATTCGGTGGCGCCGGACGCGCCGATCAGTTCCCTGCGCAGCTCGGTCCACACGGTGGCGTACGAGTCGATGACCGGTTCCGAGATCCACTTCGTCTCCCCCGCAGCGACTTTCGCGAGAGCATCGGCGAACAGGTCCTGGTAGCGGGACAACCGGGGCACGAACGCCGACAGGTCGTCGAACACGACCGACGCGCGGCGGTCCAGGTCGGCCAGCTGATCGGCGTCGGCCGTGTCGATCAGTCCGACGAACTCCTCGTGGAACGGCACGAAGCTCTCGTACACCTCGGCGATCGAGTCCTCGTCGATGGACACGCGCTCGGCGTCGAGCTGGTCCTCGAGCTCCGCCAGCCCGGCGTCGGTGAGCGCGATCCGGCCATCGGAGGCTTCCTGCGCCTTGCCCTGGGTGAGCAGCGCGTCGTACGCGGCCTGCGCGGACGCGGCGCTCACACCGAGATGTTCGGCGAGTACCGCCGCGCTGACCTGCTCTTTCAACCGGACCGCCTGCAGCAGGGCCAACTCGTCCACATTGCCAGCGAAGGCCATAGATCTCTCCTCGTCACACCCCGTCCAGGGCGGTTCTCCGCAGGCCCGGTCGGACCTGCCGCCCTTTAGATAACACGACTACAGTTCGAGCGTCTCCACTGCGGCGGGTTTCCTGTGTGAGCGGGCCGAGTTCTGCCGACGAGTAATCGTCGGCGGCGTCGGGAGGCGATCAACTCGTTGCGCACCACCCCGGGCGACCTCGCGTCGCAGCCGCCCTTAGCGCGTCAGCGGGGGTTCGATGACCAGCGGATCGTCTGCCGCGGGTGGGCCGTAGACACCGCCGTTACTGGTCGCGTTCTCCTGACCGAGGTCGTCGGGTCGTGGGACGTTCACGGCGCCGCGCTGCTCGAGGTACTGCTGCGACTGGCAGGTCCAGTCCAGGGCAGGCTCAGTCGGTTCCGCCTCGGTCACCAGACGGCGTGGGGCGTCGTACACGCACATCGGGCCCTGCGTTCCGACGAGGAGCAGGTCGGCGAGCCCACCCTTCTCGATCGACGCGATCTTCGGTAGAGCGCCGGGCATGATGGTCAGGCCGTACTCGAGGGAGGGGGTCCGGTCGCCGAGGATCTCGGTCGGGAGGACCAGATTCGCCATCAGGGTGCCCAGGGAGTCGCGGTTTCCCGACAGCAGCGCGTCGAGGCTCGCCATCGTCTGCGGCGACCGTCCGAGCAGGTCCACGAGCGCGGAGTCGTGGGCACGCAACTGTTCGAGCACGCTGCGGGCGGTGCTCACCGATTCCGGCAGGGCGGCGGTGAGACCGTCCACCGTGTCCAGGAGCGGCAAGCCCTTGTTCACGATGGTCGACAGTGCGTCGGTGCGGGTTTCGAGGGTCCGGGCGATCTCGGCGGAACCGTCGAGCATGTTCTGCAGGTCGGGTCCCGTGCCTCCGAAGGCGGTGCCGAACGTGTCCGCGAGCGAGGACAGGGCGGTGACGTCCATCGAGTTCACGAGGTCCGTCGTCTGGACGAGCGTCGCGTCGAGCGATCGCGGAATCCCCTCCTGCGGCACGTCGATGAGGTCGCCGTCCGCGAGGTACGGCGGGTCCGCGCTGTCGGGCATGATGTCGAGCGCCTGGATACCGATCGCGTTCTCGGTGGTGATCTTCGCGGTCGACCCGGCGGACACCTGTGTGCCAGGTTGCAGCTCGATGCCGAGGACGATGCCCGTCCCCTCCTCGTTCACGTCGACGAAGCTGATCTTCCCCACCCCGACTCCCCGGTAGTTGACGGATGCACCCCGGGCGAGACCGGCGGCGTGGTCGAGGCGGGCGGTCAGATGAATGGGGTCTCCGAACGTGTCCGGGCCGGTGACGTACCGCAGCCCGAAGAGGATCGCGGCGACCGAGATGACGAGGAACAGCACCAGCTGCGCCACGACGTGGCGTGTCATCATCGGACGCCTCCGCCGAGTACCTCGGGCAGCGTGCGGGCTTCGGGCACCTCGAGCGGGGCCGATCCGGTGAGCAGTTTCGCGATGACGGCGGTGACGTCGAACGTTCCGTCGAATGTCGTGTAGTCACCGGGTGTGGCCGCGGCGAATCCGCCGAGGAACGTCGCCACCGAGTTCAGGGTCGGGGCGAGCTCCGACTCGAAGCCGTCGAGAGCGGCGAGCACGGTTCCGGCGTCGCTGATCTCGGTCGACAGTGTGGATCCGGCGCCGCCGAGGACACGTTCCGCCTCGCGGCTGAGCCTGGACGCCTCCCCCATCAGCGCGGTGATCTGATCTCGTTGCGACACCAGGAGATCCACCACCGGCGCCAGGTCGGTCATCGCCCGGTCGAGGACCGGTTGGCCGGCGGCGAGTTCCGCCGCGAACGCGTTGGACGCCACCATGGCCCGGTCGAGTTCGTCCCGGTGGTCGTCGACGACGCCCAGCGTGTCGTTCAGCATGTCCACCAGTTCCCGGATCTTGTCGGAGCGTCCGGTGAAGGCGACGGTCAATTCGTTCATGATGGCGTGTATCTGATCGATGCCGCTGCCGTTGAGCACCGTGGCCAGCGCAGCCAGTCCGCTCTCGATGTCGGGGCCGCGCGACGTCTGCGACAGCGGGAGCACGTCACCCTCGCTCATCGGTCCGCCCGCCGCGTCGGCGACGTCGAGTCGGATGAAGGGATTGCCGAGGGCCGTGGGCAGTTCGATGCGTGCCGTCGCGTCCCGCGGAATCGGGACGTCGTCGCGGATCCGCATCTCGACCTCTGCGGTGAAATCCCGGGTCGACACGTCCGAGACACGGCCCACCACCTCCTGCCCCACCCGGACCTCGGCGCCGGGCACGACGCGGTCGACGCCGTCGAACTGCGCGGTGATCTCGTAGGACGGACCGTCCGGTGAGCGGCCCACCGACAGTTCCTGCAGGCTCAGCGAACACCCGGCGGCGGGCAGCGTCGCGCCGACGATCAGCGCCGCCGTCAGCGACTTCGTTCTCGTGCGGATCGTCATCGTCCTCCGACCATGAGTTCGCGCAGCCCGAACGGGTCGGACATGCTGGGCGGAAACTGAATCGGGTTCGTGATTCCCGCTCCGCGGCAGAGGATCGGATCCATCACCGCGCAGAGCGGGGACGTCGGCTCGGCCTGCGCCAGGTTGGTGGAGATGTTCAACCGGATGCGGGCGCGCTGGTCCGGCGTGACCGCGCGCTGGATGTTGTCGATCAGCAGCGGCACCAGGTCCATGATCTCGGCGAGATCGGTGTCGTGTCTCTGCAGCACTTCACTCACTCCCGCCAGATCGTCGATGCCTGCGGCGATGTCGCCGCCCCGGGCGGACACGAGTTGGTCGATCTGATTGAGCAACGCGGACAACTGGTTCACCGTGTCGCCGATCGCGAACTGCTGCCCGGCGAATTCGTCTCCGATCGCGGTGAGCGAACCGGCGAGGGAGTCGACCTGCGCCTGACGCGCCGAGATCGCGTTGACGAGAATCTCGAGGTTGTCGACGAGCGCTCCGACGTCCGCGCTGTTACCCGCGATCACCGAACTCGCCTGCGACAGTGTGCGGATGGCGTCGTTCATCGCGGGACCGAGCCCGTCCGTGGACGCCGCCGCGGCCGAGATCGCGGCGCCGGCGTCGCCGCCGTCGGGGCCGAGTGTCCTGACGACGGTGTCGACGCTGTCCATCAGCTGGTCCCAGGTGATGGGCGAATGACTGCGTTCGGGAGGAATGGTCTGCCCGCTCTCCAGCACCGGACCGCCGGTGTACGCGGGACCGAGTTCGACGAAGCGCTCCCCGATCGCGGAGGACACCAGCACGTACGCGTTCGCGTCGGCGGGCACCACGACGTCGGACGCGATCGACATCGTGACCGTCACCGTCGCGCCTTGCGGTTCGACGGACTCGACGGTGCCGACGGGTACGCCGAGCACGGTCACCTCGGTGCCGGGGAACACCCCGTTGACGTAGGCGAACTCGGAATGGATCACGGTGGAGGAGGTGCGGACGATCAGCAGCCACCCGGCCACGACGATCGCCGCCACGAGGGCGAGCACGCCGCCGATCCCGACGATCCGGCGTGCGGCGCCCGCGCTCACGAGCACCCCGTGATCAGTCCGACGACGCAGAGCAGGTTGTCGGCGATCACGGCCGACGGCGCCGACACGTCAGCCCAGTCGCCGTTGCCGGTCGCGTTCACGAGCGCCCTCGCGGCCGGCGCACCCTTGGTGAGCAGCGCGTCGAGGTTGGCGAGGTTCGCGTCGAGTCGATCCGTCACCTTCCGCGCCTTCGCGAGCAGTGAGTCGAGTTCGACGGTGTTCTCGCCGAGGAACTGCGACGCCTGCGCGATCAGGGCCCGGAGATCGTCGACCATCCGGTGGATGGCCTCCCGACGGGTGGCGAGCGTGGTCATCACGACGTCGGCGTTGCCGAGCAGGGTGGTCAGCTGATCCTGCTGACCGACCAGCACGTCGGTGAGGGTTCGCGAGCTGTCGAGCAGTTGCGTGACCTGATCCGCGTTCTTCGCCAGGATCGCGGACGCCGCACTCACCCCGGACAGTGCCTCCCGGTTGAGGGTCGCGTCCTGCGGCACCGTGTCCGTCACGACGGTGAGCATCTTCTGCAGTCCACCGAGGTCGAGGTCGTCCGCCGTCTCGATCGCGGACGAGCCGATGTCGTCGAGCGAGTACGGAACACTGGTGCGGCTCAGGGGAATCACCCCGTCGTCGCTCAGGTCGCCGGGTCCCGACGGTGACACGTCCAGGTACCGCTTGCCGAGGATGGTCGACAGCTTGACGCCCGCGGACGTCGTCGACCCGAGGTGACGCGCGCCGTCGAGCCGGAAATGCACGACCACATGATCGCCTGCCAGGTCCACCGCGGTCACCCGGCCGGCGGGCACCCCGGCGACGTACACGTAGTCGGAATCCGTCAGGCCTGCGGCGTTCGCGAGTTCGGCGGTGTAACCGTCGGTTCGCACGCTGAAACTCACGCGCGGGATCACGAGAACCAGGGCCAGCGCCAGCGTCGCGGCGAGGATTCCCACGATGCCGACGATCAGCGGATTGACGGGCCGCACCCGCTGGTTTCCGGCCAGCGCGTCCCAGACGTCGCGCGCCTTCGCGGTGACACTCATTGGCAGTACCTCGAATGCAGGTCGGGACCGAGGGCGCCTTCACGACCGTCGACGTTGACGATGAAGGTGCACAGGTAGATGTTGAGCCAGGAACCGTAGGAACCCGAGCGGTCGACGGAGGAGAAAAATTGCGGCATGGCCACCATCAGGTGATCGAATTCCGGGTCGGCACCTACCATTGCCCCCGTCAGGGATTCGAGTCGGTTCACCGTGCGGCCGAGTTCCGGGACCCGCCCGTCCACGATCTGCAGGGCCGAACGGCTCACCGCCGCACTCTGATCGAGGGTGTCCACGAGAACCTCGTTGTTCTCGGCGAGCATCCCGGTGAACTGGGTCAGGCTGTCGACGAGGTGGGACAGTTCCGGACCGCGGGCCGCCGCCGTTCCCACCACCACGTCGAGGTTCGTGATGAGATCCCCGATCAGCTGATCGTGATTCGCGAGGTTGCCGGTGACGTCCGCGACCCTGCGCAGCAGCGTTTCCATGCTCGTCTTCCGGCCGTCGAACACGGCGACGACCTCGGTGGCGAGTTCGTTGACCTGTTTCGGGTCGATCGCGTCGAACAACGGCTTGAATCCGTTGAAGAGACTGGTGAGATCGAGTGCGGGCGACGTCCGGTCGAGCGGAATCGTGTCGCCCTCCGCGAGGGTGCCCTCGTCGCCCGACGGACCGGCCGCGAGATCGAGATACCGTATCCCGAGCAGGTCGCCGTACCGGATCGCGACGGTCGTGTCGGCGGGCAGAGCCTGATCGCGCTGCACCTCGAAGTTCACCAGGGCGGTGGCGCTTCCGGCGTCGCCGTCGACGATGTCGACCGAAGCCACGCGTCCCACCCGCACACCGGCGATGGTGACGTCGCTGCCGGGAGTCACCCCCTGGGCGTCGGTGAACAACGCCTTGTACGCGACGGTCGGTCCCTCCACCGGCACCCGCAGTGTATTCACCACGAGGACCGCGGAGAGAATCCCGAAGACGGCGAAGACCACCAGTTTGATTGCCGAGTTCCGGACGCTCATCCTCCGCCACCGCTCCCGCAGTTCGGTCCGTTCAGGCCGGGGTACCGCGGGCAGTCGGACGAGGTGTAGGGCCGCGGGTTGGACAGGTCGGCGGCGACCCGCACCGCGAACTTGCCGGTGGAGAAGACAGCGGCGCCGGCGTCACCGAACGGGCCCGCCTCGTCCAGGGTCGCCCGCAGCAGGTCGGACTTGCCGGCGATGGTGCCCAGGGTCGGTGAGACGTTCAGCGCCACCGCGATCATGTTGTCCGCGTTCTGCTCCAGCAAGTCGCCGGAGTTCCTCGACACGACGAGGGAGGCGGCGAGGAAACCGGTGAAGCTGCCGGTGTTCTCGACGAGAGTGTTGGACAGCGACACCGCCGCGTCCATGGCCGCGAGGACGTCGGGTGCGGCCGTGGCCAGCTGTTCGCTGATCCGAGCGATCTGCGGCGCGCGCTCCGCGACGGAGTCGACGAGAGGAGCGGTCGACTGCGCCACCGTGTGGAGGCTGTCGATCGTCTGCCCCAATTGTTCGCCGCGCCCGCGCAACGCGTCGGCGACGGAGCTCAGCGCGGCCTGCATCTGCTCGGGCTTCACCCGGGACACCAGGTCGTAGACCTTCGAGTACAAGTTGTACATCTGGACGGTCTCGGCCGATGTGTCGGGCTGCAGCCGGGCACCGGCCTCGAGCCGCGCACCGCCGGTTCCCGCAGTGGACACCAGCTCGACGGTCTGGTCGCCGAACAACGTGCGCGGCACCACCCGCACCTGGACGGACGCCGGGATGTGCTGCATCTGTTCGGGGCGGAGACTGATGTCCATGCCCGTCTCGTCCTGTCCGGGGTCGACGCTCGACACGGTGCCGACGGTCGCGCCCTTGTACGACACAGTGGTGTGCGCCTTCACCGCACCGGCGTCCGCCGGAAGCGTCGCCGTCACGACGGGGTCGGTGACGATTGCACCGGTGCCGAAACCGACCAGCAGCGCCGATCCGAGGGCCAGGACCGCCACTCCGATCACCCCCCGCACCGCGAGGGACCCGCTCCCCGGACCTCCCGGGCGGCCGCGCATCACGGCAACCCCAGGGCGGGGGCGGACGGGACGAGGCCCCACAGGGTGAGGGTCAGCAGCAGGTCGACGATGCCGATGGCGAGGATGCTGGTGCGCAGCGCGCGCCCGGCCGCCCGGCCGACGCCCTCGGGCCCGCCGTACGCGTGGTACCCGTACGAGCAGTGCACGAGCGCGATGATCGTCGCGAACACGATCGCCTTCACGAAGGAGTATGCGACGTCGGTGGGGGTGAGCATGAGATGGAAGTAGTAGTCGTAGGTTCCGGCCGACTGCCCGCTGAACGTGACGATCACCAGCCGCGAAGCCAGGTAGGACGACAGCAGTCCCACGACGTACAGCGGCACCACACAGATCAGGCACGAGACCAGCCTGGTGCTCGCGAGGAACGGCAGCGACGGGATCGCCATCGCGTCCAGCGCGCTGATCTCCTCCGAGATGCGCATGGCGCCGAGCTGTGCGGTGAACCCCGTGCCGACCTTCGCGGCGAGCGCGATGCTGGCGATCACGGGCGCGAGTTCACGGGTGTTGAGGATCGCGGACAGGAGCCCGGACAGCGAACCCATGCCGAGCAGGTCCAGTCCGCGCAACCCCTCGATGCCCACCTGCGTCGCCGCGACCGCGGACATCGCGAAGACGACGCCGATCGCTCCCCCGCCGGCGAGCAGAGTCGCACCACCGAAACTGATGTCGCCGATCTGCCGCATGATGTGCCGCCAGTACTTCACGACCGCGAGGGGAACTCCGGCGATCACGCTGCCGTAGAACGTGAATTCCCGGCCCAGTCCCGTCATCAGCCCGAGGGGCTGACGGACCCTGGCCCGCACCCAGTGCGCTGCGGGCCATCGGGTACTCACGACCATCAGTAACCACCTACCGGGACGACGAGAACGGAATAGAGCTGACTGAGCACGGTATTGACGATGAAAACGAGGATGAAGGCCAGCACCACGGCCTCGTTGACGGCGTCGGCGACACCGCTGGGTCCGCCCTTCGCGTGCAGGCCTTTGAAACTGGCGACGAGCGCCGACGTCACCGCGAACGCCATCGACTTGACGAGGGCGACCACGAAGTCCGACAGTCGCGTGTACTGGGACAGTGCCGCGAGAAAGCTTCCCGCCGAACTGTTCTGGACGACCACCTGGAAGAGGAAGCATGCCGACACCCCGACGGCGGTGACCATGGCGCACAGTGCGACGCCGACGAGCACCGCCGCGAGCAGTCGCGGAACCACCAGCCGCTCGATCACATCGAGTCCGAGGACCTCCATGGCCTCGACCTCTTCGCGGATCGTGCGCGAGCCGAGGTCCGCGCAGATCGCGGACCCGCCGACCCCGGCCAGCATCAGCGCACAGACCAGCGCGGACGCCTGCCCGACGATCACGAACCCGACGACCGCCCCCGTATACCCCTCGGCGCCGAGCTGACCGGCGAGGCTGCCGATCGTGACGGCGATGAGGACTCCGATGGGGATCATCAGCAGCAGGGCCGGCGCCGACGTGACCGAGGCGATCCGCCAGGCCTGGTCCAGCAGTTCCCGCCAGGCCAGTCTGCGCCGCACCAGAACACGTACGGCGGCCACCGTGGTCGCGATCGAGAACCCGATGAGCGCACCGACTTCGTTGGCGAAATGGCTGACGGGCCCTTTGGCGGGTGGCAGCTGGAATGTCACGCGGTCCTCCCCCGGTGCCGGTCACCCACGATCGGCGACCGGCGTCGAGCTGTATGGGAATCGGGGTCAGACGACCGCGACGTCGTTCGCGCCGTAGGCTTTTCGAAGCTCACCCTTGACGACCTTCCCGCTGGCGTTCCGCGGGAGGGCGTCGACGACGACGACGTCCTTCGGATGCTTGTAACGGGCCAGTTTGTCTTCGAGCCACGCGGCGAGTTCGTCGACCGTCAGATCGTCTCCGTCGTCGTCTAGCGCCACGATCGCGACGGGCACCTCGGTCCACTTGGGGTGTGGCCTGCCGACCACGGCGGCTTCCCGGATCCTCGGATGCCCGAACAGGACGTTCTCCACCTCGGCGCAGTAGATGTTCTCGCCCCCGGAGATGATCATGTCCTTCTTGCGATCCACCACGTAGACGAAGCCTTCCTCGTCCTGCCGCACCAGATCGCCCGAGTGGAACCACCCGCCGGCGAACGCGTCCGCCGTCGCGGCCGGGTTCTGCCAGTAGCCCTGCATCATGGTCGGGCCGCGGTACACGATCTCGCCGACCGTGCCGGGGGCGACGTCGTTCATCTCGTCGTCGACGATCCGCGTCTGGATGGTCGGGACGGGCTTGCCCACCGAGCCCAGCTTGCGGATCGCGTCGTCGCCGTCGAGCACGCACGTGATCGGGGACATCTCGGTCTGCCCGAACACCGCCACGACGAGAGCGTTCGGGAAAGTCTCCGCCATGGCGCGCAGCACGGTGTCCGATGCGGGTGCGGCGCCCCAGCTGATAACGCGGAGGGCGAGGTCGCGGCCCGCGGCGGTGGGATCGGCGCAGACTGCCTGCCACTGCACCGGAACGAGGAACACCGTCGTGATGCGCTCGCGCTCCCACACGTCGAGCATCTCGGTGGGGTCGAACGCCTTGAGGGGGTGGATCACGGTCGTGGCGCCGAGCATCAGCATCGGGGCCACCGAACCGAGGGCGGCGACGTGGAACACCGGGGACGCGAGGAACCCGACGTCGTCGCCCCTGTCGTAGCGCATCGCCCGGATGCAGGTGATGGACTGCCCGACCATGTTCGAGTGCGACAGCACCGCACCCTTGGGCGTTCCGGTGGTGCCGGACGTGTAGAGGATGAGCGACGGGGTGTCCTCCGGCAGGTCGACGGGGGCGAAGGCCGGACCGTCTTCCGCGACGAGGTCCTCGTAACCGAGAGCGTCGCCCTCGGTGTCCGCGCCCATGACGATCGCGAGGCCGAGATCGGGAACATCCTGCCGCACAGCGGAAACGAGGGGCGCCAGCGCCGGCTCGGTGAAGACGACTCGTGCACCCGAGTCCCGGGCGATGAAGGCGACCTCGGGCGGTGTCAGCCGGAAGTTGACCGGGACCGCGATCGCGCCGAGCGCGTTGATCGCGAGCACCGCCTCGAAGAACTCGGTCCGGTTGAGTGTGAGAAGCAGGACGCGGTCGCCGAAGTTCACCCCGCGCCGCGACAGCGCTCCCGCGAGGGCCTGCGAACGCTCGTGCAGTTTCCGCCACGAGGTGCTCTGCCCGAGATGGCGGAACGCGGGATGGTCGGGCTTCGTCTGCGCGTGGGTGGCAACCCAGTTGTTCCAGTGGTTGCGGCGGGATTGCAGTGGCTGCGTGAGCGGCTCGCTACGTGATGACATGTGGTGGTGGTCCCTTCGCTGTACTCGCGTTCGCCCCTCGGGCCCCGCACGGAGGCTGTGACGAGTATTACAGATGTCGACGTCGATCGGAACAGTCTTGTTAACCACAATTCGCATCAGCTCCGGAAGTTCGCAGCACGTTTCGTGAGCATGGCCGCGACTCCTTCGGCGAAGTCCGGCGACCGGAGCAATTCGATCTGTCCGGCCTTCTCGCGGCCCAGCACCCGGTCCGGTTCCGTCAGCGTGGTCGCGGTGAGAGCCTGCTTGGTCAGCGCGACGGCCCGCCTCGGACCACGGGCCAGCCTCGCCGCGACGGCGTCGACGTGGGCCGGGAGGTCGTCGGCCGCGAGCACGCCGGCGATCAGACCCTCGTCCGCCGCCCGGTCGGCGGGCAGCCGTTCGCCGAGCAGCGCCATCCGGGTGGCCCGCGCCCTGCCGATCGACGCGGCGATCAACGCACTGGAACCGCCGTCGGGCATGAGTCCGACGTTGACGAACGCGAGGAGTAGGTACGCGCCCTCGGCGGCGTACGTGAGGTCCGCCGCCAGGGCGATGGACGCCCCGACCCCGACAGCCGCGCCGCCGACCTGCGCGATCACCGGGATCGGGAGGTCGACGATCGCGCGGATCACGCGATTGGCGGAATCCATCACCACCTCCGGCGGCGCCTCCCGGCCGCCCGCGGTGGCCGCCGCGGCGAGATCCGCGCCGGTGCAGAATGCCGCGCCCGCACCCGAGAGGACGACGACGCGGACGACAGGATCCGCCGCCGCGGCGGTGAGCACGTCGCCGAGTGCGGTCATGTGAGCCAGATCGAGCGCATTCATCCGGTCGGGCCGGTCGATCGTGATCCGGAGGATCCCGCCGTCCACGACCACCCGGAGACCGCCGGCTGCGGCGGCGGGGATGGTCGACAGTTGCCGTGGTGCACTCATCAAGCCAGTTACCTCCGAAGGAATCGGCCTGCGGGGCCGGGAAGGCGGGACGATGGAAGAAGCCACCGCCGAACGCGAATTTCAGTTAACTTATTGGTGTCGCTCGGTACGTGTCAATACCTCTCGGAACACATTTCGCACTGTTTTGCTGGCGATTCACCGAGACGCCGGGCGAACGCTCCGGCGCACGGGGACCATCCGTGGCTCGTCGTCGCCGGAGTCTCGGTTAAGATGACCGGCAGAGGAACTGGCAGACGACTGCCCACTACTGGAGGTGACCGTGGCTCGGACCAGCACGGCGGCCGGTGCCGCCACCGACCGGCCGATCCGCCGCCGCCCCAAGAATCGCAAGGCCCAGATCGCGAACGTCGCGGCCGAAGCCTTCAGCGAGCGCGGCTATCATGCGGTCGGTGTCGACGAGATCGCTGCCACCATCGGCATTTCCGGCCCCGCTCTGTACCGGCACTATCCCAACAAGTACGCCCTGTTCGTCCACGCGGCGACGACGACGGCCGACGCGCTCCAGGCCACCGCGGACGGCGCACTCGATGTCGTCGCCGAACTCGAACCCGGCGATCGCCTCGAACACCTGATCGCCGCCATCGTCGCCAACAGCATCGAGAACCGTAAGATCGCCGGGCTCTACCGCTGGGAGGGCCGGTACCTCGAGGCCGAGGACCGTAAGCGGATTCGCGCCGTGTTCGTGCACGTCACGCAGTGCGTTGCCGCGCCGCTGCGCGAGATCCGCCCCGAACTCACCGCAGTCGACGCGACGACGCTGGGGGCGTCGACGTTGAGCGTGATCGGCAGCATCAGCGCGCACCGGACCACCCTCGCCACCCGGCGACTCGACACGCTCCTGAAGTCGGCGTGCGGGTCGATCCTGAACGCGACGCTCCCGCCCGCCGTCCCGAACGCGGGCGGGGGCGCCCCCGCCGGCGCGGTGCGGGGACTGGCCGTGACGTCCAAGCGCGAATTGCTGATCAACGAGGCCGTCAAGATCTTTGACCGGCACGGCTACCACGACTCGAGCATCGAGGAGATCGGCGCCGCCGCCGGCATCAACGCGTCGAGCGTGTACCGCCACTTCCCCAGCAAGGCAGACCTTCTGGCGGCGGTGTTCTACCGCGCGTCCGACCGGCTGGCCGTGGCCACCTCGGCGGCGCTGTCCACCGCCACCGACCCCGAGGACGCCCTCCGCAAGCTCGCCGAGTCGTACCTGGAACTGTCGTTCGGGAACCCGGAAGTGCTGTCGGTCTACTTCGCGGAGATCGGGAACCTCCCGAAGAACGAGCGGACCAATCTCCGTAACGTGCAGCGCCTGCACGTCGAGGAGTGGGTCCACCTGGTGACCGCCGCGCGGTCCGAACTCTCGGCGCCGGAGGCACGGTTCCTGGTGCACGCGGCACTGGGGCTGGTTCTCGACATCGGCCGACTGGTCCACTTCGACACCCGCGAGGAGTCGCGTGCCCGTCTCCACACCCTGATGACGGCCGTACTGCTGGGACATTGAGCCCGGCCCGGGCGGTGACATTGAGCCCGACCCGGGCGGTGACATTGAGCCCGGCCCGGGCGGTGACACTGAGCCCGTGTCCCTGGGCGAATCGTCCGGGGGCCAGTTCTCATGCGGCCCGCCGGCGACCTCCTCGTTGCTTGTCGTTGTCCGCGCCGAGGTCACGGGGTCGGTAGCCCACCGGGTATCCGGGGTAGGTCCGGTTGCGCGGATCCCGTGCGGCCTTCGATTCCCGCCGGGGCGGCAGGAGGCGGACGAACCGGGCACGGATCCGCAGCGCACGACGGGACGCGTTCTGCAGCCAGTGCGGGGCGGCGGGAAATCCGAACGCCGCCAGCATCATCGGGTCGAGGAGGGCGTAGACCCCGTGCGCGACGAGCGGCCGCAGTGGTGCCGGGAACCAGGAGCAGAACAGATTCAGCGTGTAGGTGCCGACCCGATGGTTGTCGTCGGTGTACCGGAAGTGCGTCCGCTCGTACTCTGCCTTGAACCGGTAGAAGTCCTCGAAGGTCTCGGGAAGGTTTCTGATCCCCATGCGAACACCCACCTGACGGTAGAAGTGGAAGCACGCGAGACGCTCGTTCCGGGTGAGCCGCCGCCATCCGAAGCGGTCGATCCAGTCGATCGGCTCGTAGATGAAGGTGGTCAGCACGTACAGCATGTCGTCGTTGTCGATGTCGTACTTACCGTGCATGCGGTTCACGACGCGCAGCGACTCGATGCCACGTTCGGAGTCGTAGCCGTGCTCGACGAGTTCGGCCATCAGCAACGCGGTGTCGTCGTACCGCTTCTGCGGTCGTTTCTCGAACTCACCGGTGCGCTGCAGCAGTTCCGAAATCGTGGGGACGCAATACGTTCGGAACAGCGCGAACTCGAGGGACCGCTGGTAGTCCCACGGAAATTCGTAGCCGGCCGTGATGCGATGGATCTCCTGGTGGTCGAGGACCGGGTCGAGTTCCTCGATCCGGCGCTGCCAGCCGTGCCTGCCCCGCGGAACGCTGTCCGGCGTGGTCTTCGTCAGCATGTAAATATCCTCCCGTGGTCAGCGTCCGTGCCGGTTCTTCAACATCCAGGCGGAAATCTTCATGTCCCGCGACTTACGCTGCATGGTCAGCAGATTCAGCGGCGCCGCGAACTTCTGCCGGGCGATGGACTTGACCCGGCTGAATTCCCGCAGCCCGTCCGCGCCGTGAATGCGGCCGAAGCCCGAGTCTCCGACACCGCCGAACGGTAACGACGGGACACCGGCGAATCCGAGCACCGACCCGATCGTCACGACGCCTGCCCTGAGCTTCTCGGCAGCCTGCATCGCCTTGGTCGCATCCTTGCTGAAGATGGACGCGCCGAGACCGAACGTGGTGCCGTTGGCCTTTGCGACCGCCTCGTCGAGGCTCGCGACCTTGTTGACGACGACCGTGGGGCCGAACGTCTCCTCGCGGATCGCGGTGCTGTCCTCGGGAACGCCGGTCAGCACGATGGGCCCGACGTACCCGTCCGCGATGGAGTCGAGTCCGCCGACCACCGCGGATCCACCCTTGTCGAGTGCGTCCCGGACGTGGCTGCGGATCACGTCGGACTGGCTGGTCATCGTCATGGGGCCGTACGCGGCGTCCCGCGGTCCCGGGCGCAGAACCTTCGACTTCTCGGCGAGCAGCCGGACGAACTCGTCGTAGACGGAGTCGACGACGTAGATGCGCTCGACGCCCGCGCACGTCTGTCCGGCGTTGCCCATCGCCCCGAACACGGCGAACCCCGCCGCCTCGTCCAGGTTCGCGTCGGCGTCGACGAGCATGGCGTCCTTGCCTCCCGCCTCGACGACCAACGGCGTGAGCGTCTCGGCACAGGCGGCCATGACGCGCTTGCCGGTGGCGGCGGACCCGGTGAAGGCGATCTTGTCGACGCCGGCGGAGACGAGGGCGGAACCCGTCGACCCGTCGCCGGTGATCACTTGCAGGACAGGCTGATTGGGGATGAGTGCCTTCCACTTGTCGGCGAGCCACACAGCGACCCCGGGCGTCAGCTCACTGGGTTTGAACACGACGGTGTTGCCCGCTGCGAGCGCGTAGGAGATGGAGCCCATCGGCGTGTACACGGGGTAGTTCCACGGCCCGATCACACCGACCACACCCATCGGCTCGTACCCGACGCTGCTGGCCTGGTTCGCGCTGACCAGACCGGAAGGCACCTTGCGCCGCTTCAGGACCTTGCCCGCGTTCTTCGCGGCCCAATCGAGATGCTCGATGGCGAGCATCACTTCGAGGAGCGCGTCGTCGTAGGGCTTGCCGGTCTCGGCGGCGACGAGCGCGGCGAGTTGCTCGCCGTCCCGTGCCATCGACTTCTTCCAGTCCAGGAGCCATTGCTTGCGGCCGTCGAAGCCGAGAGCGTTCCACCACTGCGCGGCGGACCGGGCCGCGTCGACGGCGGCGCGCACCTCCCGCTCCCCCTGGATCGGGTACTCGGCCAGGACGGTGCCGTCGCGCGGGTCCAGCGACGCGAACGTCTTCGGCGCCGGCTCTGTCGAGGCCGCCGGCCCGGTCGAGGCCGTGGGCTGCGCGCCTGCCGTCGTCTCGGTCGTCTCCGCCTGCTGTGACATGGTCGATGCCCTCCCTCGAGATCACATCAAATATATGTGATGTGATGTAATGTAGTGGACATCACAGTATGCGGCCGACCCCATCGCGGCAAGCCCCACACAGTCACCCCGGCCGGCCTGTTCGCCGGCCGCACCACCCACGAGGAGTTCCCCGGACATGAGCGTCGAATTCACCAGTGAACAGAAGGACTTCGCGGCGGCGATCGCCGATTTCTGCAAGCGCGAGAGCGGCACCCGCGAACAGCGCGACAGGCTGACGAATCACGGCGAGCACAACCACAATCAGGACCTCTACGAGAAGATGGCGAAGCTGGGCTGGCTGGGCATCACCATCCCCGAGGAGTACGACGGCTCGGCCGCGAGCCACGTCGACATGTGCATCCTGCTCGAGGAAGCCGCCAAGGGCATGGCGCCCATCGGCGGAATCGGGCCCACCCTGATCACCGGCGGCGCGTACGCGAAGTTCGGAACCGACGCACAGAAGGACGTCGTGCTGCGCGGCATCGTGGCAGGCCGGTCGCAGTCCATCTCGATGTCCGAGCCGGAGGCCGGTTCCGACGTCGGCAACCTCAGCACCCGTGCGGAGAAGACCGCCGACGGCTGGGTGATCAACGGCCAGAAGACGTGGTGCTCCAACGCGCACTTCGCCGACAACATCCTGCTCGTGGCCCGCACCGGGCGCGGCGACGGCAAACACGAAGGCCTCACGATGTTCCACGTCCCCGCGGACACCGCCGGACTGAAGATCAGCGGCATCGACACCATGGGCGGCAAGGAGGTCAACGACCTCTACTTCACCGACTGTGTCCTCCCCGAGGACGCGGTGGTCGGCGAGGTCGGCAACGGCTGGCGCCAGCTGATGACCGGACTGAACTTCGAACGCCTGATCCTCGCCGCCATGATGCTCGGCACCGCGCAGCGCGCGTTCGCCGACACTCTCGATTTCGTCACCCAGCGCAAGCAGTTCGGGCGTCCCGTCGGATCGTTCCAGGCGCTGCGCCACCGCATCGCCGATCTGGCGACGGAGATCGAGTGCTGCAAACTGCTCGTGTACAGCGTCGCCAAGGACGTCGACGCGAACCCCGACAAGATGCTGGCCCGCGAAGCGTCGATGGCCAAGCTGAAGGTCACGGAGACGGCGAAGAAGGTCGCGCTCGAGGGCATGCAGATGATGGGCGGGTACGGCTACGCCACCGAGTTCGACATGGAGAAGCACGTCCGCTCCACCATCGTCTCGAGCATCTACGGCGGTACCAACGAGATTCAGCGCGACATCATCGGCAAGACCTACGGCTTGTAAACATCCACTGCGGTTTATGCTGGTTTGCCGCATCGAAGGAGTTCTCCATGGCATCGCCCTCCGTGTCACGATCCCCAGCGGGCCGCACCCTGCGCCGCCGACCCCAGTTGTCGGACGACGTCGCCGTGCACGTCCGCAACCTGATCATGTCCGGGGGCGTTCGCCCGGGTGACTTCATTCGCCTCGACGAGACCGCGGCGGACCTGGGGGTCAGCGTCACACCCGTCCGCGAGGCGCTCCTGACCCTGCGCGGCGAGGGACTCGTCGAACTGGTTCCCCACCGCGGCTACGTGGTCGCCCCGCTCAGCCGGGACGACATCCACGACCTCTTCTGGTTGCAGGGCCAGATCGCCGAGGAACTCGCGGTCCGCGCGACGCGGTCCGTCACCCCGGAGGTCGTCGAGGAGCTGACCGCGATCAACGAGAAGCTGCGGCGGGCCGTCGAGGACGGCGAGGCCGACCGCATCGAGGATCTCGAGTTCTCGTTCCACCGGGTCATCAACCATCTCGCGAACGCGAGCAAGCTGTCGTGGTTCCTGCTCAGCGCCACCCGGTACACGCCGGTGCAGTTCTATTCGTCCGATCCGGCCTGGGGCGAGTCGGCGGTCGAGAGCCACCGCCGCCTCATCGCCGCGCTCGCCGACGGGAAGGCCGACGTGGTCGGCGCCGAGAACAAGGCCCACTTCATCGACGGCGCCCAGCGACTGGTCGCACACCTCGACGAGGTCGGCATCTGGGACTGACCGGCGCCGCCGATCACCCGCGCCGGGTCAGCACGGTGCGGGGTTGCGGTCTCCGTACGCGGGGTCCAGCGCCCGCTGGATGATGTACACGGCCCGCGGATCGGTGGTCAGCTGGCCGTGATCCGCGGTGTTCGTGCCGCAGCCGTCCTGAAGCCAGATGTTGTGCACGGTGGCCCACGGACCTGCCGTCAGGAACGTGTTCTCCGGTGGGGTCGACACGGTGTCGCTGCGACTGGCGACCACCGTGTAGTCGATGCCCGGGTCGGTGTCGCCGGCCGCGTTGAGGAGCTGCAGGAAGGGCGAGCCCACCATCTGCTGGATGTAGGACGGCCCGACCGCGACACCGGCGAGCGTCGTGACCGGCACACCCAGTGCGTGCGCGATCGCACCGAGCGTCTGGACGTCCCCGAAGCTGGTGCCGTGGTTGGTCGCCCCGAGTGTGACGACGGTGTGGACCTTGTTGAGTGACGAATTGGAGTGATCGGCACCCCCGAGAAATCGAAGATACTGGCGCGTTACCACGCCACCCTGAGAGTGGCCCACCACGTCGACTTGGGGCGTTCCCGTTGCAGTACGCACGCGGTCTATGAATGTACTGAGCTGTTGCGCTGACTCGACGATGTCCGCACCTTCCGGGCGCTCCATCAGATTTCCTTCGTCTACACCGCCTTGGCGACCGTAGTCCAATCCGAAGATGCAACACCCCTCGGCTGACAGACTGGGAGATAGTTCGCGCCACGTCTCTGCCATGTCAGCGCCGGTTCCATCTACCAGCACTACGGGACGGGGTGTGCGACCGAAGGCCTGCAACTCCAATCGTTCATACCGACGACCGGCGTCGAGTCCGGTGTGAACGCGGACGGCCCGGTCGGGACCTGCGCCTGCGCCTGCGCCGGCACTCCCCCGACGCACGCCAGCAGCCCCGCGAAGACGACCAAGTGAGCCTTACCGCCCCACGACATGCGCATATTCCTCGTATCCTGGATAGACCTAATTACACTGCTCGTCACACTAGCCACGCCGATGCAAGCCTCAACCTGAAGTCGAGACTATGGGGGTGATCACTCACCTGGTTCGTTTTCGGCTGATCGGCCACGGTCCTCCCGGCCATCCGGAAGGCTCATGGAAACGAACCACCAACGACACACGATAGTCGGGATGAGAAAGTTACTGCCGATCGAGTGAGTGGGGCGATTATGTACTTCTCCGTAGAACAGCGGAACGGCGACGATTCCGGAGAGCATTCTGACGCCTCGGCGCAGCACGAACTCGAGGGTCTGCGCGCGGAACTCGACGCCGTCGACGCGACCCTGCTCGAGACGGTCCGGCAGCGATTGGAAGTGTGCCTGCGGATCGGCGAACTGAAGGGCCGCGAGCACATCGCCATGATGCAGCCCGGACGGATCCACGTCGTCCACGAACGGGCGCGTCGGTTCGCCGACAGCCATTCCCTGTCCCCGGAGTTCTTCGACTCGCTCTACGACCTCATCATCGCCGAGACGTGCCGGCTCGAGGACCTCGTGATCAACGCGGAGGCCGTCGACGAGGGCCCCCGCCACAATGGCAATCACAACGGCAGCCACAACCACGGTGGCAACCATCAGGTTCGCCACAGTTCCGTGCCGTCTGCGAATGTCGAGTCGTGATGAGTACCCGGACGCTGCTGGTCGACAATTACGACTCCTTCACCTACAACCTGTTCACCCTGCTGGCCGAGGTGAACGGCGAACCGCCCACCGTCGTGCACAACGATGTGGAGTGGGGTTCGATCCCCTGGTCCGACTTCGACAACATCGTCATCTCCCCCGGCCCCGGCCGGCCCGACCGCAAACGCGACTTCGGGATCAGCGCCCGCATCATCAGGGAGACCGAACTCCCCGTGCTCGGCGTCTGCCTCGGCCACCAGGGACTGTGCCAGCTGTTCGGGGGCGAGGTGGTGCTCGCACCCGAACCGATGCACGGCCGGGTGTCCCTCGTCGACCACGACGGTTCCGAACTCTTCGCAGGCATTCCGTCACCGTTCCCGACGGTCCGTTACCACTCGCTGATCGTCGAGGATCTCCCCGGAGATCTCGAGGCCACCGCCTGGACGGCCGACGGTCTCCTGATGGGCGTCCGGCACCGCACTCGTCCGCTGTGGGGCGTCCAGTTCCACCCCGAATCGATCAGTACCGCGTTCGGCCACGAACTGCTTGCGAACTTCCGCGACCTCACGCAGACGCATTCCGGGACACCCACGCACGGATCCCTGCTCAGAATCCCGATCCCCCACGCGCCGTACGTGGTCCAGCAGGTGCGCGTCGACCACGAAGTCGACCCCCGCACCACGTTCGAGGATCTGTTCGCGTCCGGACCCAACGCGTTCTGGCTCGACGGGACGTCGGCGTCGGAACCGACTTCGCGATTCACGATCATGGGCAACTGTTCCGGCCCGCGCGCCGAGTACATCACGTACGACGTCAGCGAGGCGATCGTCCGGATCACGCGGGAGGGGTTGCCGGTCGAACAGGTGCACGCACCGTTCTTCGACTACCTCGAACGGCAACTGCAGGCACGGTCCGTGCCCGGCCTCCCGGGTGTGCCGTTCGGCCTCGGTTACGTGGGATACCTCGGCTACGAACTGAAGGCCGAGACCGGTGGCACCGCGGCGCACAAGTCCCCCACCCCGGACGCCGCACTCGTGTTCGCGGACCGCGCCGTGGTCATCGATCATTCGAACGAGCGCACGTACGCGCTGTGCCTGAGTGATCACCAGGACGATCCGGAGTTGCGCCGCTGGCTGGACGAGATGGAAGCGGCGCTGCACCGGCTGGCCGAGCCGGACCACCCGACGACCGCGGTGCCGCCGATCCGGAAACCGGAGGCCGCCGAACTCGCCCTGCGCCACGACCACGACAAGTACCTCGACCACATCGCGACGTCGCTCGGTGAGATCCGGACCGGCGAGTCCTACGAGGTGTGTCTGACCAACATGGCGACGGTGGACCAGTCGATCAACCCGCTGCACACGTTCGAACTACTCCGCTCCATCAGTCCCACGCCGTACAGTGCCTACCTCCAGTTCGCCGGGCTGTCCGTTCTCAGTGCCTCCCCCGAACGGTTCCTGAGGATCGGCGCGGACCGGGTGGTCGAGTCCAAGCCGATCAAGGGGACCCGTCCGCGCGGCGCCACCCCCGCCAAGGATGCGGCGCTGCGGCAGGATCTGCTCGACAGCGAGAAGGACCGCGCCGAGAATCTGATGATCGTCGATCTGACCCGCAACGACCTGGCCCGGGTGTGCGTTCCCGGCTCGGTGCACGTTCCGAAGCTGTTCGACGTCGAAACGTATGCGGCCGTGCATCAACTCGTGTCGACCGTGCGCGGAACCCTCAGCGCCGACGCCTCCGTCGTCGAGTGCGTCCGTGCCGCCTTCCCCGGCGGATCGATGACGGGCGCGCCGAAGATCCGGACCATGGAGATCATCGACCGGCTCGAGTCCGGGCCGCGCGGCGTGTATTCCGGTTCGATCGGCTACTTCTCCCTGACGGGGACTGCCGACCTGTCCATCGTCATCCGCACGATCGTCGCCACGGACACCGAGGTGACATTCGGCATCGGCGGGGCGATCACTGCGCTGTCGGACCCGGAGGAGGAGTTCGACGAGGCAATGGTCAAGGCCGCCACCATGTTGCGGGCGCTGTCCGTGACGGCAGACCGGCCGAACGAGATCGGGCAGTGAACGTCCCGGCCGCATCCTCCCGGACCGTCGCACTGATCGGCGGTTCGGGCGATGTCGGCCGGATGCTCACCACTCGGCTGCGCGCCGACGGAAACACGGTGCGCACCGTCGACATCCGGTTCACCGACCGGTCCGAGTCGGATCAGGTGAAGGGCGACATCACCGACCCGTCGCCGGAACTACGGGCGGTGGTGCAGGCCGCCGATGCGGTGATTCTGGCGATCCCCGAAAGCGTCGCACTGGAGTCGATTCCGTTCCTCGTCTCAGAGTTGCGCGAACACGCGCTGCTGGTCGACACGCTGTCCGTGAAGTCCCGATTCGATGCGGCCCTGCGGGAGAGCGCACTGTGCGGCGGCGCGGTGGGCATCAACCCGATGTTCGCCCCGTCCCTCGGACCGGAGGGCCGCCCGGTCGCGGCCGTGACCTACCGGGGCGGCCCCGGGGTGGAGTGGTTCCTGTCGGCACTGTCCGGCTGGGGATCGTCGGTGGTCCGCCTGGACGCCGAACACCACGACCGGCTCACGGCAGCGACCCAGGCACTGACGCACGCAAGCGTCCTCGCCTTCGGCCTCGCCCTCGCGGACCTCGGTGTCGACGGCGCCGAACTCACCGCGGTGGGCACCCCACCGCATCTCGTCTCGCTCGCTCTCCTCGCGCGGGTCGGCGGCGGCGTCCCGGAGGTCTATCGGGACATCCAGGCAGGCAATCCCTACGCGGGCGACGCCCGCCGCGCGCTCGCCGCCGCGCTCGCCACTCTCACCGACACCGTCGAGCAGGGCTCCGAGGACGATTTCGCCGCGCTCATGTCCCACGCGACGTCCCCGCTCGGCGACCGGAGCGAACCCCTCGGCCGGCTGTGCGCCGACCTTTTCACCGATCTCGTTCACCGACAGCCGCGGAACGGAGATACGTCATGACGACCCAGAACATTCCCTCGCTCCCGGAGTACGACCCGTCCGATCCGGTGGAAAGTGCCGTCGTGACGCGGCTCGCGCGCAACTGGGGGCAGCGGGCGACCGTGAAGAAGCCGGAACCGGACCTCGACGCGCTGTTCGACCTCGGCAAGCAGGACTACCCGAACGAATTGCTGCCGTTCGCCGATCACGACCGGTTCCTCCGCATGGACGAGGAGCAAAGGAACCGGCTGCGGGCGTGGGCCTGGATCGCGTTCAACAAGAACGTCATGGACATCGAGCAGTACGTGGTCAATCCCGGGTTCGACCTCGTCGCGCACGACGCCCTGGACACCGGACTCGGAGACACGTTCGCCGTGGCAGTCCACCAGGCGATGGTGGACGAGCAGTACCACACCCTCATGCACCTGAACGCGAGCGCGGTCACCCGCCGGCAACGCGGTTGGGCGATGCCGAACAACGCCCTTCCCGACGTCCTGACGTTGCGCCGCCAGCGCGCGGCGACGGCCGAGGCCGCCGACCCGAGGCGGCGGGCGATCACGACGTTCGCCTTCATGACGGTGGCGGAGATCTCGATCAGCTCCTACCTCGACCTGATCTCCGAGAACGACGTCATCCAGCCGGTCAACCGGGCGACGGTCCGGCTGCACAATCGCGACGAGTACTGTCACGCCTCGATCGCCGACGACATCGCGGGCGTCGTCTACGACACCCTGAACCCCGGCGACCGGCGGCTGTTCCTCGACGGGCTCGTCGACGCGATGACCGCCTTCAGCAGCAACGACTACTCGACCTGGCACACCATCGTCGACATCCTGGACCTCGACGGCGGTCAGGCGATGATCGACGACGCCGAACACGACACTCGCCGATCCGCGCTGGTCCAGGATTTCGGTGGCATCCACAAACTGTGCAAGCACCTCGGGGTCGCGGGCGAGATGTCCTACGAGTGGGCCTGACTCGATTTCAGCCCGATTTCTGCCGATCAGCTCGACTTCAGCCCGATTTCTGTGACAGCCGCTCCCGTCCGGCTGTCACAGAACGGCGGGTTCCGGTGTCTGGTGTGTGACACCGTCGAGAACGAAGAGGAGCCACCCATGGCCGGCACGTCGCAGACCACACCCGACGATCGCGGCGGGAGCGGGGATGCCCGTTCGGATCCCGCCACCGAGGCGTTCGTCACGCACCGCAATCTGCTGTTCACCGTCGCCTACGAGATGCTCGGCTCGGCCGCCGACGCGGAGGACATCCTGCAGGAGACCTGGCTGCGGTGGGCGGGCGTCGATCTGGGCACGGTGCGGAATCAGCGGGCGTACCTGGTCCGGATCACCACCCGCCAGGCGCTGGTCCGGCTGCGCACACTCGGCAGGCGCAGGGAGTCCTACGTCGGCCCCTGGCTACCGGAGCCGTTGCTGACCGCCCCCGATGTCGCCGAGGACGTCGAGTTGGCCGACAGCGTATCGATGGCGATGATGCTGGTACTGGAGACGCTCGCACCCACCGAGCGGGCGGTGTTCGTGCTGCGCGAGGTGTTCGATCTGGAGTACGGGGAGATCGCGGCCGCCGTCGACAAGAGCACCGACGCCGTCCGTCAGATCGCGCACCGGGCGCGGACCCACGTCGCGGCGCGCCGGCCGCGGGGCGTCGTCACTCCGGCCGAGTCCCGGGATGCACTCGACGCGTTCAAACGGGCGCTCGAGACGGGCGACCTGCAGAGCCTGCTCGACCAGCTCGCGCCGGACGTCGTCCTCCTCGGTGACGGCGGCGGAGTCAAGCAGGCCGTGCTGCGACCCATCGTCGGGGCCGACAAGGTGGGCCGCCTGCTGGCGGCCGGCCTGCCCCGGATCGGCGGCGAAGTATCGGTCGAACCCGTGCAGATGAACGGCTCCCCCGCCCTGATCGTCCGGCTCGACGGGGAGATCGACGACGTCGTGGCCGTGCGGATGGACGACGGCATGATCACCGGGCTCTACATCGTGCGCAACCCCGAGAAGCTGTCGCGGGTCGAGCGGGAAACGGCGGTGAGCCGCTGAGGCGGACCCCCTGACCTGACGATGCCGTGGTGGGAAGGCGCGGAGCCTTCCCACCACGGACGCTCGGAAATCAGTGCCCGGACCGCTCCTCGGCTTGAGCCACGAGCGCGGTGAGCGCCTCCACCCAGAACTGCCCGAACCGGTCCACTTCCGGCGCCGAGAGGATGCCGGGCGGGAACGACATGAACGCCGACAACTGCAGGCCCTCAGCAGTTTCCGAGATCACCGACTGGATGTCGAGAACGGCCTGGGCGGGCATCGCGCTCTTCTCGAAGCCACCCGTGACGGGAGATTCGAAGTCGGGCAGCCAGTCGAGTCCGCGGACCGCCTCGGGAACCTCGGCGGCGCTGACGCGTCCGATGTAGTTGAACACGATCTGCGGTTCCGGTCACTTCATCATCACCGACGACGTGTCCGGGTTGAGGTACCGCAGCAGTCCGTATCCGATTCCTCGGTCCGGGATCGCACTCAGCTGATCCCGCACCGCGTGCACGGCGTCCGCGCCTTCGGTCTCGCCCTTGCGGAACTCGGTGTCTACAGCGCCGAACTCACCGCGGTGGGCACCCCACCGCATCTCGTCTCGCTCGCGCTCCTCGCACGGGTCGGGCGCGGCGTCCCGGAGGTCTACCACGACATCCAGGCAGGCAATCCCTTCGCCGGCGACGCCCGCCGCGCGCTCGCCGCCGCGCTCGCCGCTCTCACCGCTCTCACCGCTCTCACCGCTCTCACCGCTCTCACCGACGTCGAGCAGGGCTCCGAAGACGATTTCGCCGCACTCATGTTTCGCGCGACGTCCCCCCCTCGGCGATCGGAACGAACCCCTCGCCCGGCTGTGCGCCGACCTCTTCACCGATCTCGTTCACCGACAGCCGCGGAACGGAGAAACCTACCTCGATCTGATCTCCGAGAACGACGTCATCCAGCCGGTCAACCGGGCGACGGTCCGGCAGCACAATCGCGACGAGTACTGTCACGCCTCGATCGCCGACGACATCGCGGGCGTCGTCTACGACACCCTGAACCCCGGCGACCGGCGGCTGTTCCTCGACGGGCTCGTCGACGCGATGACCGCCTTCAGCAGCAACGACTACTCGACCTGGCACACCATCGTCGACATCCTGGACCTCGACGGCGGTCAGGCGATGATCGACGACGCCGAACACGACACCCGCCAATCCGCGCTGATCCAGGATTTCGGTGGCATCCACAAACTGTGCAAGCACCTCGGCGTCGCGGGCGAGATGTCCTACGAGTGGCAATAATGACACGCAATTCGGTCGGTGCCAGCGAAGGCCATAGATCTCTTCTTAGATAACACGACTACAGTTCGAGGATCTCCGAGGGGGCTGCCAGCGCATCCGCGCGGGAAGTGTCCTTCAGCTCCACTCCGGACCGGCCCAGTTTCCGGGCGCCGGACACGAGGCCCGCCACGACGCCGGCGGCGAGTTCGTAGCCGAGCCCCTCGGGTGGGTGGATGTTGGACACGCAGTTCCGGTCGGCGTCGGTGCGTCCGGGGCGCGGCAGATGTGTGAGGTAGACGCCGACGCTGTCGGCCACCGACAGTCCCGGCCGCTCCCCGATCAGCAGGACGAGCGTCTGCACACCCAGCGCCTGCGCGATGTGGTCGCCGAGCGCCACCCGGGCCTGGGTCGCGATCACCGGCGGCGCCAATGAGTACGTTCCCCCGAATTCGTCGACCAGCGCCGACAGCAGGGACACCCCGTGATCGGTGAGCGCGCGAGGCGACAGCCCGTCGGCGAGGACGAACCCCACCTCCGCGTTCCCCGCGGGGACACCGGACAGGTCTGCCGGCGTGCGGCCCAGGTCGGGGCGGCGCAGGTATTCGCTGCGATCCGACGCCTGACTCGTGACGACCACCGGTCTGCCCAGGCCCACCGCCTCGACCTGCTCGGCCAGCGCCTGTGCGTCGAGTGGTTGGTGGACGGCGTCGCGAGCCGCGGCGTGCGCCGACCGGAACTCGAGAACACGCTGCGTGGGCAGCGCGTCCCCGGTGCGGCCGAGTCCGATACGCGCCTGCGTCGTGGCCCGCAGTTCCGCCCAGAAGTCTTGTGCGACAGGATCGGTCATCGTGCCACCGTCAGTGCTCGAAGCGGCGACGCCGCGGCGTCGACCGGCAGCACCCGGCCGGCGTCGTCGACCATGCCGAGGCGGCGCATCCAGTCCTCGAATTCCGGCGCCGGCCTGAGTCCGAGCACCTGGCGCGCGTACAGCGCATCGTGGAACGACAGACTCTGATAACCGAGCATGACGTCGTCGGCGCCGGGCACCGCGATGACGAACGCAGCGCCCGCCACCCCGAGCAGGGTGAGCAGCGTGTCCATGTCGTCCTGGTCGGCCTCGGCGTGGTTGGTGTAGCAGACGTCGACGCCCATCGGCAGACCCAGCAGTTTCCCGCAGAAATGGTCCTCGAGTCCGGCCCTGATGATCTGCTTGCCGTCGTACAGGTACTCCGGCCCGATGAAACCGACGACCGTGTTGATCAGCAGCGGTTCGAGGTCGCGGGCCACCGCGTACGCCCTGGTCTCCAGGGTCTGCTG
The DNA here is from genome assembly GCF_009872365.1 of Rhodococcus sp. T7. Classification (NCBI taxonomy): domain Bacteria; kingdom Bacillati; phylum Actinomycetota; class Actinomycetes; order Mycobacteriales; family Nocardiaceae; genus Rhodococcus; species Rhodococcus sp. T7. The sequence continues at coordinate 40,659 of NZ_WXYH01000331.1, forward strand.
GTCGACGGGCCTGCCACCGGTGCCGAGGTGCGCCCCGGCACTCAGGGCCGACCCCTGCCCCGTTTCCAGATACATCACGTTGTCGCCGACGGTGCCGCGTTTCAGCGACCGGCCGGCCGCGTTCGCCTCCCGCAGCAGCGAGATGTCGACGCCGAAACTGGAATTGGCGCCCTGTGTCCCGGCGATGGACTGGAACACCAGGTCGACGGGAACGCCTTCCTCGATCAGGCCCATCGTGGTGGTCACGTGCGACAGCACGCACGACTGCGCCGGAATGTCGAAGCGCTGACGGATGTCGTCGAGCAGGTGCAGCAGTTCCGCGGTGGCGTGCGGCGAATCGGTGGCCGGGTTGATGCCGATGACGGCGTCACCGCAGCCGAGCAGCAGTCCGTCGAGGGTGGCGGCCGCGATCCCGCGGGGGTCGTCGGTGGGATGGTTGGGCTGCAATCGGGTTCCCAGGTGGCCGGGTACGCCGAGCGTCGTCCGGAACCCCGCGGTGACGGTGACCGCCCGTGCGACCGCGATGAGGTCCTGGTTGCGCATGATCTTGCTGACCGCCGCGACCATCTCCGGGGTGAGCCCCGGGGCGACGCGGCGGAACGTCTCGGCCGCGCCGGCCCGCGCCGCGACGTCCAGCAGCCAGTCGCGCAGGCCGCCCACGGTGAGGTGGGAGATCTCGCCGAATGCGACCCGGTCGTGCGAGTCGATGATCAGCCTCGTGACCTCGTCGTCCTCGTAGGGCACGACGAGTTCGTTCAGGAACGTGCCGAGCGGGACATCGGCCAGCGCCCACTGCGCGGCGGCGCGTTCGGCATCGGACGACGCCGCGCACCCGGCGAGTTCGTCCCCGCTGCGCAGCGGCGTCGCCTTGGCCATCAGGTCGACGAGACCGTCGAACGCGTACCCGGTTCCTGCGACTCCGTGACTGTAGGTGGTCATTCGAGATCTTCCTCTGCCTTTGCAAGAACAGCAAACTCCTCGTCGGGCGAATTGGCAACGAGGTGATGACGGCTGTACAGGCCGAAGTACGCCATGAAGGCCGCGAACGCGATCAGCGTCCAGAGTGCGGCGACCGGATCGACGAGGAACGTGGCGATCACCGCGGCGGCCGCGATGACCAGTGCGAACGACGTGGTGACGATGCCGCCGGGTGTGCGGTACGGCCGCTTCATCTCCGGCTCGCGCCTGCGGAGGACGATGTGGCTGACCATCATCAGCACGTAGCTGACGGCCGCGCCGAGCACGGCCATGTTCAGCAGCATCGCGCCTTCGCCGGTGAGCGAGAGGATGAATCCGATGACACCCGGCACGATGAGTGCGAGCGTGGGCGCCTTCCGCGAGTTGGTGACCGACAGGTTCGTCGGCAGGTAACCGGCGCGGGACAGCGCGAACGTCTGCCGCGAGTAGGCGTACATGATCGAGAAGAAGCTGGCGACGAGGCCGGCCAAGCCGATGTAGTTGACGACCTTCGCCGCGGTTCCGTCACCGAGCGCCTCGACCAGCGGATTCCCGGACGTCGACAGGCTCTCGGCACCCAGTGCCCCCGTCGCGAGGAACAGGACCGATGCCCCCGTGACGATGAGGATGAGCATGCTGATGATGATTCCGCGCGGCACGTTCTTCTCCGGCTCGCGCGCCTCCTCCGCGGCCAGCGGCACGCCTTCGACGGCGAGGAAGAACCAGATGGCGAATGGCACGGCCGCCCAGATGCCGAACGCGCCGAACGGCAGGAAACTCGACGCCCCCGCCGCATCGGTCGCGGCGATGTCGGTGAGGTTGCCCGCGTCGAACAGCCCGATCGCGGAGACCGCGAAGATCACGAGGCCGACGAGTGCGATCGCCGTGATGACGAACATGGCCTTGAGCGCCTCGCCGGCGCCGGTCAGGTGGATTCCGATGAAGATCGCGTAGACCGCCAGGTACACCCACCACCCGTCGGTGATGCCGAACAGGTTCAGCGATTCGACGTAACTGCCGATGAACGTCGCGATGGCGGCGGGCGCGATCGCGTATTCGATGAGAATGGCGGTGCCGGTGGCGAATCCGCCCCACGGCCCGAGTGCCCGCCGGGCGAACGTGTAACCGCCGCCCGCGGCGGGCAGGGCGGAGGACATCTCGGCCATCCCCAGCACCATGGCCAGATACATGCCTGCGATGACGACACCGGCGATCAGCAGTCCGCCGAATCCGCCCTCGGCAAGCCCGTTGTTCCATCCGGCGTAGTCACCGGAGATCACGTAGCTGACGCCGAGCCCTGCGAGCAGCACCCAGCCCGCCGAACCCTTTCGGAGCGTGCGTTTTTCCAGATAGCTGTTGTCTTCGGAGTGGAAGTCGGCAGCATCGTGGTGGTTACCGGTTCCGGAATTCTTGGATGGTTCTACGAGTGACATTCCGTCCCCTACGTCGATCCGAATATTGCCTCGCCGACGCCACGCGAGACGCGGTGCCGAACGGCCGAGGCCAATGGTGAATGAGCTGTGTACACGTCGTGTCAGGAGAACGTGACCACGACGTAAAAACCGCGGTCGCAGTGAACTTCGGGCGCTAGGGGCCCGGGCGGCGAGCGGGCACGGGACATGCGTCGACGGCTTCGGCGACCACTTGCGGTTCGGGTGACGGTGCGGGCCTCCAGCCCTGCTCCCACCGCTCGCCCACGATGACGTCCTCCGCGGCGAGACTGGTGTTCTCCTCCGGGGTGAAGGCACGCGCACGGCTGAGGAAGCGCATGCCTTCCGGGCTTTCGAGGCTGAAGCCCGATCCACGGCCGGGGACCACGTCGAGCACCAGCTGGGTGTGCTTCCACGCCTCGAACTGCGAACCGGAGATCCACACGGGCACGGCGTCGGCGCCCTCGGGCCGGGTCGACGGGGTCTCCCCGACACCGAGACGCAGGTCGAGGACACCGAGCAGCACGTCGCGGTCGCCGACGATGAATTCGCCGTCGGGATAACACATCGGCGCGGACCCGTCGCAGCATCCGCCGGATTGATGCATCATCAGCGCCCCGTGGGTACCGCCGAGGCGGCGGAGAAGCTCCACCGCCCCGGCGGTTGCCTTCAGGCGCTGAGGCGCCCGGGCTGCATCCATCAGAAGAAGCCCTGAGCCTTCTGGGCGTAGCTGACCAGCAGGTTCTTCGTCTGCTGGTAGTGCTCCAGCATCATCAGGTGGTTCTCGCGGCCGATGCCCGACTGCTTGTAGCCACCGAACGCGGCGTGCGCCGGGTACTGGTGATACGTGTTGGTCCACACACGGCCGGCCTGGATGTCGCGGCCCGCCCGGTAGGCGACGCCACCGTCGCGGGACCACACGCCGGCGCCGAGGCCGTACAACGTGTCGTTGGCGATCTCGATGGCCTGGTCGTAATCCTTGAACGACGTGACGGACACGACGGGACCGAAGATCTCCTCCTGGAAGATCCGCATCTTGTTCTGGCCGGTGAATATGGTCGGCTGCACGTAGTAGCCGCCGGACAGGTCGCCGCCGAGTTCGGCGCGCTCACCACCGGTGATCACCTTGGCGCCTTCGCCCTTGCCGATCTCGATGTACGACAGGATCTTCTCGAGCTGATCGTTGGATGCCTGCGCGCCGATCATCGTGTCGGTGTCGAGCGGGTCGCCCTGGCGGACGGCCTTGGTGCGGATGGCCGCCATCGCGAGGAATTCGTCGAAGATGTCCTCCTGGATCAGCGAACGCGACGGGCAGGTGCACACCTCACCCTGGTTGAGGGCGAACATCGTGAAGCCCTCGAGCGCCTTGTCCTGGTAGTCGTCGTTGGACGACAGGACGTCGGAGAAGAAGATGTTGGGGCTCTTGCCACCCAATTCGAGGGTGACGGGGATCAGGTTCTGCGACGCGTACTGCATGATGAGCCGGCCCGTGGTGGTCTCACCGGTGAACGCGATCTTCCGGATCCGCGGGCTCGAGGCCAGCGGCTTGCCCGCCTCGACACCGAAACCGTTGACGATGTTCACCACACCGGCGGGCAGCAGGTCGCCGATGACGGAGATCAGGTGCAGGATCGACGCCGGGGTCTGCTCGGCGGGCTTGAGAACGACCGCGTTGCCTGCGGCGAGCGCGGGAGCGAGCTTCCACACGGCCATCAGGATCGGGAAGTTCCAGGGGATGATCTGGCCGACGACGCCGAGCGGCTCGTGGAAGTGGTAGGCGACGGTGTCGGAGTCGATCTCCGACAGGGCGCCTTCCTGCGCGCGGATCGCACCGGCGAAGTAGCGGAAGTGGTCGATCGCCAACGGAATGTCGGCGTTCAGGGTTTCGCGGATCGGCTTGCCGTTGTCCCAGGACTCGGCGAGCGCGATGGACTCGAGGTTCTCCTCGATGCGGTCCGCGATCTTGTTCAGGATGATGGCGCGCTCGGCTACCGACGTCTTGCCCCAGGCCGGAGCTGCGGCGTGCGCGGCGTCGAGTGCAAGCTCGATGTCCTCGGACGTCGACCGCGCGACCTCGCAGAACGGCTGCCCGGTGACGGGGGTCGGATTCTCGAAGTACTGGCCCTTGACGGGCGCAACCCACTGGCCGCCGATCCAGTTGTCGTAACGCGATTGGAAGGACATGACGGCGTCGGGCGAACCCGGGCGGGCATACACGGTCATCGATAACTCCCTGGTGTCGTGAAACTCGATGGAACTTTCTCGGTGTGACTCACAACACTAGGGACCGTACCGTTGCAACTACGTTGCGTACTGCTGATCGAACAGATCGATCCTCGACTTGACCTGCGAATACAAGGGGGAACGCGGATCGAGGCCCGCGAGGTACGCCTCCCATGCGGCGACGTCCTCGCGGCCGTGGACGGACGTGGTCCACTTCGCGAGCAACCGTTGATCGCCCTCCCGCAGCAGCGCCGCCTGGACGCGGGCCCGCAGTTCGCCGCGCAGGTCCTCGATCCCGGGAGCCTCCGACCCGGGTAGGACCGGACCCGAGTAGACGTCGAGGGCGGCGGCGAGCTCACCGCGGTCCAAAGCTCCGCGCACCTGCCGGACGTCGGACGTCAATTCGGTGAGCAGCCGGTACGGCCGCGAACCGAGGTTCGCCGGACCGAAAACCTTGCGCAGGCGTGACATCTCGGCACGAATGGTGACGGCGTCGAGTTCGTTCTCGTCGAGCAGCACCGCGAGCCGGTCGGAGCTCAGTCCCTCGGGGTGTTCTGCGAGGAGCAGCAGGATTTCGGCGTGCCGCTGCGACAGCGGGATGCGGTCGGCGCCGCGCACCAGAGTCGGTCGTCCCGACCCCAGCACCTCCAGCCGCAGCACCGTCTCGACCAGCGGCTGCGGTGAGCGCAGCAGGTGCAGGCGCAATTCCGCCTCGGCGGCCGCGACGGTGGCCCGGATCAGCGACAGCACCTCGGGTACCGCCACCCGCGGCCCGCCGGTGATGTCGATGGCGCCGACGATCAGCCCTGTCGCCGGGTCGTGGACGGGCGCCGCCGAACAACTCCAGTCGTGCACCGACCTGCTGAAGTGCTCGGCGCCGAATATCTGCACGCAGTGGTCGAGCGCCAGCGCGGTGCCCGGTGCGTTGGTGCCGACGGTGTCCTCACTCCAGTCGGCGCCCTCGACGAAGTTCATCTCCAGTGCGCGGTCCTTGGCGGACGAATCGCCCTCGACCCACAGCAACTGGCCTTTCTCGTCCGTGATGGCGACGAGCAGTCCGGTGTCGGCGGCGTCCTCGACGAGGAGTTTGCGCACCACCGGCCGGATGATCGACATCGGGTGCGACGCCCGGTACGCGGCGAGATCCGCGGCCGCCAGATCGACCGCGCGGGCGGACCCGTCCGGGCTCACGCCCTTGCTCGTGCTGCGCATCCACGAATCGAGGATGACCGACCGCACCGAATTTCCGTCGCCTGCCTGGTCACGGCCTGCGGGGGCGCGACGATCGACGAACAACTGGTGCGCCGACGACACCCTGCGCGCCAGCATCGCGACGTCGTCTCCCGGGCGCACGGCGACCCACGGATTGCCCCCTGTGGGCGGTTGACTTTGCATCGAACTCCTCCACGGCGTCTCTGCCTACTGTAACCCGGGTCACACGGGGCCGGGTTCCGCCCTCCGTCACTCCCTGAGGAAGGTACTGACCCGCTCGGCGACCATGACCGCGGTGGCGTGCGGCCCCCGGCTCGGGACCACCGGGAACACCGAGGTGTCCGCGATGGTCAGACCCTCCATGCCGCGGACGTTGCACCGTTCGTCCACCACCGCGCCCGCGTCTGCGCGTCCGCCCATCCGGCAACTGCCGCACAGGTGCAGCGACGTCCCCAGGTGCGCGAGCACGAAGCGGTCGGACACCTCCTCGGACAGCGGCCGGACCAAGGGGCCGAGTTCCGGCGAGCGCAGCAGGTCCAGTGCGATGGCCAGCCCCTCACGCAGCGCCCGGCGGTCGGCGGCCGATTGCGCGTAGCGGTACTGGATCCGGGGACGGTCCCGGCGGTGCCCCGACGTGAGCCGGATGTCGCCCCGGCTCTCCGTCACCATGAGCCCGATCCCGAGGACCGGGTCGGGTTGCCCGGATCCGGGGACGAGCACGTCGAACGGCGCCGTGTACGGACGGATCTCGAGGTCGCCGACGTTCAGCACCGTTTCGACGACCGGACTCGTGCCACTGCGGCGGAGCGTGTTCCGGATACGGTACGGTAGCGCGACTTCGGGGTGATCGCTGAAGTCGCTACCGACACCGGGAACGTCGAGGACGACGTCGATGCCGTTGTCCCTCAAATGTTCTACCGGACCGATTCCCGAAAGCATCAGCAGCACCGGGGTTTCGATGGGTCCCGCCGCCAGTACGACCCGGCCGGCGCGGACCGTGCGACGGGTGCCGCCCGACTCGACCTCGACGCCCACCGTCTCGTGACCGGAGAACAGGATTCGCACGACAGCGGAGTTCGCTTCGACGGTCAGGTTGGGCCGCTCCGACGCCGGCAGCAGGTACGCGAGAGCGGTGCTGACCCGGCGGCCGCCGTCGACGTTGAGCGGCACCGGGCCGATCCCGCCGTCGCCGGCTCCGTTCTTGTCGGGTTCCTCGGGATGTCCCGCGCTGAGCGCCGCGGCGCGGAACGCCGCGCTGATCTCGCTCAGCTGCTCCGCGGGCTGCCTGCGCACGGGCATCGGGCCGGTGGTGCCGTGCCGGGGGTCGTCGAAGTCGGCGTCGCGCTCGAGCGTCCGGAACGTGGGCAGCACGTTCTCGTACGACCACGACACGGGCCAGTTCCGGAAATCCGCTTCCGTCCCGCGGACGAAGTAGGCGCCGTTGACGGCGCCCGACCCGCCGAGGACGTGACCGCGCACCATGGCCGAGGGCACGCTCGGCGCCAACTCCACGCCGTACGTCTGCGCGAATGCGCTGCCCGGACCGACGGGCAGCGTCCGGTAGTCGAGGACGGGACAGTCGAGCGCCGACCGGTAACCGGGTCCGGACTCGAGGAGGAGGACCGATCGTTCGGGATCCTCGCTGAGCCGCCCGGCCACCACGCATCCACTCGAACCGCCGCCGACGACCACGACGTCGGCGGCGCGAATCGGATCGGCCACTACGATTTCAACCGGGGCTTCAATGCGTCGAAGTCGCGGGCGGCGACAGCGCCCTTCCAGAGCCCGGCACCGTACGCGACGTCGTCGAGCCGCTTGAACACCGTGTGCCGCACCGGTCCCAGCCCGCCGGGCTCCCGGTGGGTGACCCAGTCGGCGACCCCCTCGGCGACGGCGATCGCGAGCGCGATCCGGCGAATCCGTTTCGAGAACAACACCGCCAGCAGCGTGACGGGCCAGTAGTGGCGGCACATCGCGGACGCCAGCTGCCAGGCACCACCGGCGAAGCCCTGGGCGGCGAGGATGGCGGCGATGCGGGTCGGCTGGTCGAGTCCCGTGAACATGCGGCGCAGGCGCACCAGCATCATCGCGAGCGTGGCGACGGCGCCGAGCAGACCCAGCCGGGTGCAGGTGGCCGCGGCGAGGCACGCGAAGAACGTCCACGGCGACATCGACAGCGGTGGGACCATGCCCGAATGCCTCGCCGCCAGCGGCGCCGCACCGGTGCCGTAGAACAGCTTGCGGCCGAACCACTTTCCGAACGCCACGCGATGGTCGTGCGCGACGTGGGCCACGGGCTCGTACCGCAGTCGCCAGCCCGACTCCTGGAGTCGCCAGCACAGGTCGACGTCCTCCGCCACGTGCATGGACTCGTCGAAGCCGCCGAACTCGTCGAGCACCTCACGACGGGCGATCATCGCGGCGCTCGGGACATACGACACCGGGCCGCCGGACTGGACCGCGGACTCCTTCCGTCCCAGGTCGAGGGAGGAGCGGGCGTGCTCGTACCGGGCGAGCGTGCTCGCCTCGGATTCGAGCGCCACGATCCGCGGGGCGACCAGCGCGACCGCCGGGTCGCTGAAGTGACCGAGCATGACCTCGATCCACCCGGTGCGCGGCAGGACGTCGGAGTCGAGGAACGCCACGAACGGAGTTGCGGCGTAACGCAGACCGGTGTTGCGGGCCGCGGCGGGCCCCTTGGCCGTCTCGTGGCGCAGCACGGTGACGTTGCCACCGCACCCGTTCTGCAGCGCGGGGGCGACGATCGGGACGTCGGAACCGTCGTCGACGACGACGACCTCGAGTCCGCGGAGCGCGGCCAGCACCCGGTGCAGGCCGGACGCGTTGTTCTTCACCGGAATGACGACGGTGACGTCCCGCGGGGACGGCGTGCTCATGGGGCGCGGGTTGGCGACCCCCGAGTCGAGGAGGCGGCGTGCGACGACGGCGGACTGCGGATCGACGACCTCGAGGTAGCCGTCTCCGATCATGGCCGCCGCGGTAGGCGCCAGCTTCAGCATCCGGGTCGGCGAACCGCCGATGAGCACTCGACCTCCGGAATATGCGCGTACCTTGGGGTCGATTCGGATCCCGAATCCGTCGGGAAGTCGAGCTTGGCGCATCAGTCGATCGTATGCGGATCGGACAGCGCCGGCAGGGCATGCCGGAAATCAGCCGCAAGGATGTGCCGAAAATCCGCCCTCGGCAACTCGAGGGCGCCCGTGCGGGTCATTGGAGCCTCCCATCGGCGCCCGGTTCGCACCGGAGCCGTCCGTCGGGGCCCGGTTCCCACCGGGCCAGTGCCTTGGTGACTGTGTGGACGAGCACGCCGAAGATCTGCGCCCCCTCCGCGGCCGTTGCGCCCGTCGGGTCACCGAGCACCCCATTGGCCGACACGGCGACCATACCGCCTTCACGCAGTCTTGGCATCAACCTCGCGACAGGTTCCGTATTACCGGGCTCGGCCCTGGACAACCGCACCCGACCAGGCGAAAGGTGTAGCAACAAGGACGTTTCCGTACGCCCGGCATGCGCGTCGGCTCCGGGGACCGCGCACGGCACCCAGGCCACGTCGCGGGCCTCGTAACGAAGCAAGGCGACAGCCTTGACCAATGCGGGTCCGTTTCCGCCGTGCCCGTTGACGAACAGCACGCGGTCCGCCCACCGGCATGCGGACCTGCCGTACTCCACCAAAACGGTCTCGAGCGCCTCCGACCCCAGCGAGACGGTCCCGGGAAACCCCTCGTGCTCGCCACTGGCGCCGTACGCGATCGGGGGTGCGACGAGCACGTGCGGCAGCGCGCGGGACACGGCGTCGGCGATGGTGGTGTCGGTGTCGAGCGGCAGATGCGGTCCGTGCTGCTCGAGGGAGCCGACCGGGACGACGACCGTCGATACGTGGGACACGAGGTCGGGCCACACCGCGTCGTCGAGGTGTCCGGAATGGGGCATCCCCCGATGCTAGGCGACCGCGGATTCGACCCGGGCCGTGACTGCCTGCGTCAGAGCGCGAGCGCGACCCGCTCCCCCTCGATGACGGCGGAGTGCGCGCGGCGCGGAGCCAGGGCGTCGCCGACGCGATGCACCTCGATGCCACTGTCGGACAACTGTTTCCAGAGCCCGTCCTCCGGTTGCTGATGTGCGGACGACACCACCCAGTCGACGCTGAGTCGACGCGACGCACCGGTCGGGTGGTGCAGGAGCGTGACCGCGAGCCGGCCCTCGCCGGCGTCGTCGCACCCGGTCGGCACCACATCCGTGACCTGGGTGATGCCCTTGCCGTGCGCCCGCCGGTTCCATCCCTCGAGGTCCAGTGTGATCCCGAGATCCTGGCCGACGATCATCCCCGGCGTGCAGATCGTGACGGCACACCCGGCGTCGGCGGCGAACTCCGCGACGGACGTGCCCTGATGGAATCCCAGTTCGTCGACAACCAGCACCGACCCGGACGGATGCGCGCGACCCTCCAGCACGTCCCGCACATCCACCACCCGGTCCGACGCACCCGCCCAGCGCGGACGGCGCGGACGTGCCCCGGTGGCGAGCACCACCACGTCAGGTCGTCCCTGCGCGAGCGCCTCGGCGGTCGCGTCGGTGCCGGTCCGCACATCCACGCCGCGCCGAACGCATTCCGCTTCCAGGTCGACGACGAGGTCGAGGAACTCGCGGCGTCCCGGGACGACGGCGGCCGTCCGGACCTGACCGCCGAGGACGGCGGCGCGTTCGAACAGCGTCACCTGGTGCCCCCGCTGCGCGGCGGTGGCGGCGGCCTTCAGCCCGGCAGGTCCGCCGCCGACCACCACGACCCGCCTGCCGCGGACGGTGGGTTCGGGCAGCAGGACCGATTCTCTGCCTGCGCGCGGGTTGACGACGCAGCCGAGCCACCGGCCGAGACCCATGCGTCCGATGCATTCCTGATTGCACGCCAGGCACGATCGGATGGTGTCCTCTTCGCCGGCCAGTGCCTTCGCCGCGAAGTCCGGGTCCGCGATCTGGCCGCGCACCACCCCGATCAGGTCGCAATGCCCCTCGTCGAGAGCCCGGTCGGCCTGATGCGGATCCGAGAACCGGCCGACACCGACCACCGGAAGTCCGACTCGCTGCCGGATCGCATCGGGGACGAACAGCGCATACCCGCGGGGGACGGCCATGGACGCCTCGATCATGTGCAGCGTCTCGGTGGCCATCCCGATGGACGTGTTGAGGTAGTCGACCCGGCCGTCCGCCTCCAGCAGAGCGGCCACCTCCACCGCCTCGTCGAGGTGCACCCCGCCGTCGAACAGGTCCTCCCCCGCGATCCTCACCCCGAGCGCGCGGTCCGGACCGATCGCCGCGCGCACCGCCTCGACGACCTCGAGGAGGAAGCGCGCACGGTTGGCCAGCGACCCGCCGTAGCGGTCCGTGCGCCGATTCGTGGCGGGGGCGAGGAAACTGCGCACCAGCGACGAGTGCGAGCACTGCAGTTCGATGCCGTCGAATCCGCCTCGGACGCAGTGCTCGGCCACGCGCGCGTACCCGTCGACGAGGGCCCGGATCTCGCGCTCATCGACCGCCTTCGGGACCTCGCGGAACAACGGGTCCGGGACGGCGCTCGGCGCCCACAGCGGCCGCCGCGAATACATGCTCGACCCCTGGCCACCGTTGTGGTTGACCTGCGCGAGGATCGGGACTCCGTGTGCGTGGACCGCGTCGGTGATCCGCCGGTATCCGGGGACGACCTCCGGCCGGTAACCGGCGATCACCTTCTCGTACGGCCAGTCACCCGGGTGGATGGCGTGCTCTTCGGAGATGATCAGGCCCGCACCGCCCTTCGCGCGCGCCGCATAGTAGGCGGCGTGCTGAGCGGTGGGCAGACCGTCGACGGCGTACCCCGTGAGATGCGCCGAGAAGACCACCCGATTGCGCAGAGTCAGCGGTCCCAGGCGCAACGGGGTGAACAGGTGGCGGTACGCGGAGGTGCTCACACCTTGGTGTTGCCCATGTCGACGGCGACCTGACTGCCCGTGACCCGCCGCGACCCGTCACCGGCCAGCCACACCACCGCGTCGGTGATGTCGTCGGTCTCGGCCAGCGGGTGCTCGGTGAGGATGGTGCCGAAGCTCGACAAGTAGTGCGGGTGCTTCTCGAGAATCACGAGGCTGCCCGGATCGGTGCCCATCGGGGTCTTCACCCCGTACGGGTGAATGGAGTTGACCCGGATGTCGTACTCGCCCAGTTCCTTGGCCGCGGTCTGGGTGAGTCCCACGAGCCCGAACTTGGAGGCGGCGTAATTGGCCTGCCCCGGGAGCGGTTTGATCCCGGCGACGGAACTGATCACGATGATCGACCCGCCGCGGCCACCCTCGATCAGCGCCGGGACCGCTGCCTTCAGCGTCTTCCACGCGCCGGTGAGATTTACGTCGATCAGCGTCTCCCATTGCTCGTCGGCCATCTCCCAGAAGCGATTCCAATTGCAGATCCCGGCGTTCGCGATCACGATGTCGAGACGGCCGAACTGTTCGACTCCCCGGTCCACGACCGCCTTCAGTTGCGCGCTGTCCCGCACGTCCGCCTGCTCGGCGAGAATCTTGCCGCCCTCGGATTCCACGAGCCGCACCGTCTCGGCGAGGTCGTCCGCCGTCGCCGGCTCATAGGTGTTGAACTCCGACACCGGTCCGCAGATGTCGACAGCGATGATCGCCGCACCTTCGCGCGCCAACCGCACCGCATGCGTCCGCCCCTGCCCACGGGCAGCCCCGGTGATGAACGCGACCTTGTCGTCGAACTGTCCCATGAAATGTCCTATCTCTCGGTGACGAGGGTGAACGGATGTTGATCGAACTCGGACCGCCGGTGTGCGGTCACGGCCAGCGCCTCGGTGCGGCCCTCCCGGACCGCCTCGAGCAGTGTGCGGGGGGCCACGCAGTCGCCGGCCCGCACCGCGTCCGGGCGGGTCGCGCCGAGCGTGTCCGCGGGGAGAAGATGCGAACAGTCGATCAGCACGGTGCACGGCACCACCGACTCTTCGGCGGTGTACCGGTTGCGTAACCGCATTCCGTCGCCGTCGATCGACACGATGCGGCTGTCGAGGTGACGCGTCACCCCGGCCCGTTGCAGGCGGGTGTTGGCGTCGGCGAGGTCGCCGGTCATGCCGAGTCGTGAGCCGGCCACGGAGTCCTGGGTCACGATGCTCACGTCCCGTCCCCGCGCCGCGAGCCAGTCGGCGACCGCCACGCCGACGGGTCCGCCGACCGGGTCGAAGACGACGTGGGGTCCCTCAACCGGTTCGTCACCGTCCTGCAGGTCCGCGGCGCCGAGACACCGGACACTTCCCCCGACGGGGAACGGCAGCGGCCTGGGCGTGCTGCCGGTCGCGAGGATCACCGTCACGCCGTCCCGTTCCGCGGCGTCGAGTTCGGCTTCGGAGACCGTTGTGCCGAGACGGAATTCGACGCCGAAACCGCGGCATTCGTTCTCCAGCCAGTCGGTCAGCGCCCTGAGGTGCGGCGCCCCGACCGCAGCCCGCACCATCCCGCCGAGCCGTGTCGACGCCTCCGCCACGGTGACCCGGTGACCTCGCAGCGCAAGTACCCGCGCCGCCTCGAGTCCGGCCGGACCACCCCCGACCACCAGTACCGTGCCGCCGACCACAGCGGCGTCCTCGGTGGGATCGACGGTCTCGTGCCCGGCCGTCGGATTTCCGATGCACGTGACGACCGGGTTGCGGGGGTCGAGTACCTGGCACGTCTGATTGCACAGGACGCACGGCCGCGGCACCGCACCGCGGCGGATCTTGACGACGAGATCGGGATCGGCGATCTGGGCACGCGTCATCTCGACGACGTCGGCGACACCGTCGTCCAGCGCCCGCCGGGCATCGGCCGGATCGACGACGCTGCCCTGGAGAACGACCGGGACCGCGCCGGCGACGGCCGTGCGGATGCCGCGGCAGAGTTCGGTGCCGAACGCCGGCGGCCGGTGGAAGTCGGGGCGGTAGGCGTTCGGCGACAGCGGCCCGCCCCGGACCACCACGAGCAGATCGAGTGCGTCGGCCACGTCCCGTACGTGACCGGCGGCGATCGACGGCGTGATCCCCGCCCAGGACGTCTCCTCGTCGCAGCTCAGGCGCAGGGACAGTATCCGGCCGGGGCCCAGCTCTGCGCGGACGGCGGTGAGGACCTCGCGGATGAGCCGGAGCGGGTCGGTACCGTACTCGTCTTCGCGCACGTTGGTGAGGTTCGAAAGGAACTGTCGCAGTAGCGCTCTCGGTCCGGCGTCGAGTTCGACACCGTCCACGTCCGCTGCGACCGCCGCAGCGGCCCCGGCCCGGAAGCCGTCGACGAGACTGTCGATCTCCGTCTGCTCCATCTGCGTCGGCATCTCACGGGAGATCACGTCGGCGACCCCCGACGGTCCCCACAGCACCGACTGCGAGTAGGCGCTCGACCCCTGCAGTCCGGTGTGCCCCAACCCGGCCAGCACGAGCGTGCCGTGCGGGCGGCAGGCCGCGACCACGTCCCGCCATCCGGCGACGCAGTCGGTCGCCAGCGGAGCCCGCTCGTACGGCCAGTCGGAGGCATGTACCGACGCCACCTCGGTGACGACGATCCCCGCGCCGCCACGCGCCCGGCGCTCGTAATACGCGACGTGACGTGGTGACAGTGCTCTACCCGCACCGAGATTGGTGGGGTGCGGACCCAGAAGCACCCTGGACGGAGCGTGGCGTCCGGCCAGGGTGATCGGGTCTGTCAGTTGCGCAGACATCTACGCCGTTCGTGGTTCAGGATTCGGCGCCGAGTACGCGGGTGAATCCGGGCGGGATCACCACGTCGGACGGGGTGAGGTCGTGGATGTTCGAGTGGCCCAGCCCGAGTAGTGCCGAATCGATACCGCCGCGCAGGACGTCGAGGACGTTCTCGACACCGGCCTGACCGTTCGCCGAGAGACCCCACAGGTACGCGCGGCCGATCATCACCGCCCGCGCACCGAGCGCGACGGCCTTCACGACGTCGCTACCGCGGCGGATGCCGCCGTCGAGGAGCACCTCGACCTGATCGCCCACGGCCTCCGCGATGGCGGGCAGCGCGCGGATCGGCGCCGGGGTGCCGTCGAGGTTGTTGCCACCGTGATTCGACACGGAGATCGCGGTGACACCGGCGTCGACGGCCCGCTTCGCGTCGTCGACCCGCATGACACCCTTGAGCATGAACGGCCCGCCCCACTGCTCACGCAGCCACGCGATGTCGTCCCACGTCGGCAGCGGCGTCTGCATCCACTCGCCGTAGGCGCCGAAGAAGGTCGGCGGTTCCTGACCGGGCTGCGCCAGGTTCGGGGTGGTCAGATCCGGGATCTTGCGGGTCTTCGCGAACTCGTACAACCACTTCGGCCGGGTGATTCCCTCCGGCGCGAACTGGAGCATGGCCTTCAGGTCCATCTTCTCGGGGATGGCCGGGCTACCCCAGTCACGTCCGTACGAGAACGACCAGTCGGTGGTGATGATCAGTCCGGTCGCCCCCGCGGCGCGGGCGCGTTCCATCCGCTGGATCAGCACCTCCCGGCTGCCGACCCAGTACATCTGGAAGAACGTCTGAGGATTGGCCGCCGTGACCTCCTCGACCGACTTGCTCGCGAACGAGCTGAGACCGATCGCCGTTCCCCGTGCCGCCGCCGCACGCGCGACAGCGACCTCACCGTCGGGATGCACCGCCTGCACACCGGTCGGGGAGATGATGACGGGCAGCGAAATCGGCTGGCCCATCACGGTCGTGGACAGCTCACGCTTGTCGGACAGCCCCACCACGTGCGGGGCGAACCCCAGTTCGCCGAACGCCGCGATGTTGTCGTCGACCGTCACGCCCCGCTCGGACCCGGCGATCAGCGCCGCGTACACCGACTTCGGCAGGCGCTTCTTCGCGCGTCGCTGAGCCTCGGCCACCGTCTCGAAGAACGGATTCTTACCCATGGAAATACCTCTCGTACCCGGCAGACGTCGTTACGTCTGGTCCATGCCCGCAAGCGGGTTCTCGTCACAAATCTTTGCCGGCGGACGCACCATCAGCGTCAACGGAACCGGCGCCCGCGGAGTCCGGCGCTGGCCGGTGCGGGAGTGGTCGACACTGGATTTGGGGATCTCCCCCGCGGCAGCCAACGCCAGTTCGCCGTTGCCGATCACACATTCGGGGTCCGGGCCGTCCATCGGCAGGCCGGTGAAGAACTTCGCGGCCATGCACCCGCCGCGGCAGGAGTCGTAGTGGTTGCACTTGCTGCACGCGCCGCCGGTCTGCGGGGACCGCAGCTCCTGGAAGAGCTCCGACGTCTGCCACACCTGCTGGAAACCGCCGTCCGCCACGATGTTTCCGGCGAGGAACTGGTCGTGGATCGCGAACGGGCAGGCGTAGACGTCGCCGATCGGGTCGATCAGGCACACCACCCGTCCGGCGCCGCACAGATTCAGGCCGGGCAACGCGTCGCCATAGGCGGACAGGTGGAAGAAGGAGTCGCCGGTGAGCACACCCTCGCCGTTGGCGACCAGCCAGTTGTACAGCTCGCGCTGCTGCGCCTGCGTGGGATGCAGTTCGTCCCACACGTCCGCGCCGCGCCCCGACGGTCGCAACCGGGTGATGCGCAGGGTGGCGCCGTACTTGTCGGCCAGCGCCTTGAAGTCGTCGAGCTGGGACACGTTGTGCCGGGTGACCACCACGGAGATCTTGGCGTCCTTGAAACCGGCCTCGGACAGATTCTCGAGCGCCCGCACCGCCATCGCGAACGAACCCGGACCACGGACGGCGTCGTTGACCTCGGCCGTTGCACCGTCGAGGGAGATCTGTACGTCGACGTAGTCGCTGGCCGCGAGCCGGGCGGCGACCTTCTTGTCGATCTTCACCCCGTTTGTGGAAAACTTCACCCCGACCTGGTGGGCGGTCGCGTAGTCGACCAGCTCCCAGAAGTCCGAGCGAACCGTCGGCTCGCCGCCACCGATGTTCACGTAGAACACCTGCATGCGCTGCAGTTCGTCGATGATCGACTTGCACTGCTCGGTGCTCAGCTCCCGCGGGTCACGCCGGCCCGAAGAGGACAGACAGTGCACACACGACAGGTTGCACGCGTAGGTCAATTCCCAGGTCAGGCAGATCGGGGCGTCGAGACCGAGTTCGAACTGGTCGACGAGGCGGCCGACCGGGGCGGCGGAAGGCCTTTCGAGCATGGAGGTCATGGGCTGTGTCCTCTGGTACGGGGTGAAGAGAGCTGGTCAGGCGGGGACGATCATGTGCGACTCGGCCAACGTGCCGAGCGCTCGCGCGTACTGCGCGGCCGCGTCGTCCCCGATACCCTGCGCCCGCAGTGCGGACCGGGCGTCGGCGTGTGAGGGAAGCGATTCGACCACCGCGACGATCGTGCGGTTCTTCAGGAACGACAGCTTGCGCGTCCCGAAGTGGTAGAGCAGCGCCCCGAAAGGTTCGGGACGCAGCGCCACCTGCGGATGAAGCTTCCAGCCCACATCGAGATCGATACCGGCGTTGCCGGTCACTGAAGCAGATGCTGGAGCGGACATGATCAGTACACGCCGCACATGCCGTCGATCGAGACCTCTTCCACCAGGGATTCCTCGACCAAGTCGTTTTCCAGCACGTTGTTGTCGCGATCCGACATGATTTCCTCCTACTGTTCGGTGATACGGCGCGAGCCGGAGGGATGTTCCCCGTCATAGGTGACCATTCCTGTGACTCGCCTCACCACTGTAATGGCATCGAGTGCAGAATGACAGCTCGGGAGGGTACGAAAGTTGAGAAGTCGGCGAAAACCATCCAGTCGGATAGGGCGGCGCCCGTCCACCACGCAGGATCGGATCAGCACCGTCGGGATCGAGCTGTTCACGGAACAGGGGTTCGACGCCACCAGCGTCGACGAAGTCGCCGAGGCGTCCGGCATCGCCCGCCGCACCCTGTTCCGCTACTTCCCGTCCAAGAACGCGATCCCGTGGGGCGACTTCGACGCCCACCTCGCCGAAATGCGCGCTCAACTCGCCGCGCAACCCGGCGACATCCCGATCGTCGACGGGCTCACCGCAGCACTCCTGCAGTTCAACGCGTTTCCCGAGAGCGAGGAGGTCAACCACCGCAAACGCATGGGACTGATCCTGCGAGTGCCCGCCCTGCAGGCGTATTCGGTGGTGATGTACGAAGGGTGGCGCAACGTCATCGCCGAGTACGTCGCGAGCCGGCTCGGGGTCTCACCGACCGACCACGTTCCGCGGACCGTCGGCTATCTTCTACTCGGCGTTGCGATGTCGGCGTACGAGCAGTGGCTCGACGACGATTCGCTCGAACTGAACGAACTACTCGCCAGCGGAATGCAATCGCTCTACGATGGGCTGAGTTCCCTCGGCGAGCCCGACACCCGAACCTGACCCACTCCCGCCATCACCTCTCGGCAAGGTTGCTTCGAATGACTTCCACTCTCGACACGCCCGCGTTCGACTCTCTCGCTCCGTGCGAACCCGGGCTGTGGTCACACGGTCACGTCACGGTCGAGCGGGTCGCGGACGGGCCGCTCACCCTCACCCGTGACGGCGACCGATTGCGGGTCACGCACGCCCTGACACCCGAGGATCTGAGCGAGAGACTCGTCGCCTCGGTCACCGCGTCCATCGAGGATGCCGACTTCGGTCAGGGTGAGTTCGAATCGACGATGGTCGGACTGGTGCGCTCCACCGTCGACGGTGCGCTCGAGGCGTGGACCGTCTACTACCGCAACTCGCTGAACGAGCTGTTCGACGGCACCGCCGACTTCGCACCGATCCACGAGAAGGCGGAACAACTGGTCCGCGGCTCCGTCCTCGACCTCGGGTCGTGCTTCGGCTTCCTCCCTTTGCGACTCGCCCGCGCCGGACGGTCCGTCACGGCAACCGACATCCTTCCCGGCACCATGACCCTCCTCGACGCGGTGGCACCGGAACTCGGACTCGATCTGCGCACCGTCGTGTGCGACGCCGCGCACGTGCCGGTCCCCGACGACAGCGCAGACACCGTCACCGCCATCCACCTCCTCGAGCACGTCGACGAAAACATCGGGGCTGCAGTGATATCCGAGGCTCTCCGGGTCGCCCGCGAACGGGTTGTCGTCGCCGTCCCCTACGAGGAAGAGGCAACGGCCTGCCACGGACACATCCGCACCTTCGACACACCGTCGCTCACCGAACTCGGCGAATCGACGGGACGCCCGTTCGAGGTGTTCGAGCATCACGGCGGCTGGCTCGTCATCGACTGCTGATCTCCTCATGACGCTCGGAGGTGCGCGATCAGGATCGCCTCGATCTCCGACCGTCGCGCCGCGGACGGCAGGCGCGCGGCCGCCGACCGGTAGTGATGCCCGGTTGGGGTGCCGAGGTCGAAGAGATGCGTGCGGCCGTGCCGTCTGACGGGGCGGGCGGTCCAGCCGTCGCCTTCCTTCGCGTAGTTGCAGGCCGCGCACAAACCGGCCCCGTTGTGGGCGGTGGTGGCGCCCTTGTTGCGGCGGGAGAGGATGTGATCGTGATGGCGGATCGGCGCATCACACCACGGGGTGCGGCACGTCCGGTCCCGCAGGTCGATCAACGTCCGCAAGCCTTTCGGGAACGCCCGCGACTGCGATTCCATCGCCGTCAACGCACCCGACAACGGACACGAGTACACGTTTCGTAGGGTCACCGCGGTATCACCATCGAGGGCATTCGCCACCAACTGCCGGGCGATCCCCGCCGGCACCGGACCGAACCCCGCCAGATCCGCCGCCTCGTTCTCCCCTGCCAACAACGCCTCGTCGGAGATCACCAGATTCACCGCCACCGGCACACCATCGGCCACCGAGGCTCCGGTGCCGCGGTCGAACAGCAAATCCGCCATCAACTGATTCCGGGTGCGGCCACCACTCTCGCCGGTGGCGATGAGACTGTCCGCATCCCGACGCAACGTCGCTTGCAAACAGACCGCCTGCTCCATCGGCATCAGCACACTCAGATACGCCATCGAATCCGGCGCCGGACGCGTCGTCACCCGACGCTCCGACACCGCCTTGCGGTACCGGGCCACCACCGCGGCAGCATCGAGTTCCACCGCCAGGGCCTTCGCCTTCGCGACCAG
>NZ_WXYH01000332.1:0-56089 GCF_009872365.1 Rhodococcus sp. T7
GCCTTTTTGGTAGCTGGAGCAACCAGAAAGGCGCACGGGCGGCGAAGCCGCCTACTCCGGTGCGTCGATGTTCAACTCGTCCGGGTGCGCGCCGACGCGGGCGCCGTCGTCCATCGTCTCGATCTCGCTGAGGTCCTGCTCGCTGAGTTCGAAATCGAACACGTCGATGTTCTCGCGGATCCGCGACTCGTGGACCGACTTGGGGATGACGATCAGCCCGCTCTGCAGATGCCAGCGGATCAGCACCTGGGCCGGGGATTTGCTGTGCCGGTCGCCGATGCGGGTGATGATCGGATCGGTGAGCAGGATGTTCGGCTTGGAGTCGTCGCCCCAGCCCGAGTTGCTGGTGCCGCCGAGCGGGCTCCACGATTCGACGGCGATGCCGTGCTCGACGGCGAATCCCCGGACCTCTTGCTGGGCCAGATGCGGATGCAACTCCACCTGGTCGACCGCCGGGACGACGCCGCCCCGGTCGATCAGCAACTGCAGGTGACGCGGCTCGAAATTGCACACGCCGATCGCCTTGGCGCGCCCGGACTCGGCGATCTTCTCCAGCGCATCCCAGGTGCGGAGGATGCGGTCGTCGTCCTGCAGCGGCCAGTGGATCAGGTACAGGTCGACGTAGTCGACACCGAGGCGTCCGAGGCTGGCGTCGAACGCCTTCAACGCCGGCTCGTAGCCCTGGTCCGAGTTCCACAACTTGGTGGTGAGGAAAATGTCCTCGCGCGGGACTCCCGAGTTCGCGATGCCGCGGCCGACGCCCTCCTCGTTGCCGTACGCGGCGGCTGTGTCGATGTGCCGGTAGCCCGCCTCGTCCAGGGCGAACCCGACGGCGTGTTCGGTCTCGTCGTTGTCGGCCTGCCAGACCCCCAAGCCGAGTTGGGGGACGATGGTTCCGGAATTCAGCACGATGCTGGGTACTCGAGGACTCATGCTGTCCAGGCTATCGACTGGGTACATGCGCCGCCTGGCATCATGCGGAGGTGACCCGAATTCGGCTACTGGCGACGGACCTCGACGGCACCCTGCTGCGATCGGACCGCACGATCTCCCCGCGCACCGCCCAGGCCATGGAGGATGCGCGACGGTCGGGGGTCGAGGTGGTGTGGGCCACGGCCCGTGCCCGGCATTCGGTGCACGAACTCGCGCAGTCGTGCGGATTCCGCGGCAAGGCGATCTGCGCGAACGGTGCCGTCGTCCTCGACCTGGCCGACGGAACCCCGGTGATCACGGCGACGACGACCATCGCGATGGCGTCGGCCGCGGCGGCGATGGACCGGGTGCGGACGCTGATGCCCGGCGTGGTGTTCGCGAACGTCGGCCCGACGCGGTTCGTCGCCGAACCGGCGTACGCGGCGTTGTGCGAGTTCGCCGACCACCACCGGCATCCGCACGAGATGACGCTGTCGGAACTGCTGCCCGACATGGACGAGCCGATGGTGAAGATCGTCGCCCGGCACCCCGAGGTGCCCAGCGCCGCCCTGTTCCGCGCGGCGGTGGCCGCCGGCGTCGACGGCGTCGAGCTGACGCATTCCGGTGCGCCGTACGTCGAGATGGCGGCGTCCGGTGTGTCCAAGGCGAGCGCCCTCGCCGCACTGTGCGCCGTCGACGGGATCACCACGGCAGAGGTCGCGGTCGCCGGCGACGCCATCAACGACGTCCCGATGCTGACGTGGGCAGGCACGGCACTGTGCCCGTCGAACGCGCTGCCCGAAGTCCTCGCCCTCGCCGACCACGTCCTGCCCAGCAACGACGAGGACGGGGTCGCCAGCTATCTGGAGGGGCTGGCGGGCGCTCCGCACCCGTGAGCCTTTCTGGTTGCTGGAGCTACCAAAAAGGCGCACGGGCGGCGGAGCCGCCTACAGCCCCGCCGCCGTCGCCAGGTGGGGGAGGAACTCCCGCGGCTGCCCGAAGAGCTGTGCACTCCCGTGGGCGCGTTTGAAGTACAACTGCGCGTCGTGCTCCCAGGTGATGGCGATGCCGCCGTGCAGTTGGATGGCCTCGGCCGCGACCTGTTGCAGCGCCTCGGAGCAGTACACCTTCGCGACGACGGCATCGTCGTGCGTCCCCGACAGCGCCGCCGCGTACGACATCGACCGGGCCGTCTCGACGAGCGCGTACATGTCGGCCATGCGGTGCTTCAGCGCCTGGAACGATCCGATGGCACGCCCGAACTGCTTGCGCGACTTCGCATATTCGACCGTCTGTTCCAGCGCCGCCGTCGCCGCGCCGACCTGCTCGGCCGACAGCGCGACCAGTGCGATCGTGCGCACCTGCTCGACGAGGTCGGTGGGGGAGACCAACCGACGCGCCGCGACACCGTCGAACGTCACCTCCGACAGCGACCGCGTCGGGTCCATCGCCGGCACCCGACGCCGGGTGACACCGTCGGCCGCCGGGTCGACCTCGAACAGTCCGTCGGACGTGAGGACCAGCAGCACGTCCGCGACGTCACCGCCGAGGACGTACGACGCCGTCCCGGACAGCGTCTCGCCCGACGCCGTCACGCCGAAGTCGCTCCACCCGTCCGGACCTGCCCAGCACAGTGCCGCCACCGAGCCCGCCGCGATGGCGGGGAGTAGCCGGGCGCACGCGTCGTCGTCCCCCGACAGCACCAGCGCCTGCGCGGCCAGCACAGCGCTGCCGAGCATCGGCGACGGCGTCAGCCTGCGACCCAGTTCCTCCTGCACCACATGGACTTCCAGCAGTGATGCGCCGACACCGTCGTATTTCTCCGGGACCGCGAGCGCGGCGACGCCGATCTGCTCGCACAATTTCGACCACAGGGACTCGTCGTAACCGTGTTCGGTGGTGATCGCCCGGCGGACGGCGGCGGAGTCGGAATGCTTGCCGAGCAGGTCCCGCACCGACTCCCGCAGCGCGGCCCGTTCCTCGTTGTCGAAACTCACGATGCCTCCACCAGTGAATCGACGACGCGCCCGCGGTGGAAGGCCGGTGTGCCCCACGCGGACACGAGCGCGCGGACCTTCGTCAGCCACAGCGACAGGTCGTGCTCCTGCGTGTACCCGATGGCGCCGTGCACTTGGAGCGCCACCCGCGCCGCCCGGTACGCGGCATCCCCGCACGCCACCTTCGCGGCCGACACGTCCCGCGACGCGTCGGCGGACCCGTCCCGCACGGCCAGCGCGGCACCGTGCAGCAGCGGCCGCGACATCTCCAGCCCGACAGCCACTTCCGCGAGGTGATGCTTGATGGCCTGGAACTGTCCGATCACCTTGCCGAACTGCTTGCGCTGCTTGGCGTAATCGGTGGTGACGTCGAGCAGGGTCTGCCCGAGACCCTGCAGTTGCGCCGCGGTCGCGAGTGCGCCGAGGTCGAACGCCGGCGCGAAATCGACGTCGCCCAGCGCGTCACCGGCGGTGAGCGGGAACAGTCGCCTCGACTGATCCACGGACCTCTGCGCGTTGCCGGGCGCGCCGATACTCACGGTCGCACCGTCGACGAGCAGGACCATTTCGGCCGAGTCCGCGTCCACGGCGAACGGCACGTGCGGCGCCGCGGCCACGGTGGTGAGGGACCCGGATGCCAATGCCGCCAAACGGTCCGGGGACACCTGCGCGAGAAGGGCCGGTGCGACGGCGAGGGTCTCGGCCACCGGCCCCGGGACCGCATGGCGTCCGAGTTGTTCGACGGCCACCACGAGGTCGACGGCGTCGGCGCCGAGTCCGTCGTGTTCCTCGGACACCAGCAGTCCGTTCACGCCCGTCTCGGCGAGGCGCTGCCACACCTTCAGGCCGGGGCCGGTGTCGCCGGTGTTCCACGACCGGATCACCGCAGGCATGTCGGCCTTCGACAGCAGTGCGTCGATACTCGACGCGAAGTCCGTCCGGGAGGAGTCGAGTGTGAATCTCATCGGTCTGCCTTCGGTAGGCCGAGCAGCCGCTCGGCGATCACGTTCTTCTGAATCTCGTTGGTGCCGGCATAGAGCGGACCGGAGAGGGAGAACAGGTAGCCGTCCATCCAGTTGTCGGCGAGCTCCGCCGACGGGCCCTGCAGCTCGAGCGCGGTCTCGTGGGTGGTGATGTCCCACTCCGACCAGAACACCTTGTTGATCGACGACTCGGCGCCGAGCTGTCCGCCGTCGGCGAGCCAGGTGACGGTCCCGAACGTGCTGAGCTGGTACGCGCGGGCGCCGATCCAGGCGTCGGCGACCCGATTGCGCAGCGCGGTGTCGTCGGTGCGGCCGCTGTCCCGGAACAGCGCGACGAGCCGGTCCACCGTGGCGAGGAACCGTCCGGGGCTGCGCAGCGACAGCCCGCGTTCGTTCGACGCCGTGCTCATCGCGACCCGCCAGCCCTCGTTCACGCCGCCGATCACACCCGACTCTCCGGGGTTCGCAGGGTCGTCCGGGACGAAGACGTCCTCGAGGAAGATCTCCGCGAAGCCGGGTTCGCCGTCGAGCTGATCGATCGGGCGGACGGTGACACCCTGCGACCGCAGGTCGAACATGAAATACGTGATGCCCTTGTGGCGCTGGGCATCCGGGTCGGACCGGAACAGCCCGAAACCCCAGTCCGCGAAGCTCGCGCGCGAACTCCACGTCTTCTGCCCGTTCAGCACCCAGCCGCCGTCAACGCGGCGGGCGGTGGAGCGGAGCGACGCGAGGTCGCTGCCCGACTCGGGTTCCGACCACGCCTGCGCCCAGATGTCGTCGGCGCGGGCCATGCGCGGCATGATCCGGGCCAACTGCTCGGTGTCGGCATGCTCGAACAGCGTCGGGGCGAGCAGGAAGATGCCGTTCTGGCTGACGCGTCCCGGCGCGCCGGAGCGGTAGTACTCCTCCTCGAACACCACCCACTCCAGCAGGGACGCGTCCCGGCCGCCGAGTTCCTCCGGCCACGACACCACGGACAGCCGCGCGTCGGCGAGGGTGCGCTCCCACCGGCGGTGCGCCTCGAACCCCTCGGCCGTGTCCATCGACGGCAGCGGTTCGGCGGGAACGTTGGCCTTCAGGAACGCCCGGACCTCGTCGCGGAAGGCGAGGGTGGCGTCGTCGTACTCCAGATCCACTTACTTGGCCCCGTTCTCGTTGCGGGCGCTCGCCGCCATCGACTTGGCGTCCATGCCGCCGAGGGAATCCGAGTCGACCTCGGCGTTGTGTGCGTGCGCGAAGTGATGCAGTCCGAACACCGAATCCATCCCGTTACGCATGCCCATCTGGTCTTCGCACTGGTTGACGGCCTTCTTGGTGAGCGCGAGACCGAACCGGGGCATCGCGGCGATGCGGCCGGCGATCGCCAGGGTCTCCGTTTCGAGGTCCTCGCGCGGCACGACGCGGTTGACCATCCCCACCTCGTACGCGCGCTGCGCGGTGAACCGGTCACCGGTGTAGAGGATTTCCTTCGCGAACCGCGGTCCCAGCATCCACGGGTGCGCGAAGTACTCGACCCCGGGAATGCCCATACGTACGACCGGATCGGAGAAGAAGGCGTCGTCGGACGCGACGATCAGGTCGCACACCCACGCCAGCATCAGACCGCCGGCGATGCAGGCGCCCTGGATCATCGCGATCGTCGGCTTCGGGATCTCCCGCCACCGCCGGCACATCCCCAGGTACACCTCCATCTCGCGGGCGTAGCGCTGGTCGCCGCCGGGCTTGTCGACGTGGTCCCACCACATCACGGCCTTGTTGTCGTAACGGACGTGATGGTCGCGGCCCGGGGTACCGATGTCGTGCCCGGCGCTGAAGTGCTTTCCGTTGCCCGCGAGGACGATCACCTTCACGTTGTCGTCCTCGACGGCCCGCTCGAACGCGGCGTCGAGGGCGTACGTCATCACCGAGTTCTGGGCGTTGCGGTAATCGGGGCGGTTGAGCGTCACGAACGCGACACCGTCGCGCACGTCGTAGGTGACGACGTCACCCTCGTCCGGAACCGTCATTTCTTCTCCTCACGCAGAACGTTTTTCATGACCTTCCCGGAGGGGTTCCGGGGCAGGGAGTCGACGAAGCGCACCGAGCGGGGCACCTTGAAGTTGGCGAGGCGCTCCTTGCAGAACGCGATCACGTCGTCCTCGGCGAGCGCGGTACCCGCCTTCGCCACGACGAACGCGCGCCCGACCTCGCCCATCCGCTGGTCGGGAACACCGATGACGGCAGACTCCGCGACACCGTCGAGCCTGGCAAGGGCGTTCTCCACCTCAGCGGGATACACGTTGAACCCGCCGGAGATGTACATGTCCTTGAGACGGTCGGTGATGTCGACGTACCCGCGGTCGTCGAGCGTCCCGACGTCGCCGGTGTGCAGCCAGCCGTCGGCGTCGATGGTCTTGGCCGTCGATTCGGGGTCGTCGAGATAACCGAGCATCACGTTCTCGCCGCGCACCAGGATCTCGCCGTGGTCGCCGATCCGGACCTCCATCCCGGGGATCGCGCGACCGGACGTGGTCGAGACGGTCACCGGGTCGTCGTCGGTCCGGCACATGGTGACCACCACGGCCTCGGTCTGGCCGTAGGCGGTGAGGACGGCGTCGAAGCTGAGTTCCGACTGCATGCGTTCCACCAGCGCGACGGGCACGGCGGCCGCACCGGTGATCGCGACCCGCAGGCTGGACAGGTCGTACTTCGGGCGGTCGGGGTGGTCGAGGATCGACTGGAAGATCGTCGGGGCACCGGGCAGCACGGTGATCTGCTCGTCGTGCACGGTCGCCATCACCTTCGGCACGTCGAACACGGCCATCGGCACCACCGTGGCGCCGTTCAGCAGGCACACCAGGAAGCCGGCCTTGTAGCCGAAGGTGTGGAAGAACGGGTTGATGATGAGGTAGTTGTCGTCCGACGTCACGTCCGCGCACTCGCCCCACGCCCGGGCGATGCCCACCGACTGCCGGTGCGCGCTCATCACCCCCTTGCTCCGGCCCGTGGTGCCCGAGGTGAACATGACGTCGGAGACGTCGTCGGGGGAGACGGCGGCCGCGCGGGCGTCGGCCTCGGCGCGGGTGTCCTCGTCGGCGAGGGCGAGGAAGTCGTCGAAGTCGACGACACCCGGGGTCGGGGCGTCGCCGCCGTCGACCGGCACGCGGACGACCGTCGGCAGGTCGAGGGTGCTCGACTCGTCGCGCAGCAACGCGTACCGGTCGGTGCCGAGGAAGTTGCCCGCGACGACGAGCGCGGTCGTCTTGGTGCGCTCGAGGATGTCGAGGGTCTCCGGTGCGGTGTACCGGGTGTTGATCGGGACGAGCGTCGCGCCGGCGTAGTGGATGCCGAGCGCCGCGACCACCCAGTGATACGTGTTGGGCGACCACACCGCGACGTGGTCGCCGGGCCGCACGTCCTGTGAGCAGAGTGCGGCGGCGAAATCGCGGACACGGTCATGCAGTTGTGTGAAGGTCAGACGGACGTCGCCGTCGGACACCGCCGGAAGCTCGCCGTATGCACGCGCGGCGTGGATGACGGCGGACGGGATGGTTCTCGGATGTTCGGTCACTGGGCTCCCTACCTACCTAGCAAGTGCTTGGTAGGTTATCTTACAGACGTGGACCAGAGCGAGAGCCCGGACGGGCTGATCACCGACGACGACTTCGCCGAGAGCGTCAGAACGTGGCTGAACAACAACCTGACCGGCGACTTCGCCCGACTGAAGGGCAAGGGTGGCCCCGGCAGCGAGCACGAGTTCTTCGAGGAACGGCTCGCCTGGGACCGGCACCTGGCCGCCGCCGGATGGACGTGCCTCGGCTGGCCGAAGGAACACGGCGGACGCGGCGCCACGCTGGCGCAGCAGGTCGTGTTCCACCAGGAATACGCGAAGGCGGGGGGACCGGCCCGCGTCAGCCACGTCGGCGAGGAACTGCTCGGGCCTACGCTCGTCGCGTTCGGCACCGAGGAACAGAAACGACGCTTCCTGCCCGGGATCAACACCGTCACCGAACTGTGGGCGCAGGGCTACTCCGAGCCCGGCGCCGGCTCCGACCTCGCCAACGTCGCGACCACTGCACGGCTCGACGGCGACAGGTGGGTGATCAACGGCCAGAAGGTATGGACGTCGCTCGCGCACGTCGCGCAGTGGGCGTTCGTGCTGTGCCGCACGGAACCCGGGTCGAAGCGGCACCAGGGACTGAGCTTCCTGCTGGTGCCCCTCGACCAGCCCGGCGTTACTGTCCGGCCCATCCAGCAACTCACCGGCACGTCCGAGTTCAACGAGGTGTTCTTCGACGACGCCGTCACCGACGCCGACCTGGTGGTCGGCGAACCCGGCGACGGCTGGCGGGTCGCGATGGGACTGCTTACCTTCGAACGCGGTGTGTCCACACTCGGGCAGCAGATCGGATTCGCCCGCGAACTGCAGGGCGTCGTCGACCTCGCGAAAGCCACCGGCGCGGCATCCGACCCGAACATTCGCGAGAAGATCGCCCGCGCCTGGGTGGGACTGCGGGTGATGCGCGCCCACGCCCTGCGGACCCTCGAGGCCGTCGACGCCGGAACGTCCGGGCCCGAGGCGTCCGTCGCGAAACTGCTGTGGGCCAATTGGCACCGCGACCTCGGGCAGCTCGCGATGGAGGTGCAGGGCGCGTCGTCACTCCTCGCCCCCGTCGAACCGGCGTCCGACGTCACCGACCCCGAACATCTCGAACTCGGCGAATGGCAACGGCTGTTCCTGTTCACCCGCGCCGACACCATCTACGGCGGATCCAACGAGATCCAGCGCAACATCATCTCCGAGCGCGTGCTCGGACTCCCCCGAGAGGCACGACCGTGACCAAACCCGCACCGCTCGCCACCGCACCCGTCGAGACACCGGGCCACGACCTGCTGAAAGGAAAGAAGGTCGTGGTCACCGCCGCCGCGGGCACCGGCATCGGCTTCGCATCCGCGCGTCGTGCCCTGCTCGAGGGTGCCGACGTCCTGGTGTCGGACTGGCACGAACGCCGCCTCACCGAGACGAAGGAGAAACTGGCCGCGGAATTTCCCGGGCAGGCCGTCGAGGCGCTGACGTGCGACGTGTCGAGCACCGACCAGGTGGACGCGCTGATTTCCGGGGCGGCCGACAGCCTGGGCCGGATCGACGTCCTCGTCAACAACGCCGGACTCGGCGGCGAGACGCCGCTCGTCGACATGACCGACGAGGAATGGGACCGCGTCCTCGACATCACCCTGAACGGCACGTTCCGCGCCACCCGCGCCGCGCTGCGCTACTTCAAGGGCGTGGAGCACAACGGCGTCCTCGTCAACAACGCGTCCGTCCTCGGCTGGCGGGCGCAGCACTCGCAGGCCCACTACGCGGCGGCGAAGGCCGGTGTCATGGCCCTCACCCGGTGCAGCGCGATCGAGGCCGCCGATTACGGGGTCCGGATCAACGCCGTCGCACCGTCCATCGCGCGGCACGCGTTCCTCGCCAAGGTCACCAGCGAGGAATTCCTCGACAAACTGGCGTCCGACGAGGCCTTCGGGCGCGCCGCCGAGGTGTGGGAAATCGCCGCCACCATCGCCATGCTCGCCAGCGACTACACCACCTACCTCACCGGCGAGGTCGTGTCGATCTCGTCGCAGCGGGCGTAGGCCGGCTTCGCCACCCGTGCGCCTTTCTGGTTGTTCCAGCTACCAAAAAGGCGCACGGGGCCGAAGGCCCTAGCAAGCGCTTGGTTGATAGGATGTGACGATGACTCCACCCCCCGAGGACACCACCGGCAAGTCCGGACGCAGGGCCGAACTCCTCGACATCGCGGCCACCCTCTTCGCCGAACGCGGCCTGCGGGCCACCACCGTCCGCGACATCGCCGACGCCGCGGGCATCCTGTCGGGCAGCCTGTACCACCACTTCGACTCCAAGGAGTCGATGGTCGACGAAATCCTACGGGGCTTCCTCGACGACCTGTTCGGCAAGTACCGCGAGATCGTCGCATCCGGACTCGACAGCCGCGCGACCCTCGAAGCGCTGGTCACCACGTCCTACGAGGCGATCGACGCGTCGCACTCGGCGGTCGCGATCTACCAGGACGAGGTGAAGCATCTCGTCGCCAACGAGCGCTTCACGTACCTGTCCGAACTGAACACCGAATTCCGCGACCTGTGGATGGGTGTGCTCGAGGCGGGGGTGAAGGACGGCAGCTTCCGGGCCGACATCGACGTCGAACTCGCCTTCCGCTTCCTCCGCGACACCGCCTGGGTCGCCGTCCGCTGGTACCGGCCCGGCGGTTCCGTCACGGTCGACACCGTGGCCAAGCAGTACCTCTCGATCGTCCTCGACGGACTTGCGAGTCCGTAACACCGACGACTCGGGAGTCCCCAACACTGACTAGGAGTTTCACATGACCGAGGCCTACATCGTCGACGCTGTTCGCACCCCGATCGGCAAGAGGAACGGTGGCCTGTCCGGCGTGCACCCAGCAGACCTGGGTGCGCACGTCATCAAGGCCGTCGTCGAGCGCACGGGCATCGACCCGGCTGGTGTCGACGACGTCGTCTTCGGTTGTGTCGACGCGATCGGCGGGCAGGCGGGCAACATCGCCCGCACCGCGTGGCTCGCCGCCGGCTACCCGGAAGAGGTCCCGGGTGTCACCGTCGACCGGCAGTGCGGGTCGAGCCAGCAGGCCGTCCACTTCGGGGCGCAGGCGATCCTCAGCGGCACCGCCGACCTGATCGTCGCCGGCGGTGTGCAGAACATGAGCCAGATCCCGATCGCCTCGGCGATGGTGGTCGGGCAGCAGTACGGATTCGACACCCCGTTCGGCGGATCGACGGGCTGGGCCGAACGCTACGGCGACCAGGAAGTGTCGCAGTTCCACGGCGCCGAACTGATCGCGGACAAGTGGGACATCAGCCGCGAGGCACTCGAACGCTGGGCGCTGCAGAGCCACGAGCGGGCGCGGACCGCCATCGCCGAAGGTCGCTTCGACCGCGAGATCGTGCCGGTCGGCGACTTCACCACCGACGAGGGTCCGCGGGAGACCAGCCTCGAGAAGATGGCGGCGCTGAAGACCCTCACCGACGGTGGTCGTCTCACCGCCGCGGTCGCGAGCCAGATCTCCGACGGCGCGAGCGCGGTGCTGCTGGCCTCACCGGAAGCGGTCGAGCGGTACGGCCTGACGCCCCGTGCCCGCATCCACCACCTCAGCGCCCGCGGCGCCGACCCGATCTTCATGCTCAGCGCGCCGATTCCCGCGACTCGCTACGCGCTGGAGAAGACCGGCCTGAGCATCGACGACATCGACCTCGTCGAGATCAACGAGGCCTTCGCGCCGGTGGTCCTCGCGTGGCTCGCGGAGACCGGCGCCGACCCGGCGAAGGTCAACGTCAACGGCGGTGCGATCGCCCTCGGCCACCCACTCGGCGCGACCGGCACGAAACTGATGGCGACGCTCCTCAACGAACTCGAACGCACCGGCGGCCGCTACGGCCTGCAGACCATCTGCGAAGGCGGCGGCACCGCGAATGCCACCATCATCGAACGCCTGTGAGTACTTCTTAACCGCCGGCGGTTAACAAGTACTCACGGGTGCGAAGCGCTACGCTCGAACAGGATAGAGACGAGTCCTGAACGGGGCCGTGATGCACGAATTGGCAATCACCCAGAGCGTCGTCAACGCCGTCTGCGAGACCGCCGCGGGACGGACGGTCCACAGCGTGCGGGTGCAGGTGGGGGCGCTGACTGCGGTGGTCGCCGATTCGATGCAGTTCTGTTTCGAACTGGTCACCGAAGGGACCGTCGCGCACGGTGCCCGTCTCGACATCGACCACACTCCGGGCGGTGCGCACTGCCGTGCATGCGGCGACGACTTCGTGCTCACGGACCTGGTGTTGCTGTGCCCGTGCGGAAGTGCGGACGTGGAGGTCACGTCGGGTCGGGAACTACGAATCCTCTCGATGGAAGTGAGCTGACGCAAATGTGTGCCACCTGTGGATGCGGAGACGAGACCGGGACCAGGATCACGGTGCCGCACGACCACGAGCACCCGCACGACCACGAGCACCCGCACGACCACGAGCACACTCACGAGCACCCCCACGACCAAGACCACGACCACGACCACCCACACACTCACGAACACCCCCACGAGCGCGCGACCGAGACGGTCACCCTCGAGCAGAAGGTGCTCGCGAAGAACGACCTCACGGCCGAGCGCAACCGGGGTTGGCTGGCGGGGCGCGGGGTGCTCGCCCTCAACGTGATGAGTTCGCCGGGGTCGGGGAAGACGACGCTGCTCGAACGCACCATCGCCGACATCGGCGGGCAGCGTCGGGTCTCGGTGGTGGAGGGCGATCAGGAGACGATGCTCGACGCCAACCGCATCAAGGCGACGGGATGTGCTGTGGTGCAGGTGAACACGGGAGCCGGGTGTCATCTCGACGCCGAGATGATGCGGGACGCGCTGACCGCCCTCGACCCCGAACCGAATTCGCTGCTGTTCGTCGAGAACGTGGGGAATCTCGTCTGTCCGGCACTGTTCGATCTCGGTGAGAAGAGCCGGGTGGTGGTGATCTCGGTGACCGAGGGGACGGACAAGCCGCTGAAGTATCCGCACATGTTCGCGGCGGCGAACCTGGTGATCGTGAACAAGGCGGACCTGTTGCCGTACGTGGACTTCGACGTCGACCTGTGCACGAAGTACGCCCGGTCGGTGAACCCCGACCTGCAGATGATCACATTGTCGGCGAAGACCGGTCAGGGCATCCAGCAGTGGTACGACTGGATCGCGAAGCAATGACGCCTTTACACGACGCGGCCGGACGACGCGGCGCGACGCGCCGGGGACCGTTGACATCCGCTCGGCGGCGGAGCTAAATAAATATCAGCGCCACGCAGGTGGGCCGACGGTCGACTCCGGTGGCGACAGGAGTTGTGTTCACTCCGGAAAGCGACCTGATATGCCGACACAGGAAGCAATCAACGCCGAGGACACCCTGATTCACGTGCTGTGGATCAATGCGGGACTCAGTTGCGACGGCGATTCGGTGGCCTTGACGGCTGCGACGCAGCCCAGTGTCGAGGAGATTGCCCTGGGAGCCCTGCCGGGCCTGCCCAAAGTGGCCGTGCACTGGCCGCTGATCGACTTCGAGAACGGTCCGGAGGGCGGCGCCGACGACTTCCTGGAGTGGTTCTGGAAGGCGGACCGCGGCGAACTCGAACCCTTCGTGCTGGTGGTGGAGGGTTCCATCCCGAACGAGCAACTTCACGACGAGGGTTACTGGTGCGGCTTCGGCAACAATCCCGAGACCGGTCAGCCGGTGACGACGAGTGAGTGGCTCGACCGTCTGGCACCGAAGGCGACGGCGATCGTCGCGGCGGGCACGTGCGCGACGTACGGCGGTATCCACGCGATGGCGGGCAATCCGACCGGTGCGATGGGTGTTCCCGATTATCTCGGCTGGGACTGGAAGTCGAAGGCGGGCATTCCGATCGTCTGCGTTCCCGGTTGCCCGATCCAGCCGGACAATCTGTCGGAGACGTTGACGTATCTCCTCTACATGGCCACCGAGCAGGCGCCCATGATCCCGCTCGACGACGCGCTGCGTCCGCAGTGGCTGTTCGGTGCCACGGTGCACGAGGGCTGCGACCGCGCCGGCTATTACGAGCAGGGTGATTTCGCCACCGAGTACGGCTCACCGAAGTGCATCGTGAAGCTGGGGTGCTGGGGTCCTGTCGTCAAGTGCAACGTCCCGAAGCGGGGCTGGATCAACGGTGTGGGTGGGTGCCCGAATGTGGGCGGTATCTGCATCGGGTGCACGATGCCGGGCTTCCCGGACAAGTTCATGCCGTTCATGGATGAACCGCCGGGCGGCAAACTCTCGACGACGGCGTCCGGGCTGTACGGCTCGGCCATTCGGAGTTTGCGCAAGATCACCAAGAACACGCTGGACAAAGAGCCGCACTGGCGCAGTCGCGGTACGAAACTGACCACGGGCGCGACACGCACCTGGTAGTCCCGCTCGGGGTCTCGGGCGGTGGTCCGCCGGCCTCGAACACTGAGAGGTACGTCGATGACAACGATCATTCCGGAACCTTCGCACAAGTCGGAATCCGACGGCCTGGTCGAGATGGCGTGGGACCCGATCACGCGCATCGTGGGCAGCCTGGGCATCTATACGAAGATCGACTTCAAGCAGAAGGAAGTCGTGGAGTGCCACAGCACTTCGTCGATCTTCCGAGGCTATTCGATCTTCATGAAGGGTAAGGACCCACGCGACGCCCACTTCATCACGAGCCGTATCTGCGGCATCTGTGGTGACAACCATGCGACGTGTTCGTGCTACACCCAGAACATGGCCTACGGTGTGAAACCCCCGAACATCGGCGAGTGGATCGTCAACCTCGGCGAGGCCGCGGAATACATGTTCGATCACAACATCTTTCAGGAGAACCTCGTCGGTGTGGACTTCTGCGAGAAGATGGTTTCCGAGACGAATCCGGGGGTGCTGGCGCAGGCCGAGAAGACCGAGGCGCCGCACGCCGGGGAACACGGCTACAAGACCATCGCCGACATCATGCGGTCGCTGAACCCGTTCACCGGTGAGTTCTACCGGGAGGCGTTGCAGGTCAGCCGGTGGACCCGAGAGATGTTCTGTCTCATGGAGGGTCGGCACGTTCACCCGTCCACCCTGTACCCGGGTGGCGTGGGAACGGTCGCGACGATTCAGCTGATGACCGACTACACGACGCGTCTGATGCGCTACGTGGAGTTCATGAAGAAGGTCGTGCCCATGCACGACGACCTGTTCGACTTCTTCTACGAGGCGATGCCCGGCTACGAGAAGGTCGGTCTGCGCCGGACCCTGCTCGGCTGCTGGGGGTCGTTCCAGGATCCGGCGGTGTGCAACTTCTCCTACAAGGACATGGAGAAGTGGGGTCGGGCGATGTTCGTGACGCCCGGCGTCGTGGTCGACGGAAAGCTGGTGACGACGTCCCTCGTCGACATCAACCTCGGCATCCGAATCCTGCTCGGCAGTTCGTATTACGACGACTGGACCGACCAGGAGATGTTCGTGAAGAACGATCCGCTGGGGAATCCGATCGACCGCAGGCACCCGTGGAACCAGCACACCAACCCGCACCCGCAGAAACGCGACATGGAGGACAAGTACAGCTGGGTGATGTCGCCGCGGTGGTTCGACGGCACCGATCACCTCGCACTGGACACCGGCGGCGGGCCGCTCGCCCGGCTCTGGAGTACGGCCCTCGCGGGCCTCGTCGACATCGGGTACGTGCAGTCGACGGGTCACAGCGTGAAGATCAACCTGCCGAAGACCGCGCTGAAGGGCCCGGTCGAGCTGGAATGGAAGATCCCGCAGTACGGCAGCAACACGATCGAGCGGGACCGGGCGCGGACCTACTTCCAGGCCTACGCGGCGGCGTGCGCGCTGCACTTCGCGGAGAAGGCGCTCGCCGAGATCCGCGCCGGGCACACGAAGACGTGGGAGAAGTTCGACGTCCCCGACGAGGGCATCGGCTGCGGCTTCACCGAGGCGGTGCGCGGAGTCCTGTCGCACCACATGGTGATTCGCGACGGCAAGATCGCGAACTATCATCCGTATCCGCCGACGCCGTGGAACGCCAACCCCCGCGACAGCTTCGGAACACCGGGGCCGTACGAGGACGCGGTGCAGGGTCAGCCGATCTTCGAGGAGAACGACCGGGAGCACTTCAAGGGCATCGACATCATGCGGACCGTCCGCAGTTTCGACCCCTGCCTGCCCTGCGGCGTGCACATGTATCTCGGTGAGGGAAAGACACTGGAGAAGCTGCATTCGCCGACCCAGTCCGTGACCGGCGAGTGACGGAGTACGCATGGAGAGTGGCGGATCGGAGACGTGGGGGAGTGACGAAGTAGTAGACGACCCCGATCGGTGGCGGACAGCCGGCGAACGGATCGACAGCCTGTTGGACGCGAGTTCGGCAGGTGGCTCGGTGGCCCGCGAGCGCGCCGAGCAACTGGTCCGGGAGGTGGTCGAACTCTACGGCGCCGGGTTGCAGCGTGTCCTGGACATCATCGGCGACCGCGACGACGACCTCATTGAGCGTCTCGCCTCCGACGAACTCGTGGCCAGCCTGCTCCTCGTGAACGGACTTCATCCGCACGACGTCGAGACGCGGGTTGCCACCGCCCTCGACAGCGTGCGCCCCTACCTGGGCTCCCACGGCGGTGACGTCGAACTGCTCGGTGTGGTGGACGGTGTGGTGCGGATACGGCTGACCGGAAGTTGTCAGAGTTGCCCGTCGTCGGCGGTGACGCTGGAACTCGCCGTCAAGGACGCCGTGCTGGCGGCCGCGCCGGAGACGGTGGACATCGAAGTGGTGGGCGCCACCCCCGCCGCCGGGTCCGGGCTGATCGCGGCGGAATCGCTGTTCTCCCATGTTCATCCGAACGGAATGGACGGGTCGACGGGCACCGGGACGTGGGTGTCGGTGCCCGAACTCGAGGAACTCACGCCCGGGGAGGTGGCCGGGTTCTCCGTCGCCGGACTCCCGGTCCTGGTGTGCCGGATCGGGGAGCAGTTGTTCGCCTACCGGGACCGGTGCGCCGCCTGCACCAACTCACTCGCCGGGGCCACGCTGCAACGCAGGGCGGGCGGGCAGGTGGGGGACGCGGTGCTGCGCTGCCCGTCGTGCAGGGCGCATTTCGACCCGCGTCGCGCGGGCCTGCGCCTGGACGGCGACGCGGGCGCCGAAACGCTCTCGCCGCTCCCGGTCCTCGTGCGCGACGGCGTCGTCTCCGTGGCCGTGCCCGCCGCGGAGGTGGCGTGATGAGCCCGTCGGGGAACGGGCTGCGCATTCTGCAGCGCATCGCGTCCGAGCGGCCCACACCGGTGGTCGGGGAACGGTGCGACATGTGTGCCGTGCCGATCGCCGACGCCCACCAGCACGTCGTGAACGTGCAGGACCGGCAACTGATGTGCGTGTGCCGCGGGTGCTACCTGCTGTTCACCGACGAAAAAGCCGAACTGCGGTTCCGGGCCGTCCCGGAACGCTACCTGTCGTTTCCGAACTTCGAACTCGCGCCCGGACGCTGGGACGAACTGCAGATCCCCGTTGGGCTCGCGTTCGTGTTCCGGAACTCGCTGCTGGCCAAGACCGTCGCGTTCTATCCCGGTCCGGCGGGCGCGACCGAATCGGAACTGCCCCTCGACGCCTGGGACGGTGTGCTCGCGGTGAACCCCGCGCTCGGCCAGCTGTCCGCCGACACGGAAGCCCTGTTGCTGCGGGTCCCCGAGCACGGTGAGGGCGACCCCGAGTGCTACCTCGTTCCGATCGACGCCTGTTACCAGTTGGTGGGCGAGTTGCGGCAGGTGTGGCGGGGGTTCGACGGCGGTCAGGACGCTCGCCGGGTCATCGACACGTTTTTCGACGACGTGCGGGCGCGCAGTCGCGTCGCGAAGGAGCCGACGTGACCGAATTGACGTTCCGTGTGGAAGACGTGTTCCCGGAACCGTTCGCGGTTGCGCCGAATCTCACTGCGCGGGTGGAGGTGACGGAGTCGAGCGGCGCTGTCGTGCACGCGATGGCCGTGCGGTGCCAGGTGCGCATCGACCCGCAGCGCCGCCGCTACACCGACACCGAGGTGGAGGGTCTGCTCGATCTGTTCGGGCCCCGCGAGCGGTGGACGTCGACACTCAAACCGTTCCAGTGGATGCAGACCAGCACCGTGGCGCAGGGGTTCACCGGGTCGAGCACGGTGGAGTTGCCGCTGCCGTGCACGTACGACTTCGAGGTGACGGCCTCGAAGTACCTGCACGCCCTGGACGAGGCCGGGTCGACGGTGCCGCTGGTGTTCCTGTTCAGCGGAACGGTCTTCACGCGAGGCGTCGCCGGGTTCGGCGTGGAACGGATTCCGTGGGACCGGGAATCGACGTACGACCTGCCGGTGGCGGTGTGGCGCGAACTCGTCCAGGCGCACTACCCGAACACGGGCTGGGTGCGCCTCGACCACGACACGCTGGCGGCACTGGCGAAATACAAGGCGGCGCACGG
Source organism: Rhodococcus sp. T7 (assembly GCF_009872365.1). Taxonomy (NCBI): domain Bacteria; kingdom Bacillati; phylum Actinomycetota; class Actinomycetes; order Mycobacteriales; family Nocardiaceae; genus Rhodococcus; species Rhodococcus sp. T7. The sequence continues at coordinate 17,919 of NZ_WXYH01000332.1, forward strand.
ACTCCTCGGGCTGGACGTCGCCATCGCAAACCTGCTGCAGGGAGCCGGGGAGGTGATCGCATGATCTCCCCGGCGTCCCTGCAGCGAGTCCGGGCCGTGGCCGACGCGGTCCTCTACGAGGGCTACCTGCTGTATCCGTATCGTGCGAGTTCGTCGAAGAACCAATCGCGCTGGCAGTTCGGCGTCCTCGGACCGCCGGGTGCGGCGGAATCGGGGGTCGGCGAGGAACCGCGGCTGTCCTGTCAGACGCTGATGCGCCCCCGCGCGGGTCAGCGGTCCGGCGTCTCGGTGACCGTCCGCTTCCTGCAACTGCAGATGCGTGAGGTCGAGAAGGTTGCGGGGTCCGGTTTCGAGCCGGTCGAGGAACTCACCGTCGCCGGCCGCAGCTGGCTGTCGTGGGACGAGGCGGTGGAACGCGAGATCGACCTGGGCGCGGCGTACCCGGCCGAGGAGCTCGAGGACTGCCGGCTCGACGTGGACGTCGACGGGGGAGTGGACGTCGAGGAGTTGCGTGAGGAGGACGGCACCCTCGCCGGGCGCGTGGTGCGGACCAGGTGGCCGCTGCGCGCCGTCGTCCGCGTCGGCTCCGACCGGCACGACGGACTGGACGTGCTGCAGGTGTCGATCGAGAACGTGAAGATCGACGCGATCGGCACGTGGTCGAAGGACTCGGCCATCAGGCACTCGCTGATCGGGGCTCACCTGATGCTGGCCGCCGAGGGGGGCGAGTTCGTCTCCCTGCTCGAGCCGCCCGACGACGCCACGGATCTCGCGTCGACTTGCCATCAAGAACGCTGCTACCCCGTCCTGGCCGGGCTGGCGGGGGAGACGGACCTCGTCCTGGTGTCGCCGATCATCCTGTACGACCACCCGGAGGTGGCCGAGCAGAGCGACGGCGCCCTGTTCGACGCCACCGAGATCGACGAGATCCTCACCCTGCGCGTCATGACCCTGACCGAGGAGGAGAAGCGTCAGGCCCGCGCCACCGACCCACTCGCCGCCCAGATCATCGACCGCTGCGAGCAGATGTCGCCGGCGACACTGGCCCAGATGCACGGCGTCCTGCGGAACCCGCACTTCCCGAGCACCGACATCCCGGAGCAGCGCGGCCTCCCGGACATGGGGCTGGTCCCGGAACTGACCGACGACGTGCCGTGGTGGGATCCCGACGCCGACACCGCCGTGCGCCCCGACATCGACGGTGTGATCGTGAACGGCGTCCGGGTGGCGAAGGGCACCGTCGTGCGGATCCACCCCTCGCGCCGCGCCGACGCCCAGGACCTGTTCTTCGCGGGACAACTCGCTCGGGTGGTGACCGTGCACGCGGACGTCGACGGTGGCACCCACGTCGGCGTCGTGCTGGTCGACGACCCCGCCTCCGAGTTGCACGAGTGGTACGGCAGGTATCTGTACTTCGCCCCGGACGAGGTGGAGCCCGTATCGGCAGACACCGGAAAGGATGAACAGTCATGAAGATTCTCGGAGAGGCCACCACCGCCGCGCTGGCGTTGCTTGCGGTCGCCGGAGTGGCGGTCGCCGTCTTCTCGCTTCCCGACATCAAGCGGTACATGCGTATGCGCAAGATGTGAGGCCCCGTGACGGACAGGCGGGTACTGGTTGCCGGTGTGGGCAACATCTTCTTCGGCGACGACGGATTCGGTCCCGAGGTGCTGCGCGGTGTCGCGACGAGGCCGCTGCCGGCGGGAGTCAGGGCCGTCGATTTCGGCATCCGTGGAACACATCTGGCGTACGAACTGCTCGACGGCTGGGGTGCGTTGCTGCTGGTCGACGCGGTTCCCGATCGGGGTGAACCGGGGGCGTTGAGGGCGTTCGAGGTGGGCCCCGATTCGGTGCCCGCGGCGCCGCTCGACGCGCACAGCATGGATCCGGGGGCGGTGTTCGCCAGCCTCCGCGCGCTCGGCGGGACCCTGCCGCGGGCCGTGGTGCTGGGCTGCCAGGTGGAGAACACCGACGAGGGAATCGGGTTGTCACCGCGCGTCGCCGCCGCCGTCGCACCGGCCGTCGACGCCGTCTTCGAAATCGTGGACCAACTCCTGGCGCCTCACGCAGTGACGCTGCAACCGGAGAAGACGGAGGGCTGAATCGTGTGTCTCGGAATTCCCGGCCAGGTGGTGCGCATGCTGGAGGGCTACGGCAACCAACTCGCGCTCGTCGACGTCGTCGGTGAACAGCGCAAGGTGAACATCGGCATGCTGCCCGAGGACGTCAGCCTGGAACCGGGCGACTGGATCGTCATCCACATGGGATTCGCGATGGAGAAGGTGGACGAGGCAGGCGCCGAGAAGGCGATGGCGGGCCTGGAGATGATGGGACGCTCGCGGACGGCGGACGAAGGCTAGCTCTGTGTTTCGGCGTGACGGGGGTCCGGCGGTCCGGCGACGAAGTCACGCGCCCGATTCCAGCGGGCGTGGTAGCGCTCTCCGAAACGTGCCTGGGAGCGGGCGAGCCGGCGCGGCCGGGTCCCGTAGCGGCGGACCGCCCACCAGGAATCGGGCTTGGCCAGGCGGATCGCGCCGACGATCGCGACCGGCTGGAACACGATCCCCACGATCCCCGTCACGAACTTGCCCTTGAGCAGGCAGATGAGCGAGATGCCGAGTGAGATGAGCAGATAGCCGATCGACGTCCACCATTGCGCGGTGCCGATCTGCCCGCTCACGAGTTCGGCGCCCCCGATCATCAGACCGGTGATCATGAGCGCGCAGAAGATCGCGTCCACCGACTTCCGGCCGGACGTGCTCCAGTACACGTCGTCGAGGTGCACCCACAGCGCGAACTCGTCGAAGGTCAGCGCGAGACCGACCCCGAACAGTGCGGCGAAGACGTTGAGTGCGGTGCCCTCCGGGGTGGTCGCGATCAGTGCCAATCCCGCCAGCGTCATGAACATGATTCCGAAAACCTGGTGGTGCAGGTGCACTCCGCCGACCGTGATGTCGCCGATCAGACCGCCCCCAGGGTCCACGGCGTCGTCCGCGGGTTCCGCTCCTCGAGAGCGGATGCGTCGGGTGATGAGCCGGGTGACCACGAACGTCACCAGAACCGCGATGAACAGCCACATCACGGGATAGAGGACCACTATCCGGCTGTCGCCTTCGGTGTCCACGACGATCTCGGCGAGAAGGGCCATCTCGACACTCCGTCAGGTGGGGGAAATCGATCTCTATCCGGGTATACACCCCGACGGCGGACCGCAAACGACGTTCCGTCCACCGACTTCCCGCCGGACCTCGTCACGCCGGGAGGTTGTCGAGGGGACCGTGGCTGAACGTCGCGCCGGTCGCGGTGAGGAGGCGCGTGGGGTCGTACCAGTGGTCGCGGCCGATCAGGTCGAGGTGCCGTTCGGTGAGGCCGTGGCGGGTTCCGGCGGTGACGGCGTCGTCGAAGGTGAGAGAGCTGTCCGGCAGTCGCAGGCGGCCCGAGTCCGCGAGTGCCCGACCGAGTTGGCGGACGGTGACGGGGTCGGGATGGCAGGCGTGGAACACGTCGCCGGAATGTGCCGGGGCATGCGCGGCGAGGGTCGCAAGTAGGCGGGCGAGGTCCGTCGCCGCGACGACCGAGATCCGGGACCGCCCCTCGTCCACCCAGGCGCCCAGCGTCTCGAGGATCCGGATGAATCCGGGGACGAACCAGCGGTCGCCGGGGCCGTGGACGAATCCGGGCCGGACGACGCAACCGCCCGATTCGAGGACGCGGTGTTCAGCGGTCAGCCTGCTCGCGCTCAGCGCCGAAACGGGTGCGGGCGTGGCGTCGAACTCACCGATTCCGCCGTGCGGTCCGGGGCCGTACACGCCGATGGTGCTGACGTAGAGCACCCGGCGGATGCCGTTCCGCGCGGCGGCGGCCAGGAGGTTCTCGGTGCCGCCGACGTTCACCGCGGTGCAGTGCGCCGGGTCGCTGCCGGTGTAGGACGCGGCGTGGATCACGATGTCGGCGCCGGTGAGTGCCGTGGCGAGACTCGCCGGATCGGTCAGATCCGCCTGCACGGACAGAACGCCCGGAATGTCCTGTTTCGCGCGTGTGCGCGCGACCGCGGTGCACGGGGTCCCGGCCGATGCCAAGGCCCGCACGGCGGCGGACCCGATGAAGCCCGTCGCTCCCACGACCGCGACACGTAGAGGCGCAGAGGGTGTTCGACCGCGCTCGCTTTCGGTCGACGCTGGTACCGTCTCTCCGGGCAATGGGCGCGTGTTCCGTGCTTTCATCGTCTTCGTTCTTCTCTCATGCGGCAGGGAAAGGTGTGAACGTGGTTCAGCAGGCGCGTGCTGCGGCGACTCGACAGCAGATCGTCCGCGGGGCGGCGGAGATGTTCGAGAAGTCGGGTTTCGAAGGAGCCAGACTCGGCAACATCGTCGAGAACGCCGGAATCACGAAGGGGGCCTTGTACTTCCATTTCCGTTCGAAAGAGGATCTGGCGCGTTTCATCATCGGTGAGCAACACCGGATCTCCATCGCGTCGGTCGAGGCGATCGGCCGTGAGCAGGTGTCGGCGATCGAGCAGATCGTGATGCTGTGCCACGAAATGGCCCGGCAGATCGTGAACGACCCGATCGTGCGCGCCGGTATCCGGATCACCCTCGAACTCAGCGCCGACGACCAGGGCCCCGCGGATCCCTACCTCGACTGGATCAACAGTTGCGAGATGCTCGCCACCCGGGCCGTCGAGCAGGGTGACCTTCTCGCCGACATCGACCCGCCGCGGCTGGCGCGGTTCGTCATCGGCGCCTTCACCGGTGTCCAGACCGTCTCCCAGGTGTTGACGCAGCGCACGGACCTCGAACAGCGCGTCGACGACATGTGGGGGTTCCTGCTCCCCGGAGTCATGCCCGCGAGCCGGCATCAGGACATCGCCCGGATCCGGCGGGCCCGCTGGGTACCGGACGACGCCGACTAGCTGCGCGCGCACGCGCTCACCGCCGTAGGTGCGAGCGCCGCGGTTCCGCGCACGACCGCCACACCGCCCTGCCGTATCGACCCGGTGACGGACAACGCGCCGTCGTCCACCACGTCCAGCCGGATCGTGGTCCGTTCGTCGAGTTCGGCGAAACGGTGGAACGTGGCACCCAGCGACGCGAGGTGCGCGTCCGGTAGGCCGAGGCCGGCGCAGGCCGCCTGCCGGATCGCCTCGAGCAGCAGCATCCCGGGAATGTGATCGCACGGATGGTCGAACAGCACGGGGTGCGTGTGGTCGATCCGCAACTCCCATTCGTCCCTGGCGCGCTGCGGGCCGAGGACCACGTGCGCATCGTCGACGTGACCGACCAGCGCAGCCGGGCCGGGGGCGGGGCACCACGGCGCACCGATCGCCCGCGGGCCGCGCTCACCCCAGCGGGCGCGTGAGTAGGCGGCCGGGGGGAAAACCACCGCGTGCCCCGTCGCGGTCCCGGCGTCCTGTCCGTCGATCCGGAACCGTAGGTCCACGCGGAATGCGGCCAGCGCCCCGCCGCGGTACGCGTGCTCGGACACGGTCACCTCGACGACCACGTCTGCGGCCGCCGCACCCACCGCCAGCGCGCCGGGCACCGCGTGCACCGCGAGGTGCTGCATGACGAACCGGTTCGGCAGCGGGACGGAGAAGCGGGTGTGTCCCAGGTAGATGGCGGTCTGCCGGAGCGTTTCCGCCAGCAGCATGGTGTCGTAGTGCCCGTCCCTGGCGCGGTAGAAGCCGTGCAGGCGTGGCCACTGCGCGGCGACGACGAACCGATTCGGCATCCGCAGCGAGACGCAGTCGGTGAGGAAGACCTCGGCCACCGATTGGCGGTGCACGTACCTGCGGGGCACGGTCCGCTCGAACGACATCGGAGGAAGGGCATCGGGCACCGGACGGGAAATTCGCGCCACAACCCCATCTCCCCACAGAACCGGCCGGCCCGATGCCGCGGACCGCCCGAACTATAGAACACAGACCGCGCGGTCTGTGATGTGGGGAGTGCGTTGCTACCGGCCCTTCAAGCTGCCGATTCGAAGCGATCCGGGATTGTCGTCCTCGTCGAGGTCCTCTTCGATCTCGCGGACGTACTCCTTCGGGTCCTTGTCCGAGGTGTCCACCTCCGACAGGGTGCGGTGCACGAGGAAGTATTCGGCGAACCGCCGCCCGAGCGACTCGCGTAGGTCATCCGGGGCGGTCCGGAAATCGGCCAGGCCCTCCCGTTCCTCCTCGGCCATGTGCTCGTCGTTGGCGCGGCGCGTCCGGCCGACTGCCGCCCACCACTCCTCGGACAAGATGGGGTTCGCCGCCGCCGCCCGGACGCCGTCGCGGATGTCGTTGTGGTCCCCGATCGCGTCGAGGGTCTCCGCCTCCGCCTCATCGTCCTCGCCGACGCGGAGAAGCTGGGGATAGAAGATTTCCTCCTCCGCTGCAGCGTGCAGATCCAGGCGCTTCGCCAACGGCGTCCACACCGCCTCCACAGCAGTGATCTCCACCCGGCGCCGAGACTTCAATTCGTCCAGTGCGGCGAACTGCCGCCGGAACCACTCGTGGTCGTCGAAAATCAACTCGATGATGTCAGGCATGATCGATCCATCATCGCATCGCGGCCTACCGCTTGTCCTTCTTCGCTTGTTTGCGTGCGCCCGCGGCTATGGTGGACGCTTCGAATTTCTTGCGACCGGACGATTTCCGGGTGGCGTCGACGCGGGCCTTGCCGGAGGAGCCGACCTTGCCGTCGCTGTCGCCGAGTTCGCTGAACGACGGCGCGTCGCTGCGGGCGCGGGCGAGGCGTTCGTCCTTCAGTTCGCGGGCGCTCACGCGTGCGGCGGTCGCCAATTGCCTGCTCACCCGGCTGAGTGCCGCTTCGAAGGCTTCGGCCTTGTCGGCGTTGCGGACGTTCGCCGCCTTACCGGACCCGCGCGCGCCCTTGTCCGCGACCTTCGCCGCGCCTTCCTGGCGGTACAGCTTGACGTGCTTGTTGCGGGCCCGTCGAACTCGGGTGTGCAGCTTGATCAATGTGTCCTCGTCGAGACCGGACATCTGCGATTTCTTCGTTTCGCGGATCAGAACGTACTCGTCCTCGGACAGGGAATTGAGAATCTTCTTCATGTTCGCTCCGATCCGGCCACAGGCCGTGAGTTGTCGTCATGGTAACCGGGAAACGTTCACGTCGGTCTGTTTTGGTGATGCGGTGGGCACCTCCCCGGTGAGGCGCTGATTGGTCTGTGCAAGTTGCCATTCCGTCTGTCGGTGCAACCGCTCGACCTGGTCCGGGTCGAGGCGGTCGCACACGAAATCCCAGTGCACCGCCACCCGGTCACCCACGGCGAGATCGCGCACGAAAGTTCCCTCGGGCACGCGGTAGTCGGCCGGGTCGTCCTGCTCGGGCCCCAGCGACAGCCGCGTCCCGTCCCACGACAGGCGACGCGACCGGACGAGCGCACGATCGGCGTCGACTCCCACCACCTCGCCCCAGCGGATACGGCAGGAGTCGAGAACCTGCAGTGGCTGCGGCATTCCGGTGTCCAGCAGCCGCGACCACGGGTACACCCCGAACACGTGGAAGTTGTGGGTGGGCGCCGCCTCCGCGAGCAGGTCCGCGGTGAGGTGCTTCCAGTAGTGGCCGGCCTGCGACGCGAGCCGGGACAGCAGCGCGTCGCCGAACTCGGCCCGGTCGATGCGGTCGGAGAGTTCGTCCGCGATCCAGTACCCCCGGACAACCCTCTCGTCCAACGGGTCCGCGATTCCGGCGAGCCGGGCGATCACCTCCTGGTACGGCCACGCGCCGCTGAACTGTCTCGCCATCGCCGCCACATCGGTGTCGGGCGCGCCGCCGCACGCGACGACCTGCAGTCGCTCGGAGCCGGGAGGGCCGCAGTAGCCCAGCGCATTCGGGGCGTGCGCGTACTGCGCGAACACGCGGTGCCCGGACGGCATCGGGTGTTCGCGCGCCGTCACCGGTCAGCCTCGCTGACCGAGCAATTGGGCCGTCTCGCGGTGCAGCCTGCCGAAGTTGTAATACGCGGCGCACGCACCCTCGGGGGAGACCATGCACGTGCCGATCGGAGTCTCCGGGGTGCACGCCGTCCCGAACACCTTGCATTCCCAGGGCTTGATGACGCCCTTGAGGACCTCACCGCACTGGCAGGCCTTCGGATCCGCGACGCGCACACCCGGCATCGAGAACTTCTCCTCGGCGTCGAACTCGGCGTAGTTCCGGTGGACCTTGAGCGCGCTCTGCGAGATGAAACCGAGTCCGCGCCATTCGAAGTGCGGGCGCAGTTCGAACGTCTCGGCCATCAGCTTCAGCGCCTGGACGTTGCCCTCCGCGCGCACCACCCGCTTGTACTGGTTCTCGATCTCGCAGCGGCCCTCGCGAATCTGCTGGAGCAGCATGTGCACCGACGCGAGGATGTCGAGCGGCTCGAAGCCCGCGACCACCATCGGTTTCCCGTACACCTCGGACACGAACCGGTACGGCCGCAGCCCCACCACGGTGGACACGTGGCCGGGGCCGAGGAAACCGGACAATCGCAGGTCGGGGGATTCGAGGATCGCCTTGATCGGCGGAACGATCGTGACGTGGTTGCAGAACACGCTGAAGTTCGTCACGCCCAGCGCCCGCGCGCGCACCAGCGTCACCGCGGTGGACGGCGCGGTGGTCTCGAACCCGACGGCGAAGAACACCACCTGGTGGTCGGGGTTGTCGAGGGCCACCTTCAGTGCGTCCAGCGGCGAGTACACGAAGCGCACGTCCGCGCCGCGGGCCTTCGCCTCGATGAGGTTGCCCTTGGACCCGGGCACCCGCATCATGTCGCCGAACGTCGTGAAGATGACGCCGGGTTGCTCGGCCAGCCACATGGCGTCGTCGACGCGGCCCATCGGGATGACGCACACGGGACATCCGGGGCCGTGCACCAACTCCACGGACTCCGGAAGCAGGTGTTCGATGCCGTGCCGGTAGATGGTGTGGGTGTGCCCGCCGCACACCTCCATGAACTTGAACTCGTCACCGTGGGCCAGTTCGGTGATGGATTTGACCAGGGCGCGCGCCGCCGCCGGGTCCCGGAATTCGTCGACGAACTTCATCCCTCTTACCTCGTTCTTGCTGTTGTCACGCGATTTCGGACGAGTTGAACGCGTCGATCTCGTTCACGTAGTCGGCACCCATCTTCTGCACCTGATCCAACGTCAGCTGCGCCTCGATCTCGTCGATCTTCGCCATCGCGAAGCCGACGTGCACGAGCACCCAGTCACCGACGACGAGACCTTCTTCGGCGAGCAGTCGCACACTGATCGTTCTCTGGACGCCGTTCACGTCCACCTTGGCCAGATGCTGTTCGGCGTCGACGATGTCGACCACCTGACCGGGTATCCCCAGACACATCGTGGTTCTCCTTCTCGGGCTGTTCTTCAGCAGATTCGGGGGAGGGGGTCGCCGACGAGCATGTCGACGATCCGGCTGCCGCCGAACGAGGTGCGCAGTGCGACGATGCCCGGCGGCTCGGCCAGGATCTCGCCCACCGCGGTGGCGTCGGCTCCCCGCGGGTGGGCCCGCAGCGCCGCAACGGCCGCGTCCGCCTCGTCCGCCGCGACGATGGCGACGAACTTGCCCTCGTTCGCGACGTACAGCGGGTCGATGCCGAGCATGTCGCAGGCACCGAGCACCTGAGGCTCGATGGGCAGCGACTGCTCGTCGATGATCACGGCGAGTTGTGAGGCGTGGGCCAGTTCGTTGCACACGGTGCCGACGCCGCCGCGGGTGGCGTCCCGCATCCACCGCGTCGACGGGGCCGCCTCCAGCAGCGTCTCCACCAGGGAATTGACGGGGGCCGTGTCGGAGGCGATGTCGGCCTCGATGGCCAGGTCGCCGCGGGCGAGCATCACGGCCATCCCGTGTGCGCCGATGGTGCCCGACAGCAGCACCTTGTCGCCCGCGCGCACGAGGTCGGGCGACAGCCGCCTGCCCTCCGGGATGACACCGACCCCGGCGGTGGAGATGTAGACGCCGTCGGCGGCGCCCTTGCCGACGACCTTGGTGTCGCCGGTGACGATCTGCACCCCGGACAGGACGGCCGCCTCGCTCATGTCGGCGACGATCTCCCGCAGTTCGGCGATCGGGAAACCCTCCTCGATGACGAACGCCGCCGACAGCCACTTGGGGCGCGCACCGGACACGGCGAGATCGTTGACGGTCCCGTGCACGGCGAGATGTCCGATGGAACCGCCGGGAAACCGCAACGGCTGAACCACGTACGAGTCGGTGGAGAACGCGAGCCGCTCCCCCGAGGGCATGGTGAGCGCGGCGGCGTCACCGAGTTGCTCGAGTTCCTCGTTGCGGAACGCCTCCACGAACACCGCGTCGACGAGCGCGGCCGACGACTTTCCGCCGGCGCCGTGCGCCAGCGTCACCACCTCGTCCAGCAGTCGCGGGCGGCGCTGCCGGAACTTGTCGATCCGCTCGAGCACCCGGTCTTCGCGTTCCGCCGACGTGGCCGGTTCGGTCGTGCTCATGAAGCCTCCACAGAATTCGGAGCGGGCCGCGACATGTGTTCCTGGGCCACCGACCACAGCCGGTAGCCGAGCATCGCGTGGCTCTCCTGGATCCGGTGGATGCTCTGTGAATGGACGGTGTAGCAGAAGTCGAGTTCACCGGCGGTCGCCATCGCCGCCATCCGGCCGCCCTCGTGCCCGGCGAACCCGATGGTCAGCAGCCCCCGCTGCTTCGCCTCGGTGAGCGCGGTCATCAGGTCGTCCGAGTTGCCCGACGTCGACAGCGCGATCGCGACGTCTCGTTCCCCGGCGTAGGCGATGATCTGCCGTTTGAAGATCAGATCGAAGCCCACATCGTTGCCCAGCGCCGTCACCACGGCCTGATCGGCGGCCAGCGACCAGGCCGCCACCGGGCGTCCGCGGGCGGGACGGCTGAACAGCGAGGCCAGCGTGGCGGCATCGGTGGAACTGCCGCCGTTGCCGAAGGTGTAGAGGCGGCCGCCGCGGAGGAACCGCTCGGCCATGTCGATCCCGGCCGCCGTGAGGCCGTCCCCGTACTCGTCGAGGGACTCCTTCTGCAGGCGCGCGCTTTCGGCGGCCTTCCCGCGGGCGGAGGCGGCGAGGTCGTCGAGGAGACTCTGGGCGTCGGTTTCCTCCGAGTCGATGAACGGGTAGAGGAAGCTGGTGCTTTCCGAGTCGTGGGTGGTCATCGGTTCGCCTCCTGACCCGTGTCGTCGAGTCGCGTGATCGCCGCGCCTGCGTGCACCAGCACGAGGTCGTTCGGCCGGACGTCGCCGAGGACGCTGACGTCGACCCACTCCTCGCCGCCGGCCGTGCGGACCAGGGCAGGCCCGAGGGGTTCGGCCGGCTCGATCACTACTTCACCGAGACGACCCTCGTCGCTGCACGTGACGCAGACCGTCTCGTCGCACTCCTCGGCGTCGGGCTTCAGAAGTCCCGAGTGCTCGAAGCAGACGTGGGTGAGTTCCCACAGCAGGTGATACATGAGGACGAACCGTCCGGTGGCGGGGACCATCGGATCGTCCGAGTCGACCCACAGGATGTGGTTCGCAGCGCCGGCCGGTGGCCGCGGGCCCGCCCCGATCCACAGCGTCATCGCCCCCCACGCCGGTGCGCGGCGCATGGCGTCGACCACGGCAGGCTCGTTCGCCGACGCCACCGCCAGCAGGATGTCGCCGGGCCTGCTCGCCACCCGGGCCTGCGCCACCGGATCGGGTTCGACGAGGGCCACCGACGGCAGCGCCCGCTTGCCCATGATCACCGGATGGACGAATTCGACGGCGACGTGATGGGCGTGCGGTTCCCACTGCGGTGAGATCACCCAGAGCGTCGCGCCGTCGTGGAATTTGCGGGCGAGTGACAATGCCGCGGCGGCGAGATCCGCGGACAGGTCCGTGTCGACGAGGTGCCCGCCGGCCTCTGCGGTGGTGGTCATTCACTAGCTCCCGTCCCGGGCCGTCCGGTCGGGGGCTGCCGACGTCACGGTCCGCGCATGGTCGCCGCGGCACCGATCACCGCCTGGCCGAGGGAGAGTCCTCCGTCGTTGGGAGGCACCCGGTGGTGGGTGAGGACTCGATAACCGCTGCTCTCCCAGTGTGCTCTCACCAGTGCGAGGAATAAACGGTTTTGAAAGACTCCTCCGGTCAGCCCGATCGTCGACGCACCGGTCGCGGTGGCGGCCCGGTCGACGAGGTCCGCCGTCGCGGCCGCGAGGGCATGGTGGAAGCCGAGCGCGAGCGCCGCAGGCGGAGTCCCGTCGCGCAGCCCGGCGATAATGCCGGACACCAGAAGAGGCAGTGTGAGCTGGTCGTTCTCCACTTCCATGGTGAGGGGCGCGGGGTGCGGGGCGGTCCGGGCGAGGGCCTCGAGTTCGATGGCCGCCTGCGCCTCGTACGTGACGCGGTGCCGGACCCCGAGCAGCGACGCGACGCCGTCGAACAGGCGGCCCGCGCTCGTCGTCCTGATGCATCCGACACCCGAGACGAGTTGCGACTCCACGACCGCGCGTTCCGCGGCGGGGATCGCCGCCACGCAGGGCAGTCCGTCGATGTCGCCGATGCCGCACTCGTGCAGCAGCGCCAGCGCCACCCGCACCGGATTCCGGACGGCGGCGTCGCCGCCCGGCAGCGAGAACGGCTGCACGTGTCCCACCCGCCGCGAGTCGAGGATGTCCGGGCCGACGAGGAGGAGTTCGCCGCCCCACACGGTGGTGTCGCAGCCGTACCCGGTCCCGTCGAACGCGGCCCCGAGCACCGTCGTCCCGACCAGTCCGTGTTCGGCCATCAGCGACGCGACGTGCGCGTGGTGGTGCTGCACGGTGAGTAGCGGGACGCCGGTGCTCTCGCTGTAGCGCCGGGCCCAGTGGTGCGTCGAATACCCGGGGTGCCGGTCGGAGACCACTGCCTCCGGGGTGATGCCGTGAAGATGCGTCAGCTGCCGCACCGACGTCTCGAACGCGCGCTGACTCTCCAGGCTCCCCATGTCCCCGAGGTGCGCCGAACAGAACGCGTAATCCTGGCGGGTCAGGCAGAAGGTGTTCTTGATCTCCGCGCCCACCGCCAGGATCTCCGGACCCTGCGCGGGCAGCACCACCGGCAGCGGCGCGAACCCGCGCGAGCGCCGGATCGGCAGCACCGCCCCGTCCGCCACCGCCAGCACGGAATCCTCGCACGGCACCGCGATCCGGCGGTCGTGGAACAGGAACGCGTCGGCGATGTCCCGCAGCCGGGTGCGGGCGTCGTCGTTGTCGAAACACAGCGGTTCGCCACTGAGGTTGCCGGATGTCATGACCAGCGTTCGCGGTGGGTCGACGTCGCTGCCGGGGGTCCGGGTGAAGAGCAGATGGTGCAGCGGGGTGTACGGCAGCATCACGCCCAGGTCGTCGATCCCGGGCGCGATGCCGTCGGCAATCGTGGCCATATTCCGCTTGCGCAGCAACAGGATCGGCCGGGCCGCATGGCTCAGCAGCGCGCTCTCCGATTCGGAGATCTCGCACAGTTCGGCGGCCACGGACAGGTCCGCGGTCATCACCGCGAACGGCTTGTCCGGGCGGTGCTTGCGCGCCCGGAGAGTCGCCACCGCGGACGCGTCGGCGGCGTCGCACACCAGGTGGAACCCGCCGAGGCCCTTGACCGCCACGATCCGGCCGCCGCGTAACGCCCCCTGCACCGCGGTGAGGACGGCGTCGTCCCCGTCCAACCGGCGACCGTCGATCTCGCCGAACAGGTGCGGACCGCAGTCGGGGCAGCACACCGGTTGCGCGTGGAACCGGCGATCGGTGGGGTCGCGGTACTCGGCCAGGCACGCCGCGCACAGCGGGAACTCGGCCATCGTGGTGTTCGGCCGGTCGTAGGGAAGGTCGGTGATCACCGTGAACCGCGGCCCGCAGTTGGTGCAGTTGACGAACGGATGCCGGTAGCGGCGATCGCGGGGATCCGCCAGTTCGCGAAGACAATCCGCGCACGTCGCCACGTCCGGCGACACCAGAGTCCGCGCGCCGGGGACGTGCCTGCTGTCGATGATCCGGAACGACTCGTCCCCGCGCACCGGCACGGGCTGGACTCTTGCGTCGACGATCACCGCCATCGGCGGCGCGTCCGTGCGGAGCCGTCGCACGAACTCCGACACCGACGCGGATTTGCCCTCGATCTCGATGAACACGCTGATGTCGTCGTTGCCGCAGTGGCCGTGCAGGCCCAGGTCACCGGCGAGTCGCGCGACGAACGGGCGGAAACCGACACCCTGCACGACCCCGTGGACCGTGATGCGCGATCGTTCGACCGTCATCCTCGGATGATTCCCCCGCCGAGGTGCGGGGCGCAAGAGCCGCGGTCGCGGTCCGGCCTGAACAGACGCACTCTTTCTCGGTTCGCGCACCCGAAATTGCGGCCGAAAAAGTGTGCGTGAGCCGAAAAGGTGAGCGGCTGCCGGATCACTCGCCGTCGACGGAGCGCGGGCCGGTGATCGTGTCGATCAGCCCGTAGTCGCGGGCCTCGTCGGCGGTGAGGATCCGGTGGTCCCGCATGTCTGCGATCACCGTGTCGACGGGACGCCGGCAGGAGTCGGCGATCCGCTGCTGGAGTCTGCGCAACTGCTGCTCGTGCTGTTCCGCGGCGATGGCGACGTCCGACGCCGGACCGGTGCAGGACGTGCGCGGTTCGCGGAGGTGGAACGAGGTGTGCGCCGCCGCCGTCCGCCGGTTCGCAGGCGCGAGGAGGGCGATCGCCGTTCCGCGGACGTCGCCGCGGCAGTGCACGTGCAGCGGGACGCCCATCAGGTCGAGGGTGTCGAGGAGCGTGGCGGCCGCGTCGACGTCGGCGTCGACGCCGTGCAGCCAGACCTGGACCTCGTCGTCGCCGGACGCGTCGAGCAGCGCCAGCGACGCTGCCGCACGGTTCACGGCCTCCGCGTGGAGCCGGCCGGTGAGCGAGACGATCCGCTTGTCGAACAGGCGCTCGGCCAACCAGTCGGGACCACCGGCAGAGCCGACGGACGTGACGGGCATCGGTGCGGCCGGTAACCCAGGGTCCGGCTGCCAGGGCGTGTGAAACGGCGGGACCGACGGTGGGGTGGGTGGTGGCCAGATCATGGTGACTCCCGGTGCGGTGAGATCGTCCAGTCGACCGTCCCGCCCACGGCCTCCGCATACCGTTCGAGCGTCGACAGCCGGGGATCGACGTCGCCGCGTTCGAGCCGTGCCACGGCCGACTGCGACGTGCCCATGTGGGCGGCGATCTCCGTCTGCGTCAGACCCCGCTCGCGGCGGGTGGTGACGAGTTCGTCCAGCAGCGCCCGACGGCGATCGGACAGGTGGCCCAGTCCGGGAAAAGACGTGCGTCGAGGGGTGGTCGACATACCATCGATGGTATCTCGAAAACGGTATACGGAGGGGTGCTCATGGCGAAGGTTCGTGCGGCCGTCATCGGCGGCGGCATCATCGGTCTGGCGGTCGCCCGGGAACTTCTGCACCGGATGGACGCCGTCGAGGTGACGCTGTTCGAGAAGGAAACGCGGGTCGCGGCCCACCAGACCGGGCACAACAGTGGCGTCGTCCACGCCGGCCTGTACTACCCGCCGGGCAGCCTCAAGGCGCGCCTGTGCCGCCGCGGCGTCACCCTCCTGCAGCAGTACGCGCAGGACAAGGGTGTGGCCTACGAGGAGTGCGGCAAAGTGGTGGTCGCCCACGACGCGTCCGAGGTGGGGCGGATGGACGCCATCTTCGATCGAGCGGTGGCCAACGGGGTCCCCGGTATCCGCAAGATCGCGGGGGAGGAGATCCCCGAGATCGAACCGCACGCCCGCGGAGTCGCCGCCGTGCACTCGCCGCACACCGCGATCATCGACTACGTGGCGGTCGCGGAGGCCCTCGCCGCGGACATCGCCGCCGCGGGCGGACGCGTGCTGCTCGGCCGGGAGGTCGTGGGCCTGGACAGCCGGACGTCGGAAACGGTGGTCACCACGGGGGACGGCACCGAGGTCTTCGATCTGGTGGTCACGTGCGCCGGACTGCAGTCCGACCGGGTGGCGCTGCTGTCCGGTGAACCGCGAACACCCCGGGTGGTGCCGTTCTTCGGCGACTACTTCCTGCTCGCACCGGAACGGTCTTCGCTCGTGAAGGGGCTGATCTACCCGGTCCCGGATCCTCGGTACCCGTTCCTCGGCGTCCACCTCACGAAGCGGTCCGATGGACGAATCATGCTCGGGCCGAACGCCTTCCTCTCCCTCGGGCGGGAGGCGTACGACCGTCGGGGGTGGTCGGCCGCGGATGTGGTGTCTGCGGTCGGGTTCCCCGGATTCTGGCGGTTCGCGGCGCGAAACACGGCGGCGGCCGCCCGCGAGGCCCGCACCGTCCTCAGCACGGGCCAGTTCGTGAAGGAGGCGCAGAAGTACGTGCCCGACGTGCGGCGCTCCGACGTCACCCGCGGCCCCCGGGGCATCCGCGCCCAGGCGATGAACGCCGACGGCAGCCTCGAGGACGACTTCGTCATCACCGGCGGCCGCCGCGTGATCCACGTGCGGAACGCGCCCTCCCCGGGTGCGACGTCGTCACTCGCCATCGCCGAACACGTCGTGACGGAGGTTCTCGAACGCGCGACCACGTGACGGGCTACGACGTGGTGGCCCGCCCGAGCGGAAGCCCGTTCTCGAGGAATTCCAGCGCGCGCAGGGCGAGCGGCAGATCCCCCGGAAGCTGATCGACGACACCGAGGATCACGCCGACGATCGCCCCGGCGAGCGCGCGGACCTCGAAGTCGTCGGCGGTGCGCCCGACCCTGCGGGCCAGGACGCCGGCGATCATGTCGAGGCTGCGCACCATTTCCTGCATGAGGGCGCGGCGCAGTTCGGGGACCGAGTACAGCAGTTCCTGACGGTTCTGTTCGAACGCCATGTCTGCCTCCGACAGACCGGCGAACACCGACTCGGCGGCCTTCCGGAACGCGGTGATCAGCGGGACGTCCGCCGGTTGCGCCTCGATGGCCTCGATCATGAGCGGATCGAGGTCGTCGGCGAGCACCAGTTGTTCCTTGGTGGGGAAATACCGGAAGAAGGTGCTCGGCGACACGTCCGCGGCGTCCGCGATCTGCTCGATCGTGGTGTCGGCGTAGCCCTGTTCGTGGAACAGCCGAAACGCCTCGGCGCGGATGGCCAGCCGGGTGCGCGCCTTCTTCCGCTCCCGGAGGCCTGGTCGGGCATCAGTGGACATGTATCGATTCTGACTCATCCTGCGCAGGGGCTGGGGTATCGCGGGGCGTGAAACGCGCTGCGAGCACGACCGCGACGGCGCAGATAGCCGCGCAGATCCACAGCATGAGGCTCATCCCGGAGACGAACGACGCCTGGACGTGCGCGAGCATCGACGGGTCGCCGGTCGCCTTGGCCACCGCGACGCCGGCGTTGACGCCGTCGCGAACCGGATTCACGTCCAGTTCGCCCAGTTCGGACCGGTACCGGGTGGCGAGGACGGTGCCGAGCACCGCGACCCCGATCGTGCCGCCCGCCTGTCGCAGCGCCTGGATCAGTGCCGAGCCGGAACCGGACCGTTCGGTGGACAACGCGCCCAGGGCGGCCCCCATCGCCGCGGGCATCACGAAACCCATTCCCGCGCCGACGAGTGCGATCCACGTCGCGGTGAACCAGTACGCGGACTCGACAGACGTCAGGGCGCCGGTCGCGAGACCCACGGTGAGCAGGGCGAACCCGATGACGATGACCGGCCGGGCGCCAGCCCGCCGAAGCAGTTGGTCGCAGAGCCGGGTGCCGACCAGCAGTCCGCCGATCAACGGCAGCAGACGGAGGCCGCTGCCCAGCGCGTCCACCCCGAGCACGGCCTGAAAGTACTGCGGCACCGTGAAGAACAGTCCGAACATCCCGAAGTTGACGAGGGTCGTGAAGATCGTGCCCCAGCGGAATCCGGGGCTGGCGAACAACGACGTGTCGATCAGCGGGTGCCGCGACCGCCGTTCCCACATCGCGAACAGCCCGAGCACGACCACCGACGCCGCGATCGATGTCAAGGCGAGTGCGTCGCCCCAGCCGTCCTGGCCGGCCTTAATGAAACCATAAGTGAGGCTGAGTAATCCGAGAGACGACAGCACGGCGCCGAGGTAGTCGGTGGTCGAGCGCTCCTCGCTGCGCGATTCCGGCACCAGGGTGGCGACGGCGATCGCGCCGACGACGACCAGCGGCACGTTGATCAGGAACACCGATCCCCACCAGAAGTGCCCGAGCAGCCACCCGCCGAGAATCGGGCCCAGGGGCAGGCCGATCGCGGTGGACGTCACCCAGATGGTCAGTGCCCGCGACCGTTCGTCCGCGTCGGGGAACAGGACGGGCAGCACCGCCATCGACAGCGGCATCATCACCGCGGCTCCCAGTCCGAGGAGGGTGCGGCCGGCGATCAGCTGACCCGACGTGCTCGCGTAGCTGCAGAGCAGCGACGCGGCACCGAACAGGACGAGGGCGCCGAGCAGCAGCTTCTTGCGGCCGTACCGGTCGCCGAGTGCCCCGGCAGGCAGCAGCGCCGCGGCGAGGACCAGGGTGTACGCCGAACTGAACCACTGCAGTTGCGAGTTGTCGGCGCCGAGATCGACCGCGAGGGTCGGTAGCGCCACCGTCAGGACCGTGATGTCGAGTCCGATGGTCAGCATGGCCACGGACAGGGCGCCGAGCGCCCACCAGCGGCGCGGGAGGACTTCGATGACCGTCGTTCCACTCATGACAGCTCCACTCGAAAGAAAGTTACTATATTTTGATAGTAACTTTCACTTTGTGACTGTCAAGGGGTCGACAGTGGTCAGCGTCGGCGCAACTGCAGCGTGAAGCCCTCCGGCATGAGAGTGAGCCGCTCGGCGACCTTCAGCCGATAGTCGGGGTCGCCCGCGATGTCGTACCGCCGCAGGATTGTGCCGAGCACCAGGACCGCCTCGTGGATGGCAAACTGCCGTCCGATGCAGGCCCGCTCGCCGGTCCCGAACGGTTTGTACACGTGCGCGGGACGGGACCGGATGCGCTCGGGCAGGAAATGGTCGGGGTCGAACGCCTCCGGGTTCTCACCCCACACGGGGTCGCGGTGCAGGGCGGGGATGAGGACGAGCACCCAGTCGCCGACCTTCATCGGATACTTGCCGACGAGGGTCGTGTCGACCGTCGCCTCCCGGCCGTACGCGGGCGCCGTCGGCCACAGCCGCAACGATTCGTCCAGCACCCGGCGCACGTAGCGAAGTTTGGCGACCTGCTCGAACGCGGGTTCCTCGTCGCCCCACACCGCATCGACCTCCGCCTGCGCCTTCGCGAGGACGTCGGGATGCCGCGACAAGTAGTACAGGGCGAACGACAGTGCACCGGAAGTGGTTTCGTGCCCCGCAACCAGGAACGTCACCACCTGGTGGCGGATGTTCAGCTCGTCGATCCGGTTGGGGTCGTCCTCCCGGGCCGCCCGCAGCATGAGTTCGAGCAGGTCTTCGGGGCCGGCCTCGGCGCTGTCGCGGCGGGCGCGGATCACCTCGTCGACGACCTCGGCCATGTGTTCCAGGTTGGCGACGTTGCGGCGATCCGACCGCCGCACCAGCAGCCGTCCGAGCGGCGTGGACTTCACGAACGTGGTGCGCTGCGAATGACTCAACGCGCCGACCATCGCCTGCACGAACGGGTGCGGCCGTTCCCGGGTGAACGAGTCGAAGGAGTAGCTGAATCCGGTCCGGCCGATGGTCTCGAGCGTCAGTTTCGTCATGTCGGAGGACACGTCGACGGGGATGCCGCCCGTGCGGGTGTCCCAGTGTTCCGTCAGTTCGCCTGCGACGTCGAGCATCGTGCGGTGATACGACCGCATCGCGGATTTCGTGAACGCCGGGGCGAGCAGGTTGTGCGCCTTGCCCCAGTTCGGCTCGTGGTTGTACGCGGTGAACAACCCGTCGCCGCCGACCTCGCGCAGCGACGCGACGCCGGGCGCCAGGTGCTTCGCGAACCGCGATTCGTCGGACAGTTCCGCGACCATGTCTGCACCGGACGCGAACACGAACTTGTTGCCGAGGACGTTGCGCTCGAAGATGGGCCCGAGTCTGCGGCCGATCTCCATCGAATTCTGCACGGGAGTGCGGATGCTGAGCCCGAACACGTCGCCGACGACGGGAAGCCGCCATCGGGGATGCGGGATCGTCGCCTCGGCTGTGGTGTGCAGTGATTCGACGCTCATTGTCGACCCCCGTGTCGATGTGGCCCGCGTTACTGAATTGATGTCTAGTACGCAAGGTACGCCTTACTGAACCGGTGTCAAGCAGTACGGTGGCTGGCATGACCAGCGCCCGCCGTCGACTCGCCCCCGAGCAGCGCCGCGCGCAGTTGCTCGACATCGGCGCGCGGCTGTTCGCGGACCGCCCGTACGAGGACGTGTGGATCGAGGAGGTCGCGGAACTCGCCGAGGTGTCGCGCGGATTGATGTACCACTACTTCCCGACGAAGCGGGACTTCTTCGCCGCGATCGTCGAACGCGAATCCGAACGACTGCTCGAGGTGACGGCCCCCGACGCCGATCTGCCCGTCGAGGAACAGGTCGCCGCCGGTCTCGCCGCGTACTTCGAGCACGTCGCCGGACACCGGCAGGGAGTCCGGGCCATCAACCATGGCGCGCTGTCGGCCGACGCCGACATCCGCGCCATCGTCGAACGGGAACTCGACGCCCAGCAGCGCCGCATCGTCGACGCGCTCGATCCGCCCGCCGGCGAGCGTGAACTCGTCGGTGTCGCGGTGCGCGGCTGGATCGCCTTCGTCCGCGCCGTCTGCATGGACTGGCTCGACCACCCCTCGATCGCCGAGAGCGAGTTACGGGAACTCTGCCTCCGCTCACTGCGGGGCATGCTGGGTGGACGGCTCGACTGAGCCGCCCACCGGTCAGCGTTCAGCGGTGGGGGAGCCCAGCTCCGCCGACAGTGCGCGGCAACGTTCGACCAGGACGAGACCGTGCTGCGCGCACAGTGCGTCGTCGAGGCGGAACGTCGGACCGATGACGCTGAGGGCGCCCACGATCCGGCCCACCGCGTCGTAGATGGGGGCGGCCACACCCGTCGAGTGGTCCTCGAGGGTGTCGTGGGCGATCGCGTATCCCTCGCTCTGCAGGTCGCCCCGCAGCGCTGCGCCGACGGCCGTGCCCACGAGCGGCACCGTCTGACCCACCCAGCCCATGTGCCGGATCGCGTGGGTGCCCTCGATCTGCGCGAGGTAGAGGGCGGTGCCCTTCGGCCCGTGCGTCGACAGGTACGTGGATTCGCGGGTTTCCTCCGCGATCGCGACCATCGCGGGCCGGGCCCGGGACAGCAGTTGGTTGTCGCTGATCGCCCGGGCGCCGATCTGCAGAAGCCGCGGTCCGGCCCGGTACACGTTGTCGTCGCCGCGCACGAGGAACTCGCTCTGCTCCATGCTCCGGATGAGGCGCAGCGCGGTACTCGTGGCGAGGCCGGCTGCCTTCGCGGCGTCGCCGAGTGTCAGCCCGCCCTGCTCGGTGATCGCGCCGAGCAGTTCGAAGGTGCGGCTCGCGCTGCGGGTCACATCTCCGGGGGCCATGGGTCGTCTCCTGACGGTCGCGGGTGTCGGCGTGAATCTACCGCGAGGAGATCTCGGACAGCAGGGGCTGCCGGTGTTCGTCGAGCAGCGGGCTGCGGCGGACCCCGGGGCGTGCGCTGTCGCCGAACACGACCGGCTGCCGCACGTAGTCGATGGTTCCGGCGACCGGATGCTCGAACGATTCGACGAGTCCCCGGTGCCTGCTCTGCTCGGACGACAACGCCTGTTCGACGTTCCAGATCTCGGAGCTCGCCAGTCCGGCCGCGCCGAGGATCGCGACCACCTCGGCGACCGTCTTGTCCTTCGCCCAGATCTCGATCTCGGTGCGCAGGGCGGGTTCGTGATCGGTGCGGGAGGTGTCGTCGGCGAACCGGTTGTCGCCGAGAAGGTCTGCGCGATCCATGGTGTGCGCGAGCTTCTCGAACCCGGACTGGCTGGCGACGGCGAGGACGAACAGGCCGTCCGACGCCCGGTACGTGTCGAACGGGGTGGAGACGGGATGCCGATTGCCCACCCCGGCCGGCGCGACCCCGGACGCCTGCAGCTGACTGTGCGCGGTGGGGAGCATCGCCAGCATGCTGTCGAACATGGCGACGTCGAGATGGTGTCCCACACCCGATTCGCGGGTTCCGACCAGTGCGGAGCTGATGCCCCAGGCCGCGAACAGTCCCGCGACGAGGTCGCCGAACGATTCACCGAGCCGGGTCGGGCCGGATTCGGGTGAACCGGTGATACTCATGATCCCCGACATCGCCTGCACGACGAGGTCGTAGGCGGCCGCGCCCGCGAGCGGTCCGTCCTGCCCGAAACCGGAGATGGACGCGTAGACGAGCCGGGGATTGCGGGCGTGGACGGTGTCGTAGTCGATGCCGAGCCGGGTGGTCACGCCGGGCCGGAAATTCTCGACGAGGACGTCCGCCGTGTCGATCAGGTCGAGCAGGACGGCCCGATCTGCCTCATCCTTGAGATTGAGTGCCAGCGAGCGTTTTCCGCGGTTCAGCACGTTGAAATAGATGCTCTCGCCGTCACGGAACGGGCCGAGGTGCCGCGAATCCTCGCCGGCGGCGGGCTCGATCTTGACGACGTCGGCGCCGGCGTCCGCGAGCAGCGCGGTGCAGTACGGCCCGGCCAGAACGCGGGAGAGATCGACGACGCGGATGCCGTCGAGGGGAGGGAGGGGAGGCATGGCGGTCGGCCCTTCTCAGAATTCGGTCGAACGCGGCGACGGCGCGTTGGAGGCGATGGTGAGCAGCTGGATCTGCGACGTGCCCTCGAAGATCCGGAGGATCCGGCAGTCGCGGTAGAGACGTTCGATCTCGGATTCACGCATGAATCCGGCGCCGCCGTGAATCTGCACGGTCTGGTCGACGATCGAGAAGCAGGCCTCCGTCGCCACGTACTTCGACACCGAGGCGGCACGGCGCAGGTCGGCGCCGGCATCCTTCACGTCCGCCGCCCAGTCCGCGGTGACCCGGGAGGCGACGAGTTGGGCGTCGCACGCACCCAGCAGCAGCTGGATCGCCTGGAACTCGGCGATGGGGTGCCCGAACTGTTTGCGCTCGGCCGCGTAGGAGCGGCCCAGTTCCCAAGCGCGCAGCGCGATTCCGTTCGCCATCGCGGCCACGTCGATGCGGGCGCGGTTGAGGGCGGTGAGCGCGATGTTGCCGCCGCGGCCCTCCGTTCCCACCACCGCGTCGTGGGGCAGCACCACGTCGTCGAGGTACACGGTGTACGTGGGCGCCGATCGGATGCCCAGCTTGTCCTGGGGCTCCGAGTAACTCACGCCGGGAGTGCCCTGGGGGAGGACGAACGCGGTGATGCCGCGGAAACCCGCCGACGGGTCGGTCTTGGCGAACAGGACGATGAGGTCGGCCTCCTTGGCGTTGGAGATGTACGTCTTCGACCCCGACAGGTGCCACCCGTCGTCCTCGCGCCGCGCCGTCGTGCGCATCGACGCGATGTCGGAGCCGGCATCCGGTTCGGTGAGGGCGAACCCGGCGAGCAGTTCACCGGACGCGAGGCGGGGCAGCCACCGGCGCTTCTGCTCCTCGGTGCCGCCGACGAGGATCGGCTCGAGCCCCAGGTAGTGCGCGGTGTAGATCGAGGCGAGCGCGGCGTCGGTGCGGGCCACCTCCTCGACGGCGATCAGCTGCGTCTTGGTGGACATGCCCAGTCCGCCGAATTCCTCGGGCACCGAGATACCCATGAGGTCCTGTTCGCCCAGTCGCTTCACCAGTTCCGCCGGGAACTCCCGCGTCTCGTCGCGGAACGCCGCGCCGGGGTGGATCTCACGGTTGGCGAAGGCGCGCACTGCGCCGCGGAACTCGGCGGCATCGAGCAGCTGATCGGTCACGGGAACTCCTGTCGAAGATCGAGATTGCCATCTAGTGAAATAGCAATGCCACTTGGTGGCATTTCGACTATGAAGGAGAACGCCGAATTTGTCCAGGGGTCCCGGTGTCCACGGCAGTGAAGCGGGTACTCGACCACGGACCGGCCACCCGGTCGACGCGACCGGGCCGGCTACCACTGCGGAGGGAGGAATGATGCGCGCGATCACCCGAGGGATCGTCATCGCGGGAGCTGCGATCGGTGCCGCACTCGGCGGCGCAGGGACCTGTGTGGCCGAACCCGCGGTACCGTCCGGCACCTATCAGGGAACGACCACCGCACCCGCGGGAGAGTTGATCTGGAAGGGGAAGACCTTTCAGGGCGACACGGTCGTCAACAACTTCGTGTTCGGACTGACCGGACTCGCGGGCACGACTTCGCAGGACGGGAACGGAAACACCGTCATCGATTACAGCCCATCGGGTCTGGGGTTCCTGACCGACAGGATCTCCCCCAACGCCGACGGGAGCTACACCGGGGCCGTCTACGTGGGCGGCAGCCAGGTGGGAAGTTTCGGCCTCTCGAGATAGCTCTCCCGGGGCCTGCTACGACAACGAGGCCGCACCTCTCGGGTGCGACCTCGTCGTCACAGTGTTATCGGGTCGTCGCTCAGACGGCCCGCACGTTCTGGGCCTGCGGGCCCTTCTGGCCCTGTCCGACCTCGAACTCCACCCGCTGGTTCTCCTCCAGCGACTTGTAGCCGCTGCCCGAGATCTCGGAGTAGTGAACGAACACGTCCGCGCTACCGTCGTCCGGCGCGATGAATCCGAAGCCCTTCTCGCTGTTGAACCACTTCACAACACCCTGCGCCATACCGTTCACTCCCTGAGTTGCCGCCCGGGATCTCACATCGAGATCCCGTTCGCGTAAATCTCATCCTGTCATCTAGCCGCTTGTGCTTCCAGTGGTAGGCCCACGAATCCTCCGGATCCGGGGCTCCTGGGAGGTCATGGGCAAGAAATTTCCTCCACAGGACCGATGATTCTGCCCGTCGGGGGCGGTCCTACCTGCGACCGACAATCACCTGCAACGAGGAGAACTCGATGAATTCCGCATCGACCGCCACCGCCCACGCCCGTATACTCGACGTTCCCGGCGCCGCGCTGTACTACGAGGTACGCGGGTCGGGGCCCGTCGTGGTGCTCGTCGGCGCCCCGATGGACGCCGACGCCTTCGCGCCCGCGGCCGATCTGCTGGCCGCCGAATACACCGTGCTCACGACGGACCCGCGGGGCATCCGCCGCAGCCCGGTCGACGACCGCGACCGCGATTCGACCCCGGAGATGCGCGCCGACGACCTCGCCCGGCTGCTGACGCACCTCGACGCAGGTCCTGCCGTGGTGTTCGGTTCCAGCGGCGGCGCCGTCAGCGCGCTGGCGCTCGTGCAGGCGCATCCGGAACTGGTGCACACCGTGGTGGCTCACGAGCCGCCGCTGGACGAACTGCTCGACGACCGCGAGGAACTGCGCGTGAAGACCGACGAGATCATCGACGCCCACCTCGGCGGCGACGTCGTGGGGGGGTGGAGGAAGTTCCTGGATCTGGCGAACATCCACCTGCCCGAGGAGGTGTTCCAGCAGATGTTCGCGGGCGAGCGGGACGAGCAGGCCGAGGCCGACGAGTACTTCCAGCACGCGCACATGCTGCGCCCGACCACTCGCTGGTGCCCGGACGTCGCCGCGTTGCGCTCGGCGTCCACCCGCGTCGTGGTCGGTATCGGCGAGGAGTCGGGAGGTCAACTCTGCGACCGGACGTCGCGGGCGCTCGCCGTCGAACTGGGCGTCGAGCCCACACTGTTCCAGGGTGATCACATCGGTTTCGCCCACGACCCGGCCGCGTTCGTCACCCGCCTGCGCGCAGTGCTGCGGGAGGGCTGAGCGCAGGCTGCCCGGGAGACCTCAGCCGACGATCGGAATGCGCTTCGTGGCGATCCGGTGGATGAACCGGGCGGCGGTGCGGGCGGTGCGGTTGTCGATGTCGAACGACGGATTGAGCTCGGCGACATCGACGACCGCGAGTTTTCCGCTGGCGGCGACGGCGTCGCACACGAACTGGATCGTCTCCGCGGGAACACCGTACGCGGCGGGAGCGCTCACGCCCGGCGCGACCGCGGCGGGCAGGACGTCGAGGTCGATGGTGAGGTAGACGAGATCGACGTCCGACAGGAACTCGCTGACGAACACGGCCACCCGGTGCCGGTCGGACACCGAGCACTCGTCGTCCAGGAGGTACCGGACGTCGTATCCGCGTGCGGTGTCGAACAGCGCGGTGGTGTTGCTGGGCTGGCTGATGCCGAGCACGGAGTACTGCAGGGTGGTGCCCGCCGCGTGTTCCCGTTCGAGGATCTGCCGGAACGGTGTGCCCGAACTCGGCACCGGATCGGACCGCAGGTCGAAGTGCGCGTCCAGGTTCAGGATCCCGACCCGTTTGCGCGGGGTCCGGACCGCCGCCTGCGCCAGACCGAGGTACGTCCCGAACGCCACCTCGTGGCCGCCGCCGAGGACCACGGGGAACTGGCCGGCGTCGAGCGTCGCGGCAACCACCGCGCCCAGCGCCTCCTGCCCGGATTCGAGACGATTGTCGGTGACCGCGACGGTGCCGGCGTCATAGGCGCGGAGCGGTTCGGCGAGCGCCATCGACGACAGCGCGCTCCGCAGCGCGTCCGGACCGCGGGACGCGCCGCGGCGTCCCTTGTTCCGTTCCACGCCCTCGTCGCTGGAGAATCCGATGAACACGCAGGCGCCCGGCTCCGCGCCGTCCCGTAGCGGGGACACCGCCTGGTGCCAGCGGAGGTGGTGACTCGACGTGCCGTCCATCCTGCCGACCCAGGGGGGTGGCGGTATCAACAGGTTCTCCATCATCGCAATGCCCTCGCTTTCTCGTGACCGACGTGCGCGGACCAGGCGAGTTCGCCGCCCCGCCACACGTCGCTGACCAGGGGGACGCCGGGCCGGTAGGCCAGGTGCAGGTACGACGGCGCGTCGAGGGCGAGGGCATCGGCCCGCGCTCCGGGACGCAGGACCCCGACGTCGGCGCGTTGCAGCGCGCGGGCGCCGCCCGCCGTCGCCGCCCAGATGGCTTCGTCCGGGGTCATGTGCATGTCCCGCACCGCGATCGCGATGCAGAACGGCAGGCTGGTGGTGTAGCTGGTGCCGGGGTTGCAATCCGCACCGAGCGCGACCGTGACACCGGCGTCGAGCAGGGCCCGTGCATCGGGGTACTTGTTGCGGGTCGAGAAGTCCGCGCCGGGCAGGAGGGTCGCCACCGTCGAACTCTGCGCCAGCGCGTCGATGTCGGCCTGCGTGGTGTAGCAGACGTGGTCGACGGACGCGGCGCCGAGTTCGACGGCGAGCTGAACTCCGGGCCCCTCGCGGAGCTGGTTGCCGTGGACGCGGGGGATCAGCCCCTTCGCCATTCCGGCGGTGAGCACGGCGTGCGCCTGATCGCGGTCGAACGCGCCGGTCTCGCAGAACACGTCGATCCATTTCGCCTGCGGTGCACAGGCGTCGATCATCTCCGAGCAGACCATGGCGACGTAGTCGTCGGCGCGGCCCGCGTATTCCGGCGGCGGAACGTGCGCGGCGAGCAGCGTCACCTCGTCGGTGAGGGACGCCGCGATCCGCGTGCTGCGCAGTTCGTGCGCGACCGTCTGGCCGTAGCCGGTCTTGCATTCCACGGTGGTGCTGCCCGACCGCAGCGACTCGTCCAGCAGCCGGTGCGTGTTCGCCTGCAGTTCTTCGTCGGTGGCGTTCCGCGTCGCCTCGATCGTGTTGCGGATGCCCCCCGCCGCGTACGGCTGCCCGGCCATGCGGGCGGCGAATTCCTCCGCGCGTTCCCCGCCGAACACCAGGTGCGAGTGGCTTTCGACGAAGCCCGGCAGCACGGCGCGGCCGTCGAGATCGTGCCCGACGTCCGCGGCCGGCGCCGCGTCGGTGCTGCCGACCCAGGCCACCACGCCGCCGTCGAAGACGACGGCGGCGTCGCGGATCAGCCCGAGCGGTCCTTCCCCCACTGTCGGGTCGTTGGTCACCAGGGTGCCGATGCCGGTCAGCGCTGTGGAGCGGGAGGTGTTCGCTGTCACTGCTGTTCCTTCCAGTGGTTCGAAGATACGGTCGCTCGGGCGGTTGGTCATCCCTCGGACATCGGCACGCGGACGCCGCGCTCGCGGGCGACGTCGGCGGCGTGGTCGTAGCCTGCGTCGACGTGCCGGATGACGCCCATGCCGGGATCGTTGGTCAGGACCCGCTCCAACTTCTCCGCGGCCAGGTCGGTGCCGTCCGCGATGCACACCTGACCGGCGTGGATGGACCGGCCCATACCGACCCCGCCGCCCTGGTGGATGGACACCCACGACGCGCCCGACGCGGTGTTGACGAGTGCGTTGAGCAGCGGCCAGTCGGCGATCGCGTCGGAGCCGTCGAGCATCGACTCGGTCTCGCGGTACGGCGACGCGACCGATCCGGAGTCGAGGTGGTCGCGGCCGATGGCGACGGGCGCGGACAGCTCACCGGACGCCACCATCTCGTTGAACTTCAGGCCGGCCTTGTGCCGTTCGCCGTAGCCGAGCCAGCAGATCCGGGCCGGCAGACCCTCGAACGCCACCTTTTCGCCTGCCATCGTGATCCAGCGCTTCAGGTGCTCGTTCTCGGGGAACAGTTCGAGGATCGCCTTGTCGGTGGCCTCGATGTCCTTCGGGTCGCCCGACAGCGCGGCCCAGCGGAACGGGCCGAGGCCCTCCTCGAACAGCGGACGGATGTAGGCGGGAACGAATCCGGGGAAGTCGAACGCGCGGTCGTAGCCGGCCTTGCGGGCCTCGTCGCGGATGGAGTTGCCGTAGTCGAACACCTCGGCGCCCTTGTCGAGGAAGCCGACCATCGCGGCGACGTGGCGGGCCATCGACGCGCGGGAGTCCTCGGTGAACTTCACCGGGTCCTTGTCGGCCATCGCCTTCATGTCGGCGAAGTCGATGCCGAGCGGCAGGTACGACAGCGGGTCGTGTGCCGACGTCTGGTCGGTGACGATGTCGATGGGGGCGTTCATGGCCAGCAGTTCGGGGAAGATCTCCGCGGCGTTGCCCTCGAGGCCGATGGACAGCGGACGCTTCGCGTCGCGGGCCTCGGTCGCCAGACGCAGGGCGTCGTGGATGTCGGTGGCCTTGGTGTCGAGGTACTTGTGCGCGATGCGGCGGTCGATGCGGGTGACATCGCAGTCGACGCAGATCGCGACGCCGTCGTTCATCGTGACGGCGAGGGGCTGGGCGCCGCCCATGCCGCCGAGTCCCGCGGTCAGGGTGATGGTGCCGGCGAGCGAGCCACCGAAGCGCTTGCGGGCGACGGCGCCGAACGTCTCGTACGTGCCCTGCAGGATGCCCTGCGTGCCGATGTAGATCCAGGATCCGGCGGTCATCTGCCCGTACATGATCAGGCCGAGGGCGTCGAGCTTGCGGAACTCTTCCCAGTTGGCCCAGTCGCCCACCAGGTTCGAGTTCGCGAGCAGGACGCGGGGCGCCCACTCGCTGGTGCGGAACACGCCGACCGGCTTACCGGACTGCACCAGCATCGTCTCGTCCGACTTCAGGGTCTTCAGCGTCCGGACCATCGCGTCGAACGCTTCCCAGCTGCGCGCGGCCTTGCCGGTGCCGCCGTAGACGACGAGGGAGTCGGGGTGCTCGGCGACCTCGGGGTCGAGGTTGTTCATCAGCATGCGCAGGGCGCCTTCTTGCTGCCAGCCGAGGGTCGTCAGTTCGGTGCCGCGGGGCGCCGACACGTGGCGGGGTCCGGAAACCGGAGGCGTCGTGGTGGTCATGTCGTGTACTCCTTGATGGTCGAACGAGAGAGGTGGAAGAGTCTGGGGTTCAGCGTGATTCACTGTCGTGTATCAGCCATGGCGGTGTGTTCCGGGTAGATCATCGCCGGGGGCGGGTTGCTGCTGCGCTTCGCGAGCGGGTAGTAGATCGCGGCGGTGAAGACGATGCCGACGATCCAGGAGATATCCGCGCCGCCCAGCATGTCCGTCACCGGGCCGGTGTAGAGCTTCTGGGCGAGGAACGGGATCTGCGCGACGACGCCGATGGCGTAGCAGCTCATCGCGGTCTTGTTCCAGCGGCCGTAGCGGCCCGCCGGGTCGTACAGGGCCGGGATGTCCACGCGCTCCTTGGAGATGAGGTAGTAGTCGATCAGGTTGATGGCGCTCCACGGGGTGAAGACCATCAGCAGCACGAGGACGAAGTTCTTGAAGTTGTTGAGGAAGTCGGCGCTGGCACCGATCGCGATCAGCATCGACACGGCGACGAACCCGATGATGTACAGGCTGCGGGCGCGGGTCGAGATGCGCGACTGTCCGTTGAATGCGGTCACGGTGGTGAGGATCGACATGAATCCGCCGTACGCGTTGAGGCAGTTGACGGTGAGCTTTCCGACGAGGATCACCAGGTAGATCATCAGGGCGATGACGGCGGGTCCGGCGAGTTCGCCGATGAAGCCGACCTGGTCGCTGAGGAACGCGTCGCCGGCGACGGCGGCGACGAGCGCGCCCAGCGTCATCGACCACTGCGAGCCGATCACGCTGCCCGCGAACGTCGACCAGAAGGTCTTCCGCTCGCTCGTCGAGCGCGGCAGGTAGCGGGAGTAGTCGGCGACGTACGGTCCGAACGTCAGCTGCCAGCCGGCTCCGAGCGAGATCGCGAGGAGGAACGTGACGATGTCGAAGCCCTTGATCCCGACGAACGCGGCCACGTCGTACTCGGCGAACAGGCGGATCAGGAGGTAGGTGAAGCCGATGATGCCGACGATGGTCGCGACCTTGCCGACGACGTGGATGAGTTTGTACCCGGTCACCGCGACGAACGCGGTCATCGCGCCGAAGATGAGGATGCCGACGGTGGCGTTGTCGATGTGGAGGATCTCGTTCACGGCCTGACCGGCGAGGACGCTGCCGGTCGCGGCGAAGCCGAGATACATGAGGACGACGAGGACGAGTGGGAGCACGGCTCCGAGGACGCCGAACTGGGCCCGGCTCGAGATCATCTGCGGCAGGCCGAGGCGCGGCCCCTGAGCGGAGTGCAGGGCCATGACGGCACCGCCGAAGACGTTGCCGATCAGCAGGCCGACGATGGCCCACAGCGCGTCGGCGCCGAAGACGACCGCCAGGGCGCCGTCCACGATCGCGGTGATCTGCATGTTGGCGCCGAACCAGAGCGTGAACTGGCTGCGCGGAGATCCGTGGCGCTCGTCGTCCGGAACGACGTCGATGGTGCGACGCTCCGGCGCGAGGCTGATCTCGGGAGGTCCCTCGTGTGTCATGGCCTGTGTCTCTCTGTGACGAGTCCGGCAGCTTCTGGTCGGTCCCGGGTGCTCTGTCCCATGTCCTGAATCCAGTGTGCTCTGACTCACGTTTTTTATCGCCTTAGATGTATAGTCCTGTATAGACAACCCCCTGTCAAGCGTTCTCCAAGGACCCAGCCGAGAAGCGTGCCGGCCCGCCACTGCACCAGCCGGGAGTCCCGATGCTCCCGACGGAAGGTACTGACATGAGAGTAATTTCGACGTCCTCGCACCCGCTCGAGGGCGATGAGCAGCTGTTTTCCGACCAGGAGGCGCGTGAGCGTTTCCTCGACCTCTACCTCCGCACCGCAGGTCACCCCTACGCAGACAACGCGGATCCCGCGGCGCGCGATCGGATCGCGAACACACATCTCGAGACGGGACGGCACCGGAACCCCGGGACCGCGGTCGTGCGCGGCATCGACGCCACGGACCCCAGCGGGATCGGACCCGCCGTGCAGATCGTCACCGACGACATGGCGCTGCTCGTCGAATCGGTACTCCTCACCGCGGCCAGGGTCGGTGCTCCCATCGAGGAGGCACTGCACCCGGTCGTCGCCGCCCGCCGCAAGGAGTCGGGCACCCTCACCGACGTGCGTCCGGGCACCGACGCGGGGACGGCGGAGTCCTGGATCCACGTGGGGCTTCGCTCCGACACCGACAGCACGGTCGTCGCCGCACTCGTCGAATCCCTGACGGCCGTCCTCGCCGACGTGCGCCGAGTCAACGCGGATCTGGCGCGCATGCGCGAACTGCAGATCCAGGTGTCCGAGCAACTCGCCGCGCAATCAGGGCAGGACGCGCAGTCCGAAGAACTCCGGGAGGCCGCCGACTTCCTGCGCTGGTGCGAAGCGGGCAACTTCACCGTCCTCGGATACGCGCGGTACGACGCCGACGGCGCACCCCGGGAGAGCCTCGGCGTTCTTCACGACCGGGAGGGCGATCGTGCGCCGGCCACCGAATCCGGTCCGGTCCTTGCGATCGGGCAGGCGGCGCTCCCGGTGTCCGTGCACCGTTCGTCGTATCCGTCCTTTGTCGGCGTCCGGGCCGCGGGGGTGGAGCACCGCTTCGTCGGCGTGTTCACGCCCGCGGGCAGGCACGAGAACGTCCTGGACATTCCGGGTGCGGGCCGCCGGGTGCGGGCCCTGCTCGACCGCGCCGGCTTCGACATCGACTCCTTCTCCGGGCAGGCCGTGCTGCAGGTCGTGCAGGCGCTGCCGCTGACCGAGTTGTTCGCCGCGAGCCCGGACTCGTTGCATTCGGCGCTCACCGAGGTCGCCGGCATCACCGCGCGCGAACACATTCATCTCTTCCTCCGCACGGAAGTTCCCGGCGACAGCATGTCGGCGCTGGTGTTCATACCCCGCGACCGGTACAACACGCGGACGCGCCTGGCGGCCCAGCGGGTCCTCCTGGACGAGTTGAACGGCACCGCCGTCGAATACACCACGAACGTGTCCGAGTACCCGCTGGCGATGGTGCATTTCACGATGCGCGTCCCCGCGGACACCGAGGTGACGGACTCACGGCGACTGGAGATTCAGCGCCGGATCGCCCGGACCTGCCGGACCTGGGAAGACCGATTCCGCACGGGCGGCGAAGACGACGAACTCAGCGCCGCGTTCGAACGCGAACTCCTCGCGCACTATTCGGAGAATTTCCCGGCGGTGTACAAGCACGACTTCGACGCCCTGCGCGCCCGGACGGACGTGGCGGTGTTCGAGACACTGACGGACGGCGCGATCGAGACGCGGCTCGACACGCAGGCCGCCGACTGGCGCTTCACCTTCTTCGTCGGCGGCGCTCCGGCCTCCCTCAGCGATGTGCTCCCGATCCTGCAGAGCATGGGCGTCGCGGTTCTCGACGAGCGCCCGTACACGGTCGCGAACAGTCGCGGAACCGTGTGCTGGATGTACGAATTCGGGATTCGCCACGCAGCGGCCGGGCCGGTGGACGACGCGCTGCCGCACCGCTTCACGGAGACGTTCGCCGCGGCCTGGGAATCGCGGGCGGAGACGGACAGTTTCAACGAACTCGTGCTCCGGGCCGGCCTCGACTGGCGGGAGGTGGAGGTGCTGCGGGCCTACGCGCGCTACCTCCGGCAGGGCGGGTTCCCGTACAGCCAGAACCACATCGCGACGGTCCTCGGGGATCACCCGGAGATCTCGCAGGCGCTGATCCGGTTGTTCGCCGCGAGGTTCGATCCGGATGCCTCGGCGGAATCCGGCGAACTGACCGGATCGTTGGAAACGGCGATCGGCGACGTGCTCGGCCTCGACGCCGATCGCATCCTGCGCGCCTACCTCAACGTGGTCCTGGCGACCCTGCGCACCAACCGCTACGTCCGCGCGGACCGGGAACGGTCGGTCCTGTCGTTCAAATTCGATCCGCAGCGGATCCCCGAATTGCCGCAGCCGCGGCCCCGCTTCGAGATCTACGTCTACTCGCCGTGGGTCGAGGGTGTGCACATGCGGTTCGGCGCCGTCGCGCGGGGTGGCCTGCGGTGGTCCGACCGCAAGGAGGACTTCCGCACCGAGGTGCTTGGCCTGGTGAAGGCGCAGGCGGTCAAGAACTCGGTGATCGTGCCCGTCGGCGCGAAGGGCGGGTTCGTCGTCGCCCGCCCACCGGCCCCCACCGGGGACGCGGCGCGGGACCGGGACGCGCAGCGCGCCGAGGGTGTGCGCTGCTACCGCAGTTTCATCAGCGGACTGCTCGACGTCACCGACAACGTGGACCTCGCGAGCGGCGCCGTGATCCCGGCGCCGCGGGTGGTGCGGCACGACGGCGACGACACCTACCTCGTCGTCGCCGCGGACAAGGGCACCGCGACGTTCTCCGACATCGCGAACGACGTTGCGGCACAGTATGGATTCTGGCTCGGGGACGCGTTCGCGTCCGGCGGATCGGTCGGCTACGACCACAAGGCGCTCGGCATCACCGCCCGCGGCGCGTGGGAGAGCGTGAAACGGCACTTCCGGGAAATGGGGATCGACACCCAGTCCGAGGAGTTCACGGCCGTCGGGATCGGCGACATGAGCGGCGACGTGTTCGGCAACGGAATGCTGGCCAGCCCACACATCCGGCTCGTCGCCGCGTTCGACCACCGGCACGTGTTCCTCGACCCGAACCCCGACGCGGCCACCTCCTTCGCGGAACGGGAACGGCTGTTCGCGATGCCGCGGTCGTCGTGGGCGGACTACACACCCGACCTGATCAGCGCGGGCGGCGGTGTGTGGGAACGATCGAGGAAGAGCGTTCCGGTCAGTGAGGAGGCGCGACGCGCGCTCGGGCTGGCGCCCGGGACCACCGAACTGTCGCCACCCGACCTGGTGCGCGCGATCCTGCGGGCGCCGGTGGATCTGCTGTGGAACGGCGGTATCGGCACGTACGTGAAGGCGGGCACCGAAACCCACCTCGACGTCGGAGACAAGGGCAACGACGGCGTCCGGGTGGACGGCGCCGACGTCCGGGCGCGGGTGATCGGTGAGGGCGGCAACCTCGGCCTCACCCAGCTGGGACGCATCGAATTCTCCTGCAACGGCGGTCGGATCAACACGGACGCGCTCGACAACTCGGCGGGCGTGGACTGCTCCGATCACGAGGTCAACATCAAGGTCCTGCTCGACGCCCTCGTCAGCGGCGGCCGTCTCGCCGCGGAGGACCGCGCGGGTCTGCTCGCCGAGATGTCCGGGGAGGTGTCGCGTCTCGTGCTGTCCGACAACGTCGCCCAGAACGACGTGCTGGGCACGAGCCGGGCCGACGCCGCCGCGTCGCTCGCGGTGCACGGACGGCTCATCGGCCACCTGGAGGGCCGCTACGGTCTGGACCGCGCGATCGAGGTGCTGCCGTCCCGGAAGGAGATCGCCGCCCGGGAACGCGCGGAGGCGGGACTCACCTCGCCGGAACTCGCGACGCTCATGGCGCACGTCAAACTGGCGCTGAAATCGGATCTGCTGGCCGGCGACCTGCCCGACAGCCCGGCGTTCTCTGATGCCCTCGCCGGGTACTTCCCGCGCAGACTGCGGGAGTCGTTCGGCGACGCCATCGGTGAACACCCGCTGCGCCGGGAGATCGTCGCGACGGTCCTCACCAACGACGTCGTCGACAACGGCGGCATCACGTACGCCTTCCGGCTGGGGGAGGAGGCCGGTGCCGGTGGTGCCGACGCCGTGCGCGCGTTCGCGGTGGTCTCGGAGGTGTTCGACCTGCCGTCGCTGCGCCGCGACATCCGGGACGCAGACCTCGACGCCGCGCTGTCGGACGAGTTGACGCTGTTCACCCGGCGGTTGCTCGACCGGGCGTCGCGGTGGATGCTCACCCGCAGGCCCCAGCCGCTGGCGGTCGGGGCGGAGATCAGCCGATTCCGTGACCGGGTCGCGGACCTGACACCGCATGTCGCGGGCTGGCTGTGCGGCGAGGACGCGGAAAGCCTCCGCAGTCGCACGGCCGCGCTGGTGGCCCGCGGTGTCCCCGCCGACCTGGCCGGGCGTGTCCAACTGCTGCTCGACCGGTTCGCGCTGCTCGACATCGTCGAGATCGCCGACATCACCCAACGCGACCCCCGCGAGGTGGCCGAGGTGTACTACCGGCTCGGGGAGTGCCTCGGTCTGGTCCACCTCCTGGTGGGGGTCTCGCAGCTGGGTCGGAGCACGCGGTGGAACGCGCTGGCCCGGTTGTCGTTGCGCGACGAGTTGTACGACACGGTGCGGGCCCTGTGCCTCGATGTGATCGCGGGCAGCGAGATCGCGGACACGGCGGAACAGAAGATCGGGGAGTGGGAGGACCGCAATGCCGCCCGGCTGGCGCGGGCCCGCCACACCCTCGACGCCGTTACGGAATCGGGTGAGCACGACCTGGCCGCTCTCTCCGTCGCGACCAGGCAGCTCCGCAGCATGGTGAGGTGACATCGGGCGCACCGCGCGATTGCGGCTTACCCGTGCAGTCGGCCGATAGACTGCAAAAGGCCGACTGCACGGGAAGTTCGTCGGTGCCGCAGAGGAATGGGTGTCAGTGGTAGAGATCGCAGTAGTCGACGCGGAGCTTGCTGCGTTGTACAACGGACCGGGGACGGAGTCGGCCCCGGCGTACGAACGCGTCAAGCACCTGATCGTGTCGCAGATCAACGCCGGCCGCTGGCAGGAGGGCGATCAGCTGCCCTCGGAGAACCAGCTCGTCGGCGCTCTGGGGCTGTCCCGCATGACCATCAATCGTGCACTGCGCGAACTCAGCGCCGAGGGTCTCGTGGTGCGCCTGATGGGGGTGGGCACGTTCGTGGCGGCCACGAAGACGGCGTCGCCGCTGTTCGAGGTCAAGAACATCGCGGACGAGATCCAGCAACGCGGCCACCGCCACCGGACCGAAGTGGTGTACGTGCGTGAGGAAGACGCCGATCCGGCCAACGCCTTCATCCGGGATTCGATCCGCGGCAAGGTGTTCCACTCCCTGATGATCCACTACGAGGACGACACACCGATCCAGCTCGAAGACCGGTTCGTCAATCCCGCCGAGGCGCCCGGGTATCTCGATCAGGACTTCACCCAGCAGACGCCCAATCACTATCTGAGCGTGGAGGCTCCGCTGACGCGAGGCGAGCACGTCGTCGAGGCGATCCTCGGATCACCCGAGGAATGCCGGCTCCTCCACATCGAGCGTTCCGAACCCTGCCTGCTGATCCGGCGCCGCACCTGGTCGTCCCGAGGACTCGTCAGCGCAGCGCGTCTCGTGCACCCCGGTTCGCGGAACCGGCTCGAAGGGACGTTCGGGACGGGCTGATCGGGGATCCGGAGGGCCCTGCGTGTTGTGTCGAGCAGGTGCTCGTTCGAACGTCGGAACAGAAGAATTGATGCGGGTCGGTGGGGCTAATGCCCGGGAACCATCGACCCGCACCATCTGCACCGTTTGACGCACCGATCTGACAATCGTCATCGGACGGGGTAAACGGGGAACGCACTGGTCAGGGAGTTCCGGTCAACGGCCGGCATTTGGGACGTTCCGATCAGCGTTCGGCAATCGGGCGAGGCCTGCGCCGAGCACCATGGGGCAGCGATCATCGCGGCCCGGAAGCGGACTTCCGCCGGTGCGGCCGCCCGGCGAACGTTCGTAAGTACTGAAATCGCTAGGTACCGGAATCTGAGTATCCGTCGTGTTGAGGTCGGCGGGCGCGTTTGATCGCCCGGTATACCGTCGACCTGCCAACCGAGAACAAGTCGGCCAGTTCTGCGGTCGAGTACTCGCCCGACGAGTGAAGCTCGACCAGGTGCCGTTCCTGGCGTGGGTTGAGCTTAGGCTTCTTGCCCTTCAGGTGTCCCTTCGCCTTCGCGATCCGCATCCCCTCCCTCGTTCGCGCCCGAATCAGGTCGCCCTCGAATTCGGCGACCATCGCCAAAACGTTGAACAACAGGCGACCGACCGGGTCGGCCGGATCATGCAGTGTGGCTCCGATCTGCAGGCAGGCATTCCGGGCGGTGAGCTCGTCGACGATGTCCCGGGCATCGGGCAACGAACGGGCCAGACGATCCAACTTGGTCACCACGAGGGTGTCGGCGTTCCGGCACGCTGCAAGGGCGTTCTGCAGACCGGGCCGCTGACGATTGGTACCGGTCAAGCCGTGATCGACGTAGATCCGTTCCGGTGGCACCCCGAGCCCGAGCAGCGCCTGCTGCTGTGCTGTCAGGTCTTGCTGGTCGGTGGACACTCGTGCATACCCGATGTACATCGCTGATTCCCATCTCTCGAACGCGCAACGCCGGCGGCGTGGTGCTTGGGACTCAACGGTCAAATAGCACGACGAGGGCGGCTAGACCCGCTCCCGATGAGCTAGTGCCGCAGTGCATAGCCGTAGGCAAGTCCACTGGCGACGCGTACCCCCTGCGTGTCAGGGTGAGTTGAGTCCAACGGTTCATAGCAACCCCGCCAGCAGGGCGAGAGACGGATCAACCCCA
>NZ_WXYH01000333.1:0-181286 GCF_009872365.1 Rhodococcus sp. T7
TTCGCCATCGCGGACGGGACGACGAACGCGGATCCGCTCCAGACCCAGGTGGTGAGCGTCGACAGAACGACGCCCTTCGTCCCGCCTTCGATCCAGCGGCGGCCTGCGGCGTGAGTGGTATTGAACGACCCGTTCATCACCGTGGAGGTGACGGCTTCGAAGGCACGCGGGCTGAGTGATTCGGTGGGGGCGATGAAGTTCGCGGCGGCGTTGTTGATCACGCCGGTGAGCGGACCGTGGAGAGTCCAGATTTCGTCCATTGCGGCCGACACGAGATCTGCTTTGCGCACATCGACGGTCTGCCAGTGGACCGAACCCGGCCGGGAGACGGACGCCTCCGCCGCGGCTTCCTCGAGTACGGCGGGACGGCGGCCCCACAGGTGGACTTCGGCGCCGTGGTCGACGAGGTGGCGCGCGACGCCGCGGCCGAGCCCGGTGCCGCCGCCGGTGATGAGGACGCGCTTGCCCGCGAGGGCGTCGGAGGTGAAGGGAGTGGTGGTCATGCGATGGTCCTTACGATGGGGAACGAGGGCTACAGGCCCAGGCTCTTGCTGATGATCTCACGCTGAATCTCGTTGGTACCGCCGTAGATCGGTGGTGCCAGAGAACGGCGAACCTGCTCCTCCATGCCGTACTCGCGGGTGTAGCCGTAGCCGCCCATCATCTGCATCGCCTCGAGTGCGGTCTTCTTCGCGATCTCGGTACATCTCAGCTTGGCCATCGAGCCCTCGCGGTTGAGGTTGTCTTCCTCGCCCGCGTCGATCCGCTCGGCGACCTCGTACACGAAGGACTTCGCGAAGGCGATGTCGGTGGCGAGGTCCGCGATCCGGTGCCGGATGGCCTGGAAGCTGCTGATCTTCTGGCCGAACTGTTCACGCTCGGTGACGAACGCGATCAGGTCGTCGAGCGAACGCTGGGCGCCGCCCAGTGCCATCGTCGCGATGATGAGACGCTCGACGCTCAGTCCGCGCATGAGGTGGCGCCACGCCTGGTTCGGTGTGCCGACGACTGCGCTCGCCGGGACCGCGACGTCGGTGAAGTACAGGTCGTTGCAGGTCCGGGCTTCCATGGTCTGAATTTCGTGGATCTCGAGGCCCGGGGCGTCGGCAGGCACCATGAACAGGGTCAGGCCCTGGTGCTTGTTGCCGGAGGAGTCGGTCCGGGCCAGGAGCAGGATGTGCTCGGCGACGTGGGCCGCGGAGATCCACGTCTTCTGCCCGTTGATGACGTAGTGGTCGTCGACCAGTTCAGCCTTGATCCGGACGCCACCGAGATCAGAGCCCGCGCCGGGCTCGCTGAGGGCGATCGCCTCGAGTTTGCCGGCGGCCATGTTGCCGACGATGGTGCGCTTCTGCTCGTCGGTGCCGTAGCGAAGATAGGTCTGCGCGGCGGTGAGACCGGTGGAGTAGGCGGTGATGGGTGCGAGGCCGCGGGCGGATTCCTCCAGGAAGATGCATTCCTCGACCATTCCGGCCCCGCCCCCGCCGAACTCCTCCGGCAGCGAGACGGCGAGCCAGCCGAGACCCGCGAACTTCTCGAGGATGAGGGGGCTGTTCGCCAGTGTGCCGCCCTCGGTCAGCGCGTCCCGTTGCTGGAGGGTCTTGCATTCGGCGGCGCAGAACTCGCGGACGGCAACCGCGAACTCCTGTTGCTCTCGGGTGAAACGCATAGCTGCGGCTGCTCTCTCGCGTGAGGGGAGGGGGTGGGGTCGACGCGCGGGCGGGAGGCGAGGCGCGTACGCCCCGCCTCCCCGAACGGTCAGGCCCCGCGGAACTTGGAGAAGTCGGGCTTGCGCTTCTCGTTGAACGCGCTGATTCCCTCGATGGCCTCGGCGGACTCACCGAACAGCTTGAGCGTCGAGTAGGCCATGTTGCCCTGTGCGATGAAGTGCTCGGTGTCGGCGTTGAGCGACTGCTTGAGTACCTTCAGCGCCGTCGGCGAGAGCTGCAGGATCTCGTCGGCCCATGCCCGGACCTCTGCCCGCAGCTGGTCACCGGGCACCACCTTGTTGACCAGACCCCAGTCGAGAGCCTGCTCGGCGCTGTAGCGGCGGCACAGGAACCAGATCTCACGCGCGCGCTTCTCGCCGATGGCCCGCGCCAGGTAGCCGGTGCCGAGGCCGGCGTCGAACGATCCCACGCGCGGCCCGTTCTGCCCGAAGATCGCGTGGTCGGCGGCGATGGACAGATCGCACAGCAGGTGCAGCACGTGGCCACCACCGACCGCGACACCGTTGACCGCGGCGATCACGGGCTTGGGCACGTCGCGGAGAACGCGGTGCAGAGCCTCGACCTCGAACAGACCACTGTCGGACGGGCCGTAGTCGCCGGTCTCCATCCGCTGCTTCTGGTCGCCACCCGAGCAGAACGCCTTCTCCCCGGCGCCGGTGAGCGCGATCGCCCCGACCTCGGAGCTGCCCCATGCCTTCTTGAACGACTTCACCAACTCGTCGACCGTCCGCGCACGGAACGCGTTGTACCGCTCGGGCCGGTTGATCGTGATCCAGGCGAGTCCGTTCTCGACCTCGTACGTCACATCCGTGAAGTCACTCGTGAAGTCACTCATCGACCTGTTGGTCCTTTCGTGTCGCCCGCGGAGCGTGAGCCGCCCGCGAAGTTCTTTTGGTCTTACCTTATGACAAAGGTAGCGCTGATAACGAGCGTTTTCAAGAGCGGGGGCAAAAAACGCCTGTACCTGCGGTGATGGATTCGCGTGTCTCTGCAAAAAGTGCGAATCGGCGAAGATTGACTCGTACGGAGCCCGTGGGACGAGCCGCAGTGGGCTCCCGGGCTTCAGGACGTGCTTGACTGCTGAATTCGATTGGTCACGAACATGATTGGGCGCACGATGGCCACAGACGCACTACTTCTGTGCTCAGGCACCCCCTGTCGGCACCCGTAGCGAGTGTGAGAACCGAGAAGGTGCGCGTCAATGGATGATCGGAGCTCGGTCCGACGCCGTCACCGCGCGGCCCTGGCGCGGACGCCCATCGCGCCGCACACCGGGGCGGGCCAGTCGACGTGTGCGGTGCCTGCCAGTTCCCGGTCGACGGCGTCCGCGACGTCGGCCGCGAACGGGACCACTCGGCGGCTGGTGAGGTCGACGTGGGTCGCGGTGACCTCGAGGGTGCTCGCGAGGCGTTCGGTCGTGTCGTCGACGAGAAACGCCATCGCGTGGACTACTTTGTCCGAGCGTTCGACGATCTGCGCGTGCACCGACACGCGGTCGCCGACGTGGACTTCGGCGTAGTAGCGGATGTGATGCTCCGCGGTGAAGAACCCCTGGCCGCGGGTGCTGCGGTAGTCGTCGGTGATGCCCAGCCGATCGAACACTTCCGCGATGGCCTGCGCCTCGAGGTCGAAGTAGTGGCGGATGTTCATGTGGCCGTTCTCGTCCTCGTAGGCGGACGGAATGAGCACGGGCCCGCATTCGCGGGGCAGTGCAACCACCTGGAGGTATGAGGGGATTCCGGCTGGTGACGTCATCGGCTCATAATAACGATCGTTAACAACGAGTGCTAGGATGCAGGTGTGGACCGGAACAGGAAGATCCTCGACACCGCCGCAGAGCTGTTCTACGAAAAAGGCTTTCACGGCACGAGTGTCGATGAACTGGGATCCCGTGCGGGTCTGAGCGGTCCTGCCATCTATCGTCATTTCTCGGGCAAGGACGAGATTTTGGCCACCCTGTTCGACGAGGCGATGGACGAGTTGATCGGCGCCACCGAACCGGTGCACGAGGACGCGGAGCTCGATCTCCAGCGGATGATCCGCCACCACGCGCTCTATGCTGCCCGGCACCGCCATCTCGTGAACGTCAGCCAGCGTGAAGACCGGTCGCTGGTCGATCCGTGGCGGAAGGCGATCAACCGCAGGCGCAAGCAGTACGTCCAGGGGTGGGAGGCCGCGGTGGCGCGGTCGATTCCCGCCGCGTCACCGGCGGAGGTTTCGGTGGCAACCCAGTCCTGCCTGGGCATGATCTTCTCGATCGCGTATTGGCCCGCCAAGGTGACCCGCACCGCCGGGCTGGCCGACCACATGGTGCGGATGGCCAGCGAGGGACTGGACGCTTTCCGGCAATAGCGCACTGCGAACAGCACTCTGCCCCTGCATCTATCGGTAGATGCAGGGGCAGAGTCGGCTTCGGGCTAGGTCGCGATGCTGGAACGGTACGTGTAGGACGACGACCGCGACAGGGCGAACTCGAAGATTCCGTAGCCGGTCTGCCCGTTCCACTCGAACGTGCAGCACCGGTCGGTCAGGGCCGAGTCGAGGGTCGTCGGCCCCACGGATCCGTCGAGCGGATAGACGTCGAACTCTTCGAAATCGCGGCCACGGACCTTGCCGTGGTGTCCGCCGTAGCCACCGCCCGCCATGTACCCACCGCCGGCGGAGGCGTCCGCACCGATGCGGTAGGTCTCGCCGCCGGCCGTCACGACCTCGACCGTCCCGCCGGTGAGGTCGTTGCCCGCGGCGAACGCCAGGTCGTGCCGGACGTCGGTGATGTCGTCGAGTCGGCCGTCGTCGTGCATGACGGCGCCTTCCAGGAGAATTCGGCCACCTCGACGGTCCTCGACGAGCAGGAACCCGAACGTGCGGTCCGGGAACTGCGCCTGGTACCAGATGTGCAGGCCCTGTCCACCGGACATGGTGCGTACCCCACGGGAGCGGTCCCGCAGGCCGTACCACC
Source organism: Rhodococcus sp. T7 (assembly GCF_009872365.1). Lineage (NCBI taxonomy): Bacteria > Bacillati > Actinomycetota > Actinomycetes > Mycobacteriales > Nocardiaceae > Rhodococcus > Rhodococcus sp. T7. The sequence continues at coordinate 4,690 of NZ_WXYH01000333.1, forward strand.
CGCCGACGTCGGTGGTGGTTCCGTCGAGGGTGAGAGTGCCTTCGTAGCGGCCGGGCTGGAAGAGGTGGTCGAACGACGTGACGTTGCCGTCGGCGTTCTCCACGTCTACCGATCCGAGCCAGTACGGTGCCCGGGCACGCCAGACCAGGTCCAGTTCGAGTCCGGTCTTGTTCTCACCCAGCTGGATTCGCCAGGTGGTGTTGTCCTCGAGCGTCTCCCACTTCAGCGGCCCGACGGAGGCGGCGTCGGTCGCGTCGTGCTCGGTGGAGAAGCGCAGGTTGCGCTGCTCGGTCTCCGTGGTGAGGACGACGAAACCGTCCACGACGTTCCGCGGTGGATAGACACCGGCGCCGAGGATCACCGACGGTGCGGTATTGCCGTCCGGATGAAGGTTGAACATGAACCGGTCGAAGAATCTCTCCGGCATGTCAGCGGTGGCCCGGGTTACCAGGGCGTCGTGGAATCCGTCGGTCATACGTGCTCCTTTTGTTCTTCAGTCACATTGTCGGCGCCGATTTCGCGGTGGTCCAGCGTGAAGCGGTAGGAACCCATCATCAGCAGGCACGCGATGGCGATGCCGACCAGGACGATGATCGGGAGCGCGCCGGCACTGTAGGAACCGGTGGCGCCGTAGACCTGCCCGAGCAGGAAGATGCCGAACGCCGACCCCTGCGCGTACAGGAAGTAGATGAATCCCAGCACCCGGCCGTAGGAGTGCTTGGGGAAGTACCGGCTCACCATGTAGGCGGCGAGATCGCCTTCGGACCCCAGGCCGAGGCCGATCAGGACGGCGCCGAGGAACAGCATGCCTACCTGCGTCGACGTGATCATCAGGAAGACGCCGACCGCGCACAACGCGAAGATGATCGAGCCGATGGCGGGCGCGTAGAACCGGTCCAACAGGTAGCCGACCAGCAGACGGGCGGAAACCGACGCCAGGCTGAGGACGGACAGGATCGAGACGGCGGTGCCCTGGCTGATGCCCTTGTCGGTGGTCATGGGGACGATCTGCGACATCAGCCCGAACGTCGCCGACGAGACGAAGAAGATGGCGATGGAGAGCATCCAGAACTGCCGGTACTTTCTCGCCACGGTGAGCAGCGATTCCCCGGCCATCCGGCCCTGCTGACGCGCGGCCATGCGCTCGGCCTCGTGTTCGGCAGGCATGCGGGTGACGAAGGCGTAGACGGCCGCCGGGATGACCGTGCACAGGGCGCCGATGACCAGGAAAGCCAGGCGCCATCCGCCGATGCCGAGCATCCAGTTGGCCAGATACGGCATCAGCACACCGCACGAGCCGAGGCCCGCCATGAGGATGCCCAGCGCCATGCCGCGACGGTCTTGGAACCACGCACTCACCACGGTCGAGTGCGCGACCGGGTTCACGGCGCCCGCTCCGGCGCCGATCACCACACAGAGCAGGTAGAAGGCGAGTTGATTGTTCGGGAGAACGGACATCAGCATCAGGCCGATTCCGAACGCCAGCGACATCGGAACCGAGGGGATCTTGGGCCCGTACCGGTCGATGAGGAAGCCCAGGATGACGATGCTGATGCCCACCAGCACCGTTTCGATGGACAGACCGTTGCTGATGACGCTTCGTTCCCAGCCGAACTCCTGGGTCATGGGCTTGCCCAGGATGTTGAACAGAACGTTGACCGCCGTCGTGCCGAACAGCAGAGTCAAAAAGCCTGTGACGACGTACCACCAGCGGTTCAGGTGCCGCGTGGACGCTGTGCTCATGGGAGCTCCTGTCGATCGATGTCGATGGTCGAACAGTGGACGTGGGGTGCGGGCGAGCCACGTGAGTGGCGCTCGTCACAGCATGGAAGCATATGGACAGTCCAAATGCAAAGGACAGACCAAAAATCGCTATGTGGTTCCCCCAGCCGGTCCTCTCGTTGATCCGAAATCGAACATCCTGCTCGCGATGCGACGCAGCTGGAGCTCGTCGGTGCCCTCGGTGATGCGGTACCGCCGATGGTGGCGGTAGATGTGCTCGAACTGCTTGTGGCGGGTGTAACCGACGCCGCCGTGGATCTGGATCGCACGGTCGGCCGCGCGGCACGCGAGCTGATTGCTGCGCAGGTTCACCATCGCGACCTTGTCGGAGACGGCCGTCTTCCCGAGTTCGTCCATCATGGCCGCGGTCTTGTAGATGGTGTTGCGGATCAGCTCGGCGTCGGTCTGCAGTTCCACCAGCTGCCACTGGATGCCCTGGTGTTCGTGCAGCGGCTTACCGAAGACGACCCGCTCCTGCGCATACCGGACACTCTCGTCGATGCAGTACTGCGCGGCGCCGAGCGACGACGCCGCCTGCCGGATGCGATTCTCGTGGACGAACAGCTGCGCGCAGTCGAGACCGCGGCCGACCTCGCCGACCACTGCGCCCGCCGGGACCCGCACGTCGTCGAGATGGACTTCCGAATGGTCGCTGGGCATGTTGAACGTCCAATGGTTGAACGGCACGGAGAACCCGGGCGCGTCCGTCGGCACCAGAAACGCGGTGATCCCGTCCGCCTTGCCGGCCTGCCCCGACGTGCGCGCGAACACGAGGTCGACCTCGGAGCAGTCGACGAGACTGTTGAAGCGCTTCGCCCCGTTGATGATCCAGTCGTCACCGTCACGGCGGGCCGTCGTCTCCAGGTACGTCGCGTCGCTGCCGTGCCCAGGCTCGGTGAGACCGAACGCGATCTCGATGTCGCCGCGGATCAGCGGTTCGAGGTACCGCTCCCGCTGCTCGGCGGTGCCGTATTCGTGCAACACGAGCGCGAGAGGGAGGTTCGCGACCACCGAGGCCTCGTCGGCGTGCGGGAAGTGCAGACCCGAGCCCCGGGTGAGGAGGTGCTCGCGCACGACGGCCATCGCGAGGTTGCTCCCGTCGTTGCCGCCGAGCACCCGGGGCAACGGGAACCGGAAGAACCCGGCGGCGTCGGATCGGCGCCGCGCCTCGAGCAGCAACTCACGCCATTCCTGCTTGGGGAACCCGTCCCGTTCCCAGTCCGTGCGGGCGTACTCCCGGCGGTGGTCGAAGAACTGCGGGTGCTTGGCCTCGAGCGGGGTGATCTCGCGATCGATGAACGCGTCGAGGTCGGTGACGAACTGCTGCACATCGTCGGGAATGGTCCAGTCCATGGGGCGTCCTCCGCTTCGGTTTCCTGATGTATCGGACGGTAGGGAGCGGCGGCACCCACGGCCACGAGGCTGCCGCGCCGCACTGTTGATTTCTCCAGTGCCGGATCGACGGTTCCTGGGGTGCGCGTGGTCGGCGTGGTTGCATGCGGCCATGCTGAAGCTGAACGGGATCGACGAGTTGGTCGGGCGGATCGGCACCGACCTCGGGACGACGGCCTGGTACGCCGTGACCCAGGACCGCATCACCGCGTTCGCGCACGACACCGAGGACTTCGAGCGGATCCACGTCGACCCCGAGCGGGGACGGGAGGCCGGATTCGGCGGCACGATCGCCCACGGAATGTACACACTCTCGCTCGGGCCGAGGTTTCTCTACGAGATCTTCGAGATGAACGGGCATTCGCTGGGGCTCAACTACGGGTTCGACACGGTGCGGTTCCTGAACCCCGTCCGGGTGGGTTCGCGGATCCGCATGACGGCGCGACTGCAGGATGCGCGGCCGATCGACGGCGGATACCGGTTCACGATCCGGCAGACCTTCCAGATCGAGGGCCACGACAAACCCGCCTGCGTCGCAGACGCGGTCGTGGCCTACTTCCACTGAACACGAGGAGAGTGACGTTCATGCGTGCAGTCGTCGTCGAGGAACTGACCGGCCCGGAGGGCGTGACGTTGGCAGAGGTGCCAGAACCGCAGGGCGCCCACCCCCGGGCGGACGGTCAGCGACTGCTCGTCGACGTGCACGCCGCCGGCCTGTCGTTCATCGACCCCCTGCAGACCTGGGGGAAATACCAGAACGGCGTGCCCACACCATACGTATGTGGCAGCGAGTTCGCGGGTGTCGTGGTCGAGGCGCCGGCCGGCACCGACTTCCGGCCGGGTGACCGGGTCGGCGGAATCGTGTGGCACGGCGCGCTCGCCGAGCGAGCCCTGGCGCTACCCGACTACACGGTGAAGATCCCGCCGTCGATGTCGTTCGTCGAAGGCGCCGCGCTCTACATGAACTACGCGACGTCCTGGTACGCGCTGCACCGGGCGCAGGCCCGGCCGGGCGAGTACGTGCTCGTCCACGGCGCGGCGGGTGGGGTGGGCACCGCGGCGCTCGACCTCGCGGACACGTTCGGGGTGAAGGCGATCGCGGTCGTGTCCGGCGACCGCAAGGAAGAGGTCGCGCGCCGGCACGGCGCGCACGCGGTAGTGCGGTCGGACGGGCCGTGGCTCGACGAGGTGCGCGACCTCACCGACGGGCGCGGCGTGCACGTGGTGATCGACCCGGTGGGCGGCGACCGGTTCACCGACTCGCTCCGTGCGCTGCGTCAGGGCGGGCGACTCGTCGTCGTCGGATTCACCGGCGGCTCGATTCCCACCGTCAAGGTCAACCGCCTGCTCCACCGCAACCTCACCGTCACGGGAATCACCATGGACAACATGGAAACCGAGTATCCCGGCACGCTGCGGATGGTCCGGGACGCCGTCGAGACGCTGGCCGCCGAAGGACGGATACGGCCGTACGTCGGGGCCACGTTCCCGCTCGACCAGGCGGCGACCGCACTGCGTACGCTCGACGACCGCGCCGCGATCGGGAAGGTCGTGGTCGAGGTGGTACCGAGCGGTGACACGGAGGTTGTGGCGTCAACCTGACGCCATCACCCGGGTGTCACGAGGAGGGAGCGATCGAGGTCTGGCCGAGGACAGCCAGGCCCCGCTCGACCACCTCGGCGAGGCTGTCGGCGGCGACAATCAGGGAGGCGTCGGGGTCGGCGCGCCGCCGGTTGCGTTTGACGAACACCGAGATCGTCGACGCCGTCTTGTAGTGGCAGTAGGCCAGGAACCAGTCCAGGTCGGGAATCGGACCGTCACGCTCGGCGCGATACGCCGCCAGGAGTTCGCCGCGCGACGGCATTCCGGTTCCCGCCGCAACGTCGGCCGCCGACCGCGTGCGCCGGAACCGGTGCACCGGGTCGGTGTGCATCAGCAGCCACGCCAGATCGGTGCGGGGGTCGCCGACGGACCAGATCTCCCAGTCGATGATCGCGGCGAGGTTTTCGCCGGCGAACAGCATGTTCGCGAGTCGATAGTCGCCGTGGAGCAGCGTGGGAGCGACCGGTGCCGGGATCCGGTCCGCCAGCGCGGCGTGCAGTTCGGCGTGGCGAGGCGCGATGTCGTCGTCGACGGTGTCGAGCAGGCGCTGCCAGCGCGCAAGTTCCTCCGCGACGGTGACGACCGGTTCGTCCCCGACTCCCAGCGCGACGGGGTCGAGGTTCTGCATCCGCGCGAGCATCCCCGCGGCTCTGTGAGCGCGGACGGCAACCGTGTCGGCGGAAGGAGGGGAGTCGGCTTCGTCGAGGAGAGGTTCGTAGGACTGTCCGTCGACGAGGGTCATGCCGAAGAACGGTGGCCGTTCGGGTGTTCCGCTCTCCTCGAAGAGGATCGCCGGCACCCGGACGCCGGGCGCCGCGCCGAGCAGACGGATGATCCGCGCCTGCCGGAGGACGTCGCGGTTGCGGACCGGTTCCAGTCCGGGGGGTGCCATCTTGAGGACGATGCCCGCGTCGGGCAGGCCGGGGCGGCTGAGAACCGCCCGGTAGGTCAGGCTCGACACGCCGCCCGGCAGTGCCGAGGGCGCCGATATCGCGGATCCCGGCCATTGGCGACCGGCAGCCTCGGTCGCGCGGGCGGTCAGAGTGCTCACGTCGAATTCCGTCACGAATCCACGATCGGTCCGGTCCGCCGGTGCCGCAAGCACGGGCGCGATCGCCGCTGAAGAAACCCACAGCGGCTCCCCGGTGCATGCTTCGGCTCCCACGGAGTGCGTGGTAGAGCTTGCCTATGTCGAATACCTCTCACCACCGAAACATGCTGGAGCGATTCTCCTTGCACGGCAAGGTGGCGATCGTGACCGGGGCGTCGTCCGGACTCGGAGTGGCGTACGCGCTCGCGCTGGCTCAGGCGGGCGCGGACGTCGTCCTCGGCGCCCGGCGCGGCGACAAACTCGCGGCGACCGCGGAACAGGTGCGAAAGTACAACCCCCGCGTAGTCGCGGTGCATACCGACGTGACGGAGGCGGACCAATGTAATCGCCTGGTCGAGGCCGCCGTCGAGGCGTTCGGGAGGGTGGATGTCCTCGTCAACAACGCGGGCACCGGCGGCGAATACCATCACGTGACGCAGGACCCGCCCGACCACTTCCGGTCCGTCGTCGACGTCAACCTGCACGGCTCCTACTGGATGATCCAGGCGTGCGCGCGGGTGATGGGCCGGGGAAGTTCGATCGTGAATGTCTCCAGCGTCATGGCTCTCACGACGGCGAAGATGCCCGCCGCCGCGTACAGCGCGAGCAAGGCTGCCGTTCTCGGATTGACCCGCGACCTCGCCGCTCAACTCGGGCCGAGCGGTATCCGTGTCAATGCCCTTCTGCCGGGGGTGTTTCCGTCCGAGGCGACAGCGCACTACAGCGAGAACTACAAGCGAAAGATCATCGACGCGCGGATACCGCTCGGCCGGATCGGCGATCCCGAGGACATCGCGGCGGTGGTGGTGTTCCTGGCGAGCGACGCATCCGCATATCTGACCGGGGTGAGCCTTCCGGTCGACGGCGGCGTGCTGGTGAACTGAACGCCGCGATCAGCGCCGTACCACCGAGGAGGTGACCGAGCGGGTGTTGAGGCCGTCGCCGCCGTCGACGGTGAGGAACTGGCCGGTGACACTGCGCGCGGTGGGGGAGGCGAAGAACGCGACGGCGTCCGCGATGTCGGCCGGGTCGACGAATCCGTTGGGCATCGACGCGAGCCACGCGTCCTGGATGTCCTGTGGCATCGACAGAATGCCGGAACTCGCGGTCATCCCGGGCAGGACCGCGTTGGCGGTGATGCCGAGGGAGACGTTCTCGGCCGCGACTGTCTTGACCAGACCGAGCAGGCCGGCCTTCGTGGTGCTGTAGGAGACCTGCGCCGGCATGCCCTGCGTGCCTGCGGTGCTGGAGATGACGACGACACGCCCGTACCGTCGTTCGCGCATCCCCGGCAGGCACTGCTGAAGCACCCGGAACGTCCCGGTGAGATTGACGTCGAGATCCTTCCGCCACTTGTCGATCGACATGCTGTGTGCGGCGCCGAACATCGTCGTCAGCCCGGCGTTGGCCACGTAGACGTCGATGTCGTCGAGGTCCGGCAACTCGTCGGACGCGATGTCGGCCTGGTAGGTGCACCCGGGTGCACGGTCGAGGGTGACGACGTCCATCCCGTCGGCCTCGAGCCGGGCCACGATGGCCTTGCCGATACTGCCGTCGCGTGCGGCGCCCGTCACGAGTGCCGTGCGGCGGCGCGGGTCGGTCATGCGGATCTCCGTTCGTCCGGGAGCGCGTCTGCGCGCACGGTGTTGTCGTCCTGCGCTTCGGCGCAACGGCTTTCGAGGTGGAAGGCCGGGTGGTCGCGCAACCGGAGGACGAGAAGTGCGGTCTGGATGCTCAGTTGATGGGACGCGTCTCCGGTGACGTCGAGTCCCGTGAGGGTGTGAACCCGCGACAGCCGGAGGCGGACGGTGTTCTCGTGCACACCCAACCGGGCGGCGGTGCGGCGCATTCCGCGATTCTGCTCGAACCAGACGGCCAGCGTGCGAATCAGTTCGGTCGCGGCTGCCGCGTCGTCGTCGAGGAGCGGGCCGAGCATGTCGTCGATGAAGTGCCGGATCGCCGAGACCTCGCCGTTCGCGAGGAAGAGCCGGGCCGGTCCCAGGTCGTCGACGGCGAGGACGCGGTGCCGCGTTCCGTGAGTGAAGCGGTCGATGCAGCGCACGACCTCCCGCGCCTCCCGGTACGCCCGGGCGAACGAATCGGGTTCGTACACCGACGACACCCCGGCGATCAGGCCGCTCGCCGGGCTCAATTCGGCGGCCGCGGCCTCGAGGGTCGACGTGATGCGCCCGACGACGGCGGGGGACGCCGCCCCCGCGGGTGCCTCGATCAGCAGGAGGATCCCCTCGGAACCCCGGGTCGACAGCACCTCCAGGCCGAGTGCGCGCTCGGTGTACTCGGCGAGGGAACGGTCGAGATCCTCGGGTGCACCCTCGGAATCGCGCACGTACACCAGGGCGCGGCGTGCGTAGACGTTCACACCGAGGTACTCGGCGCCGGCCGCGAGATCTTTCCAGGCGCCGGAACCCCGGACGAGTTGCCGGGCGAGGTTCGACCTCGCGTTCCACGCGACTCGGGTGATGCGGCGCTGGGTGAGGAACTGGGCTCCGATGCGGCGGGCACAGCGCAACGTCACGTACTCGTCCGTGGGATGGAACGGCGTCGGCTGTTCGTCCACGACGAGCCACCCGAGGTGCTCGCCGCGTTCGACGACGGCGCTGAGAATCTTCCGGCGAGACAACCCGGTGCCGAGTTCGGCGGGCAGCAGCACCGGGTCCGCACTGGGCGGGGTGGTCGTGGTGTGCCCGCGCACGATGTCGCGCAACGGCGGGAAGGTGGTCTGCCTGCCGGCCTCCGGGCGGGTGGACGCGACGACGTGTCCCTGGCGATCGAACAGGGTCACCGCCTTGCCGGTGGCCTCCGAGCAGACCCGGACGATCGCGGACAGGCAGTCGACCGCGACCGCGGCATCGTCGAGAAGTTCGTCGAACACGCTGAGCGGCAGCTGCTTACGGCCGGTGTCGGCGCCGGAGGTGGACATCGTGGTCCTCGCTTCCGTGTCTACCGGGTCGTGGTCAGCTGTGATGGGTGAGCAGAAGTGTGCGGACGGACGCCGCGTGCTCGATGGCCGCCTCCATCGACGTGGTTACCGGCACCAGCGTGATGTTGTCCGCACCTGCCTCGACGAACGAGTTCAGCCACTCGGCCACCTGTTCGGGTGTTCCGGCGGGGGCAAGATGACGGAACTTGTCTCGCGGCAACTGATACAACGCCTGCATCTTCTCGCCGACGAGTCGGTCCGCGACCGCGGCGTCCTTGTCGAGCCCGCACCAGACGTTGACGCCGAACGAGTCGGGTGCCCGGTCTTCCTTCGCTGCCGCATCGAGAATGGCGGTACGGGTCTCGGCGAACCGGCGTGGAGTGCAGAAGATGCCGAGCCAGCCGTCGCCGTAGCGGGCGGTGCGGCGGATCGCGGATTCGCCCCGCCCGCCGATGAGGATCGGCACCGCCGGCTGCGGCGCAGGCAGGATGCGGGCCCGGTCCAGGGTGAAGAACTCACCGTGATGGGTTACTTCCTCGCCGGTGAGGACGGCGCGCAGCACCTCGAGGGTCTCGTCGAGGCGACGGCCGCGGGTGCTGGGGTCGACCCCGCTGTTCGAGATCTCGGAGCGGTCCTCACCGCCCACGCCGGCGCCGAGGACCAACCGGCCGGGCGCGATCTGCGACAGCGTCGCGATCTGACGGGCGGCGAGCATCGGGTGCCGCAGTCCGAGCAGGTACACGCCGATGACCACCGACAACGTGTCGTGGGTCGACAGCACCGACGTCGCCGACACCATGCCGTCGAACCCGGTTCCGCCGTGGAAGCTGATGTGATCGCCGACCGTGATGTGGTCGAGACCCGCCTCCGCGGCGGAATCGAGGAGCAGTCGCCGATCAGCAGGTTTCGGGACGAGGAGCGCATCTGTGACCGATAGTCCCACTCTGATCGACACCCTGATCTCCTCTCGTGCGAATGGACTGACCATAAACTTCTCACCCCGCGGATGGCAAGGCCGGACGGTGGCGTGCCGTGGTCACAGCATCGGACTGCCGCCGTTCACGCCTTTCGTGGCGCCCGGGCCTCGCCGAGGCAGGTCCGACTCAGGCTGCGGAGATCCCGCCGTTGACGCTGATGGCCTGTCCGGTGAGCCGGCGCGCGGCCGGGGAGGCGAGGAAGACCGCCAGCGCGGCGAGGTCTTCGGATTCGGGAACGCCGAGGTGTGCCTGTGATGCGGCCTTGGCGAACAGTTTGGCGCTGAATCCGTCGGCGGTGATGCGTTCGGTCGACCCTGTTCCGTTGACGAGTGACGGTGTCAGGACGTTCACCCGGATTCCGCTGCGTTTGGCTTCGATCGCCAGGGTTCGGGTGAACATGACGATGGCCGCCTTCGCGGCACCGATCACGGACTCGCCCGGTGTGGCGGTCTTGGCGGCATCCGAGGCGACGTTGATGATCACGCCACCCTTCCGTGCCGTCATGTGCGGGACGATCTCGCTCGCGAGGTACATGCACGGCAGTGCGAGCTGGTCGAAGATGCGCGCGATGTCGCCGGTGGGAATGTTCGCGAAGAGTTCCGGCCTTGTGTCGGCGGCCGTCGTGGAGACCAGGATGTCCACGCCGCCCAGAATTCGCTCGGCTTCGGACGCGATGTGTGCGGCACCGTCGACGGTGGTCGCGTCGGCCGGCAGGAAGGTCACCTCGCAATCGGAATTGACGGACGAGATGCGCTCGGCAGCAGCGTGTCCGCGCTCTGTGCTGCGTCCGACGACCATGATGTGCGGCGTGCCGGCGTGGGCGAGGCCGACTGCGGTCGCGAGACCGATCCCAGCCGTACCCCCGACGACGAGAGCGCCGCTGTCCGCCAGATCCTTCGGTGGCGCAATTTCATGGGTTCCCATGGGTGTACTCCGTTTCGGGTGGTGTGGGTCAGAGGGACACGGTGCCGCGGGCGAAGATGTCCTTGGCGATGATGCGCTTCTGGATCTCGGCTGTCCCGTCCGCCACGAGATAGGCGGTGACATCGCGGTAACGCTGCTGCAGAGGCGATTCCGTGGAGTACCCGAGATTTCCGTGCACGCGCATCGCGAACTCGATGGCATTCTTCGCAACCACGGGCGGCCACCACTTGCTCATCGAGGCGAGGGCGGTGTGCGGCTGGGACGTCTCACGCAACCACAACGCCCGATAGCAGATCCAGCGTGCACCTTCCAGATAGGTTGCGTGTTCGGCGAATTGGAACGCGAGCCCCTGGTGCTCGGAGAGTGGCTGTCCGAACGTCTCCCGCTGCTGGGCGTACGCGGCGGCTTCCTCCAGGCTCTGCTTTGCGGCGCCCAGGCACATCAGCCCGAGAGCGGCTCGGCTGAAGTCGAAGTGGTCCATGACCGAATGGAATCCCTTGCCGAGTTCGCCGACGAGATGTGATTCGGGGATGAAGACGTCGGACAGGTGGATGCTGCCCCAGCCCAAGGGCAGGCAGCCCATGCCCGGCATGTGGCTGACGCTGACGCCTTCCGCGTCGAGTGGAACGACGAAACAACTGACACCCCGTGCGCGGCTCGATCCGGGTTCGCGTGCGTAGACGAGTGCAGCGGTGGCGTTCATCGCCCAGGAAATCGCAGTCTTCTCGCCGTTGAGACGCCAGCCGCCCTCGACAGCCGTTGCCGTGGTGGTCAGTGCACTCGCGTCGGACCCCGACCCGGGTTCGGTCAGGGCAATGGCGATGGTCTGCTCACCGCGAATGAGGGGAGGAAGGTAGTGCTCTTGAATCTCGTTCCGGCACAGCACCAGTTGCGAGGCGACGAGCCCGATCTGGACGGGCGCCGATGCCATGTTCACGTCGCCGTATGCCAAGGTCTCGGTGGCGATTCCGAGCAGAACCGGATCTTCGGTGCCGGTTCCGCCGTATTGCTCGGGCAGGCCGATGCCCAACAGACCCAGGTCGCCGATCCTCTTCAGGATGTCGAAGGGGAATGCGGTTGATGCCGCGCGGTCGCGGTAACCCGGGAGGAGAACTCGATCACTGAACGCTTCGAGTGTCTTTCGAAACTCTTCCTGCTCGTCGCTGAATGCAAATGAAACCATGGAGTGTGCTCCTGCGCGTTGCTTGGCTGGGAATGAGGGATTGGGCGCGCGCCGCGCCGTGAGTAGCGGGACGGTCGGGATGCGCCCATCGGAAGTATTCTAGGTTTGAATAGTAGGTCGCCAAAGCATCTGAAGCAAGAGGTGTCCACCGGGTCGTCGTAGCCGGCCGGGAATGAAGGAGGCAGGCCTCAGTGCCCGGTCTCGACGTCGCCGACGGCGCGACGCACGAGTTGCAGTTGTTCGACAAGGGATTCGAGTGTCTCGGTGTCGACCGAGGCCAGACCGAAGCGGACTCCTGCGAGTCGGTTGTTGGCGTCCTCGACCACGTCCAAACCGGCCGGTGTGAGCGTGGCGAGAACCGTGCGGCGATCCGTCGTGTGCGCGCGCCGTTCGACGAGGCCTGCCTTCACGAGTTGATCGACCGCCATCGAGACCGTGGTGGGATGGACCATGAGGTACTTGCTCAACTTACCGAGCGGGCGAGTTCGGCCCTCCGAGAGTTGTAGCGAGGTCAGGATCAGATACGCGTTGCGCGACAGCCGAAGTGAACGCAACTCCTGATCCATGGCGCGGACCACCCATTGGTGGGTGCGCAGCAACGCCATCGTGGTGACGAACTCCAGTTCGGCAGAATCGCGCCGCTCCGTCCATTCGGCGCGCATCCAGTCGATCACGTCGGGTTGATCGTCGTCGGCAGACATCGGGAATTCACTTGCCACTGCGAGTCCTCTCGTCGTCACCGAACGGCGTCGCGGTAGATGATAGACCGCACGCGCACCCGCTCCGTGCGTGAGAACCGCTGTCAGTCGTGCGAGAGAACGATCTTCCCGAACCCGGTGCCCTGTTCGAGGTGCTTGTGTGCGGCCGCCGCCTCGGCGAGCGGGAACACCGCGCTGATCGGCATCGGGGGAACGGTTTCGGTGTCCAGCAGGGTGAGGAGGCCGGCGAAATCCTGCGGGCTGCCCATCGTGGTTCCGATCAGTTCGTACTGGCCGAAATAGAACGGCCGGACGTCGAGGGAGGCGAGTTCGCTGCGCGACGCACCCAGCACGACCAACCGGCCGCCCGGTCGCAGTGCCGCGATGGACTGTTCCCACGTCCCTACGGAGTCCAGGACGAGATCGAAACCCTGTCCGTCCGGTGACAGCCCGCGTGCGGCTTGCGGCCACTCGGGGTCGGTGTAGAGCACGCCGTCGGCCGCGCCGAGTTCCTGGGCCTGTGCGATCTTGGCGGCCGACGAGGACGTGACCGTCACATTCGCGCCCACCGCGGACGCCAGCATGACAGCCATGGTCGCGACGCCGCCACCTGCACCCAGGACGAGGAGATTCTCGCCGGCGCGGAGGCGGCCGCGGGTGAAGAGGGCGCGATACGTCGTGAGTCCGACGAGGGGGAGCGCGGCGGCCTGCTCCCAGCTGAGCCCGCGGGGCTTCGGGGCGACGCAGTCTTCCGGGACCCGGACCAGTTCGGCGTATGTACCTCGTTGGTGATCGCCGAGGATTTCCCAGCGTGCGCTCGGGGCGGCTTCGCGATCGCCCCACCACAGCGACGGGAGGACGAGGACTTCCTCGCCGGTGTCCGTGCGGATTCCCGCGCCGTCGGCCCCGAGCACGTGGGGAAGTGGTGACGAGTACTTGCCCTGGCGGACGAGGATGTCGTGCCAGTTGAGCGCGGCGGCTTTCACTCGGACGGTGACCCAGCCCGGGTCGGGTACGGGATCGGCGACCGACTCCAATCTCAAGACATCCGGCTCCCCGAACTCTCGCAAAACCACGGCGTCCATCGAAATCCTTTCGGTCGTACCTTTTAAATGATAACATCGATCTGTTGTCGGGCGACTGGGCGGCGACCGTTCGCGCGTGAGCTCGATCGAAAACTCGGAACTCTTACTCCGCCAATATTGTTGGCCTCGTATCACCGCGGGCGGGGGCACTCTACGCGGCTTGCCTCCGGTGCGCGACTCGTGTTTAGTGATGCCAGTCACATACGATGGAGTCGGTGGGAATGTCTGCCGTGCGGCGTCCAGCGCGACGCACGCGACCGAACTACGGAGCGCAATGAGTCGGACAGAACAGTCAGTCGAAGTGCGGGACGAGGGGCTCGAGCAGAGTGCGCTCGAGTGTATGCGTGCCACCGCGAAAATCCTCGGTTCGGATTTCCGCGCACCGTGCCCGGATGCTGTGTTCGGAGCGTTCGCCGCCACGCGAGATCAACTCGGGCACGCGCTGACCGAAGGGCTGTTGCCCGAGTCCGACATCGAGGAGGCATGCTTCCTCCTGGTCCGGATCGAGGAACTCCAGGAGCAGTACGCCGAGACCGCGGCGATCCGCCGTGCCGCCGAATTGCGGTCGGTTCACGACGCTGCTGCCGGACTGCGCGGTCTCGCATCCGACGACATCATCCAGTCGGCCCCGGCGGCGATCTGCTCTGCGCTCCCGTTCGCGCGTGCCATGATTTCCGCGATCAGCGGATCGCTGTGGCAACCGCAGCGACTGCACGTCGAGCCGGAATTCGACGGGTCGCCGCTGGATTTCTCGGACTATGTAGAACGTGCAGAGTTTCCGTTGTCCGATGCGCGGCTGGAGACGGAACTCGTTCGCCGGCGAGTGCCCGCACTCGTCCCGGCGCCCGCCCACGACGAGCGGACGTTGAAGGAGATCGTTCTCGCATCACGCTCCTCGAGCTACGTCGCCGCACCCATCATCTCCAGAGGCAGGGTGATCGGCCTCGTTCACGCCGATCGTCCCGGCGTGCGGGACCCGCTCGATCCGGACGACCGAGATCGCCTGGACGCGTTCGCGACGTTCTTCGCGCTCGTGTACGAGCAGGCGGTGCTACGGGAGCGGATCAGCGCGCAGAGATCCAGGCTCGCAGCTTCGTTCGATGCCACCGACACGGTGCTCGACCGCATGCACAGGGCGGAGCTGGGCCTGAGACCCCAACCAAGCGAGCAGTTGCACAGTTCTCGGAGCCCCGGCGCCGAGATATCCGCCGTGGAGGTCAACGCGGCATTGACGTTCCGTGAGCGCGAAATCCTGTCCCATATCGCGACAGGCGCCACCAACAGCCAGATCGCGCAGACACTCGTCATCTCCGAGGGCACCGTGAAGTCGCACGTCAAACACATTCTCAAAAAGTTGCGTGTGCCGACGCGAGCGGCGGCGGCCGTGCTCTATTCGCACCAGAACCGGCGATGACCCCGACGCAGGGCTCGGCAGGGTCGCGAGGCGACGTCGAAGCGATGAAGGCGGCCGTCTCGCTCCTCGCTCGTTTGCATGACGAGTTCGGTCTCGGGCCGGAGGCTCCGATCGAGACGCGCAAGTTGTCACCGGGTCTCGTGCTCGCCCTGCTCGGCGACGCCACAGAAGCCGCACTCCGTGGACTGTCGGCGATCGCGGTGGACCGTAGGGTGTCCTTCGGAAGGCTTCTCGTCGAGCTCCGCGATGCCCGCCACCGTCTTCGCGGAGCACGGTCCTCGTCGCCGATCGTCACTACCGCGGAGTTCGCGGCTGCCATTCGTAGGCTTCGCGGTGCCGAATCAGTGGCCGGGTTGACCAGGAGGGTGTGTGCCGAGGCGGCCGCGATGACCGGTCTTCCCCGGATAGTGCTCTCCGAGGTGCACGGCGACGGTTGGACCGTGATGGACACGCTGTTCGACAAGGGCGATGAACCTGACGTCGGTTCAATCGCGACCACGGAGATCGCGCCCGGATCGCCGGAGGAACAAGCGGTTCAGACGCGCGCCGCTGTGCTCGTGGTGCCGAATCCGCAGTCCTCGACGGGGAACTCCACAGACATTGCAGGTGCTTCGTTCTTCGGCAGTGGGGGGTATGCCGTGGCCCCGATCGCCGTCTCCACCGGGGTAATCGGCCTGATTCACGCCGGCCGCACCGACGACCGAAAGCTGAGCACCGCCGAGCGAGACCTACTCGATGCTTTCGCCGTCAGTTTCGGAACTCTCTTCGAACGAGCGCTGGTGTCCGAACGATTGACAGAGCAGAAGCGGCTGATCGTCGAGCACCTGCAGCAGGAAAGTCGCGATGCGGAAGGACTCTCGACTGCAGACGTCACTTTCGGAACGCCACGCGGCGAGGGGGCGACGTCCCTCTCACCCGCGCCCCTGTTTCCGAAATACAACACACCTGGCCTGGAGGAACTCACCCGGCGGGAGCGTGAAGTATTCCATCTTCTGGCGGCCGGCAAGTCCAACACGGAAATCGCGGACGTACTGGTAATCAGCGTTTTCACGGTGAAATCGCACGTCAAGAAAATCCTGCGGAAACTGGGAGCGATGAACCGATCCGAGGCGATCTACCGGTACCTCGAGATGACGGACTCCGATGCATCGTCCCGCCGCACGACGTGAATCAGCCATTGGTGTCCGGGACGACGACCCGGACACCGTCGCACTGACCGTTGACGATCAACTGGCACGCGAGACGTGAGTGGGGTTGTACCCCTTCGAGATACTCGAGTAGATCGCGCTCTTCGTCGGTGGCATCGTCGAAGAGGTTTACGGTGTCCTTGTCGAGAATGACATGACACGTTGCGCACGAGCAGCTTCCCCCGCACTCCGCGACGATTCCGGGAAGATTGTTGCGGACCGATCCGTCCATGATGCTCTGGCCCGGCGGGACGTCGATCGTCGATTCGGTTCCATCCGGCAGCACGTAGGTAATCTTGCTCATTCCGTCATCCTTCGAGGTCAGTGGGTTCTCAATCGGAGGGGAGCCTCTGTGATTCAAGTCTCGCCTCTGCCGGCCCGCGAAACGTCACCTCGACGGGAGATTTACTTACGCCCTTGGAGGGAGGTTGTGACGAAGTAGCAGCAGGACCGGACCCAGCGGCAGGGGCTGCGCACTGTCGCTGCGCAGCCCCCGGTCGCTGTCGAGAGCACTGAGCAGTGCCGGGTGGTCCTACTCGTCGCCCAGTGTCGCGGCCTGCTGACGGAGTACAAACTTCTGGATCTTCCCGGTGGCGGTGGTGGGAAGCTGGTCGACGACGACCACCTTCTCGGGGATCTTCTGCATCATTGCTTTGCGTTCGTTCCGGAGGAAGTCGGCCAGGTCGTCGAGTGTCGGAGCGGGGCCGTCGACGACGATGAAGGCGCACACCTTTTCGCCGAGGCGCGGATCGGGCATGGACACTGCGGCCGCTCCCGTTATCTGCGGATGCGACAGTAGGTGTTCTTCTACCTCACGTGCCGAGATGTTCATTCCACCACGGATGATCAGGTCCTTGATCCGACCGGTGACCCGCAGGTATCCGTCTGCGTCGACGCGCCCCAGATCACCGGAGGCGAGGAACCCTCGATCGTCGACCGATGCAGCCGTGCGCTCGGGGTCGCGCCAGTATCCGAGGAAGATCCCCGGTCCTCCGTAGAAGATCTGGCCTTCCTCGCCGGCCGTGACGATGGAGCCTTCCTCGTCACGAATCTCGAGATCGACACCGTCGAAGGCGCGCCCGTCGGAGGCGAGCACCTTCTCGACGGGGTCGTCGACACGCACCGCCGTCACCAGTAGCCCTTCGCTGCTGCCGTAGACCGGGAGCAACGTGCAGCCGGGCAGCGCCGCCTTCCATTCCCTCAGGAGAATTTCGGGAATCGGTGCGCCGGCACTGACCCAGAGCCGCATCGAGCTGATGTCGTAGTCGGCACCGGCATCGATGGCCCCGAGTGCCATCTGGAGGAACGGCGTCGCGGCCATGCTGACCGTGGTCTTGAACTCCGCGATACGCCGAAGGCCCTCGTTCGGCTCCCACACGTCGAGAAGATGGATCCCGCTGCCGAGGATCAACGGTGTCGCCACGCCCACAGCCAGGCCTGTTGCATGGGTGATGGGCGAGGGCATGAACACCACGTCGTCAGGGCTCAGTCCCATCACCTGACCGCCCAGTCCGTAGGCGGTGAACGAGAGCGTGTTGAAGGTGTGCTGGCAGCCTTTCGGTCGCGACTCGGTCCCCGAGGTATAGATGATGGCGTGGGGGGCATCAGCCGTCGGAGGTGGACCGAGTTCGTCGTCACCGGGGACGAGTTCGCCTGCAGTCAGTGAATCGAACGCGATCTCATCGGCCCCCGCCTTCCCGCGCACGACGACGACGTGTTCGAGTCCGGGAACCTCCGGACGGACTTCGGCCAGCATGTCGGTGTACCGAAACTTTCGAAACTCCTCTGTGACGAAGGAGATCTTGGCACCGGAATGCTCGAGAACGTACCGGACCTCGTCGTGCCGGTACACCGGCATCGTGGGGACGAGCACGGCACCGATCCGGGCGACTGCCACATAGATGACGACGAATTCGTTCCAGTTCGGCAACTGGACCTGGACGCGGTCACCGCGCTCGACTCCGAGCCTTCTGAGTGAGGCTGCGAGGCGGTACGCCTGCGAACGCAACTCGCCCCGTGTGAGTGATCCGTAGCCGTCGGTGACAGCGACGAAGTCGGGATCGAGCGCCGCCCAGTGGTCCACGTGTTGGGCAAGGCTCTCGTCGCGCCAGTACCCGTTCGATCGGAACGCCTCGAGGGTGCGCGCACTGTAGCGGTCCTCGGGGAGGATGGCTCCCGCGTGCTCCATGACATCCATGCGTGGATCCTTGCTTTCAGGTGCCTTTCCTCGACAGGAGGCAGGCCAGAGTGAACGGTCAAACCATGATGCCGACCGGGAGGGAATAAAAGGTATGAAACGGACGCCTTCTCACTCCTCGGGGTGAGGTAAATATCCCGTTGGGATGAGTGGGCGGCGGAGGATGCGGGCGCGGCGACTGTGCCGCGCCCGAGCGTCACAAGTAGATCGACTTCGGTGCGAGGTAAGCGGAGAGGGCTTCCGGGCCCAGTTCCCGCCCGAGGCCACTGGCTTTCACACCACCGAAGGGTGCCGTCGGATCGGGAAGGTAGCCGTTGATACCGATCGTTCCGGTCTGGATACGCCGGGCCACGGCTACACCGTGATCGTGATCAGATGTGAAGACGGTGCCACCGAGGCCGAAGTCGCTGTCGTTCGCGATGCGGACGGCGTCCTCGTCGTCGCGGTACGAGATGATCGAGAGTACCGGGCCGAAGATCTCCTCCTGAGCGATGGTGAAGTTGTTGTCCACGTCCGCGAAGATCGTCGGTTCGACGAACCATCCCTTGTCGAGGTCCGCGGGGCGGCCACCGCCGACCGTGATACGGGCGCCGTCACCCTTGCCCTTCGCGATGTAGGACTCCACCCGCTCGCGCTGACGAGCGCTCGCCATCGGTCCGACCATCGTGGCGGGGTCGAGGGAGCTTCCCACGGTCAACGACCCTGCCAGAGCGCTGAACGTGTCGACCACTTCCTGGTAACGCGACTGCGGCGCCAGAATGCGGGTGCCGAGGTAGCAGACCTGCCCGTTGTTCAGCATGGTGGCGCCGAACAGTTGTTCACCGACGGTGGCGAGGTCCAGATTCGCGTCGTCGAGAATGATCGCCGCCGATTTTCCGCCCAGTTCCAGTGTGACCGGCCGGAGGAGCCGGCCGCAGGCTTCGGCGATGTTCCGGCCGGCAGCCGACGACCCGGTGAAAGCCACCTTGTCGACCTGGGGATGCGAAACCAGATACGCACCCAGTTCGCGGCCGCCGGGCACGATGTTGATCACACCCGCCGGCAGGTCTGCCTCCTCGATCGCCTCAGCGAGAACGTAACTGTCGAGGACAGTTTCGGGGGACGGCTTGAGCACGATCGTGCACCCGGCAGCGAGAGCAGGTGCGTACTTGAACGCGGCGAGCGCCTGCGGGAAGTTCCACGGGACGATCGCGCCGACGACTCCGATCGGAGTCTTGGTCACGAGAGTCGATCCGCCGAGCAGACCCGGCCGCGTCTCCTCGAAGGTGTCCTTCTCGATCAGGCCGGCGTAATAGCGGAGGAGAATCTGCGGAAAGACCGATTCCAGCTTTTCGGCGACGGCGACGGGCATGCCGTTCTGCGAGCTCACCGCCTGGACCATTTCGGATGCCCGTTTGTCGAGCGCATCCGCCAGGCGATTCAGGGCGTGCGCTCGCCGCGCCGGCTCCCACTGCGACCACCCGGTCGGATCGTCGAATGCCCGGCGCGCCGCATCGACGGCGGCGTCCATGTCGGCTTCTGTGCCGTCGGGAGTGTGGCCTACCACCTGTTCGTCGTTGGGTGATACCACCGTGATCACGGCACTCGAGGTGGGTGCATGCCATTCGCCTCCGATGAAGAAGGCGTTGTTGTTCGTCGTCATGACGGGTTCCTCTCGTAGATCTGGGTTGCGGTGCTGCTGTTGCCGAGTCGGGAATTCGGACGGTGTCTCACACCGATTCGAGTGGTTCCTCGTAGAGCGAGAATTCCTCGGTGTCGTCGTAGGAGCCGAGGCTCTCGTCGAGGCTTTCCTGGATCGCGATCTGGGCGCTCTCGGGGAGGGTGTGCATGATGTGCCGGACGCGTTCCTGGCGGCGGGCGACTGCCTGCCGGAACGGCATTCCGGGCGTGGCCTTCATCTGCGGGACGATGCCCTCGACGTCGTCGACACCACCGGCGTGGTGACCGGCGTCGACCATCGCCTGCTCGGCGGCCATGGTGGCTTCGTCCTTTTCCTCGGACATGCCGATCGGGCCGATCATGGTGCCGTTGAGGAATTGTTTGACCACCGGCTGGTCGCTGGTGAGCAGCACTTCGCGGGGTCCGAACATCACCAGTTTGCGACGGAAGAGCATGCCGATGTTGTCGGGCACCGTGCGTGCGAGGTTGATGTTGTGCGAGACGATCAGGATCGTTGCGTCGATTTCGGCGTTGATGTCGATCAGCGTCTGGGAGATGTACGTGGTGCGGACCGGGTCGAGGCCGGAGTCTGGCTCGTCGACCAGGATGATCTGCGGGTCGAGCACCAAGGCGCGGGCGAGCCCGGCACGTTTGCGCATACCGCCGGAGATCTCTCCGGGCAGTTTGTCTTCGGCCCCGAGGAGACCGACGAGTTCCATCTTTTCCATGACGATCTTGCGGACGTCGGATTCGGATTTCTTGGTGTGTTCGCGTAGCGGGAACGCGACGTTGTCGTACAGGTTCATCGACCCGAACAACGCACCGTCCTGGAACAGCACACCGAACAGTTTGCGGATCTCGTAGAGCTCCTTGCTCGAGCACTCCAAAATATTGGTGCCGTCGATCACGATCGAGCCCTGCTCCGGACGGAGCAGTCCGATCAGCGACTTCAGGAACACCGATTTACCCGTACCGGACGGTCCGAGTAACGCACTGACCTCACCGGCGGGGAGGGTCAACGACACGTCCTGCCAGATTCTCTGCGAGCCGAACGACTTGGTCAGTCCCTCGACGGATACCTCGACACCCACCACTACCTCCTACGATTGCGAAAACATCGACTGATCACTGTGATTCGGGGAAGCGGTCAGACCGGGGTCATCTCCGTCATGACCCACGCACCCTCCTGTTCCGTCATGCCGACCCGTACTCGGCTTCCGTCCAATTTCGGTGCTGCGCTGTCGGTGCTGGTGGTCGACTGGTTGACGAAGAACAGCAGCGTCACCGTGTCTTCCGACGCGGAGACGACGGAGGAATCGACGACGGTCGCCGAGGTGACGACCTGACGCTGCTTCGCGGACGGAATGATGACCTCCTTGCCGACACTGTCGAACTGGCTGCGGAGATCGCCTCCGAGACTGGGAAGTACGTCCGCGAAGTGCGCGTCGACGGTGTTGAAGTCGTAAGACAACACGTCGGTGAGCAGTTGGGTGGCGCGGTCGCGCGCCTGGGCCTGCGCGGTGTCGACCTGGCGGTGATCGTGAACCTGGAGCGCGATGGCGACGGCCGTCGCGACGAGACCGCCGGCGACGAGCACGGCGAGGTAGCGAATCGCCCGCCGACGCGCGAAGGACCAGGAGGCGATTGCCTCGGGTATCCGGGTGAGTGTGCTTCTCATGCTACGAACTCCACATCTGAAACGAGCCAATTGCCGTCTACCGAATCGAGAGAGACCTTCATTCGGTAGACACGGATCTCGCCGTCGGGTGCCTCGGTGTTCTTCACCGTGGACGTCACGGCGGCGAGGACGACGGCATGCGCGTCGTCGGCTTCGACGAGACCGGCTTCCTTTACTTCGCCGGTCGACTCCACCTGGCCCTGGTTCAACACCTCACCGAAACTTCCCGATGCGCTGGTGAACTGGTCCCGGAACGGTCCGGTGGTGCCGTCCGCAACGCGCTGGATATCTTCCTCGACGCTCTGGTGCCGCAGCGTCACGAGGTTGACCACCACCTGACGGGCCGTCTCGAGGACCTGCCGGTCTCGTGACTGCGCGCTCTGTTCGGCACGTAGGTTCGTCCACGAGACGCCACCGACGATCAGGGCGGCGAGTGCTACGAGCACGATTGCTGTCATCGTCACGATGAATCCTCGGGCACTCTTATGCACCTCGGAGTCGGCTGTCGCGGCCGCGGCATCGTTCTCGGTTTGATCGAGGTCCGGTTCGACCTCTACCTGAGCAGTAGTGCCTGCCATGTCAATTCCTCCTCTAGCTTTGGTGCAGAAACGCTGGCGATCGAGTACAGATCGCCGTTCGGGGCCCGAAAGTTCCCGGTGACCGGGTCGTACGGGACACTGGTGGTGCCGTTGCCGCCGGCGGCGAGATCCTGTGGGTTCGACCACGAAGCCGGTGCGACGGTCAGAGGTTCGGGAACATCGTGAGCAGGCTGGCTCGCGATCGGGCCCGCGTTCGGTGCGCCGGTGTCCGTCGGCGGCGGCGAATACGGTTGTCCGGGCCGGGCCAGCATTCCCGGCCAGGTGGACGGCAGACCGCCTGGGCAGTCCGCGATCTCGGCGGTACGCACCGCGGGATTCGTCGCGCAGGGGATGTTTCGTGCCCCTCGGGCGACCCGGGGGTCGGCCTGCGGGAGCTTGCAGTAGGAATTCTCCGGTGCCGGGACCGCGCTGAGGTCGCTGGGGTCGCGGCGCTGCGTTTCCTGGTACCCCTCGGTGCACGGGAGCGGGTTCGCGGAGTTGCCGAGTTTGACGTCCAGCGCGCCCTGACCGTAGACCCGGTCGTCACCCTGGACTCCTCGGTGCATGTAGTTGATCGACGCCGACACCGCCGGGTAGACCACGAGAATCTGCCGAATACCGGGGAGGTTGACGCGCGCGACCTCACCCACGGTCTGGAGGTTCGCCAGCAGCAGCGGGACGGTGGGACGGACGTCGTCGAGGGTGCCGCTGACCGTGTCGAAGAACTGTGATCCGTTGTCGAGGACACCGCGGACCTGCGCGTCGCTCATGACCAACTGCTCGGAGAACGAGGACAGATCGCGGGAGAAACTCGCGATGTCGGCACGAGAGTCGACACCGGCATCGAGGACCGGTTCGGCGTCGTCGAGCAGGGTCCGGGTGGTCCCGATCTTCGCCTGCGCAAGTTCGATGAGGGGACGGGACGAGTCGATGAGCCGAGACAGGGCCGGTCCCGCCCCGTCGAAGGCGGTGTACGCCTCGTCGACGGTGACTCGGAGGTCGTCCTTGGGCAACTCGGACAGGAGCACGTTCACCTTGTCGACGACCTCGGAGGCGGGCACCGGGATTTCGGTGTTGGACTCGGTGATCACGTCACCGTCCGCGAGGAAGGGGCCTTCGGACGACGCCGGAACCATGTCCAGATATTGCTCGCCGATGGCCGAGACGCTGCGGACGAAGGCCCGGCTGTTCGCCGGAATCGCGAAGTCCGAATCGAGTTGCAATTTTGCGGATGCTCGATCAGGACCGACGTCGATCGATTTCACGACGCCGACGTCGACACCCCGATAGGTCACCAGGGAGTTCACGTAGAGGCCTCCGGCGCGGTCGAACTCCGCCGTGATCGTGTACATCCCGATCCCGGTCACCCGTTTGAGGCCGAGGTAGTTGACCGCGGCGTTGCCGACGGCGAGAACGGCGACCACGGTGAAGACGATGAGTTGGAAGCGGACGAGTTTCGATCTCATCAGCGCGGTGCTCCGTTCTGCTGTGCGGACGCCGCAGGCCCGCGGGACGTCGTTGCGCCAGTGGGTGCCAACAGGGGATTTACCGCTTGCCGGGCGGGGTTCAGTCCCGCCAACTCGTCGAGTGGAATACTGCCGAGAACTTTGCCGCCGACCGTCTCGGCGCTGACGTCGAGGGTGAGGAAGAGATTCATGTAGTCACCCCGCACGGCGCGCTGGGTGGTCGTCACCGGGAACGGTATGGTTCCAGCGATCTTCAGCGCTTCCGGTAGGTGATCACCGGCCGCAGCGAGCTGCGAGAGCACCGGCTGCAGCGACCGCAGATTCGCATCGAGATCGTCGCGGCTGCTCTCGAGCACCTGGGTGGCGACCTCACCGAAACGCCCCACGTCGTCGAGCATCGTGGTGAGCTGCTTCTGCTGTTCGTCGAGGATCTGCATGGCCGGCTCGATCGAGGTGATTCCTCGATCGATCGTCTGATTCTGACTGGCCAGTTCCGCACCGAGGCGATCGAGCCCGTCGATCGCCCGGACGATGTCGTCGCGTTGCTGATCGACTCCGTCGACGAACTCCTCGAGGTTGCCGAACAGGCTGCGCAGCGATTCTTCCCGGCCACCCAGAACGCGGTTGAGCTCGGAGGTCACGGTGCGAATCTGTTGTAACCCACTTCCGTTGAGGACGAGCGCGAGCGCCGAGAGCACCTCCTCGGTCGACGGATATTGACTGGTGCGATCGAGGGGAATCACGTCACCGTCGGCGAGCCTGCCCACTGCGTCCTCACCGGGCGGCACGGCGAGCTCGAGGTACTGGGAGCCGAGCACACTCGTTTGGGCGAGTTTGGCGCTGACGTTCGCAGGGATTTGTGCCTCCGGGTCGAGTTCGAGCGTCAACTTCGCACCCCAGTTGTCACCCGCGATGTGGCTGATGTTTCCCACGATGACGTTGTCGGCCTTCACCGGTGAGTTGCCCACCAAATTCTGGATGTCCGCCAACTCGACGGTCACCTCGTGCGCGTCACCTCCGACTGCGTTGCCGGGCAGCCCGATCGAATTGATCCCGTCGAATCGGCACCCGGCCGCCGCGGCCACGACGCCGACGAGCATGGTCGCCGTGAGCGCTGACCTCCGAATAGAGTTCGTCATCGTGGTCCCTCCGGAAGGATGAGGTTCTGGAGACTCTGGGTGATGGAGGCGACGGGATCGTTCGGTGCAGGCGCCCCCGGCGTACCTCCCGGCGCAACCGGGTTGACGACGGCTGCCGGTGCCGCCTGTCGCACCGCGGCATTGGCCAGTGGTGCGGCAAAAGCGCCTGCAGCCGTCGCACATTCATTCGCAGGCGCGTCGACCGTGGTCAAGAGTGCGCAGATGAGCGAGCGGGGATCCGGCATCTCGGGCACGGCGAGGGCACCCGTGAGCGAGTTGGCGTCGGCGTCGTAGATGTTGTAGAAGTCCGACAGCGCGGTCGGCCCCGAGTGCAGGATCGACATCAGGGTGTCCTGGCGGTCCACGAGCAGCCGTGTGATCTCGTTGAGTTGCCCGACATTGTCGACCAGCGCGCCACGGTTGTCCTCGATGAACTTCGTGACTTCCTGAAAGGTCGTCAGCATGCTGCTCAGCATCGCGTCGAGTTCGGTGCGGTTGGCGTTGAGCAGCCCCGACACGTTTGCGAGTTCGCCGCTGAACGCCCGAATCTGCTGGTCGCTCGCGGCCAGTGCGGTCGTGAACTTCTGCAGGTTTTCGACAGTGCCGAACAGATCCTCGCCGCTCGCGTTCAGTGTGGTGGCGGCGTCCGAGAGGTGGGTGAGGGAATCGTGCAGCGCCGTGCCCGTCCCGTCCAGGGTCCGGGCGGTGCTGCTCACGAAGCGATTGAGCGAACCGTCCGGGTGGTCCGGGGTGCGGCCGGCGTCCTCGGCGAGCTTGACCACCTGCTTCTTGATCTCGTCGAATTCGACCGGGACCGCGGTCCGGTCGAGGGGGATCTCGTCACCGTCGGACAGGGTGGGTCCGCCGGAGTATGCCGGTGCCAGCTGGATGTAACGGCCGGTCACCAAGGTCGGCGCGACGACCGCGGCCTTCGCGTCGGCGGGAACGTCGTACTCGTTGTCGTAGTCGAATTCCACCCGGACCCGCTCTCCGTCCGGTTCGATCGTCGTGATGCGGCCGACCTCGACACCGAGGATCATCACTCGGTCCCCGACGTACATGCCGGTGGTGTTCCGGAAGTAGGCCGTGACGTGGTTGACGGAGTGGTTCTCGATCCAGGCGGCGGTCACCAGCCCGACGAGGGCGACCGCGACCACCACGGCGAGCAGTTTCGCCGGCAGCGCCCGCGCCATTTCCCGTACCGATGCCATCAGCGCGGCCCCCCGAAACTTCCGGGAAGCTGCCCGGAGAGATTGGCCGGGACGATGTTGTGGAGCAGCACTCCGAAGAACGGTCCGCTGCCCACCGCCTCGCCGACCTGCTTCGCGAACCGTTCGAGGCCGGTCAGCGAGGCGTTGATGTTGTCGTAGTTGCTGTTCAATGTGGCCACCAGAGTCTTCAATTGTTCGAGAGTGGGTCCGAGTGTTGCCGAGTTGTCGCGGGACAGGCCGGTGAGCGCATCGGCCACCTGACGGGACTGCACGAGGACGCGATGGATGGTGTCCGCCCGGTTGTTCAGCGCAGCGAAGAGCGACTGGCCCTGGCCGAACAGCGCGGAGACCTGGCCGTCCCGATCCGCGAGGATCTTGGACACGTCGGCCGCACCGGCGAGCAACCGACGCAGTTCCTCGTCCCGGCTCGATACCGTCTCGGACAGGCGGGACAGACCGTCGAGGGAGGACCGCAGATCTGGCGGAAGCTCGTCCTCGACCGACGAGACCTGCTCGAGCGCTCCGGACAGGTTGACGGTGTCGGTCTCAGACACCTTGTCGGTGACTTCCTCGAGCGCGCGGGTGATGTCGTATCCAGAGCTGGTCTGGGCAAGGGGGATGGTCGCGTCGTCACCGAGCTCGCCGTGACGTCCGGGTGTGATCTCCACGTACCGCCGGCCGAGAGCGGTTTCGACCTTGATCGCGGCCGTCGTGTCCTCACCGAGCGCGACCGCGCCGCTGTCCACATCGAACTCCACGTCGACGCGTCCATCGCCGATCGAAAGCTTCTTCACTTCACCGACCTTCACGCCCGCGATCTGGGTGGTATCACCCACGGCGAGGCCGCTGGCGTCGGCGAACTCGGCATGGTAGGTGGTTGCCCCGCTGATGCCGGGGATGGACTTGAAGTTGAGCGCGAGGAACAGAATCCCGATCAACACGGCTGTTCCGATCAAGCCCATGCGGAACGAGTCCCGCTCGAGGAAGGACTTCTGAGCCATTACTGGCACCTTTCTGCGGGAGCCTTGAACATCGGTGTGACGCCGCCGGGACCCGGGCCGGACGCGTACTTGATGGCGAGACCACAGACGAAGAAGTTCACGAAGCTGCCGTAGCCCGCGACGCGGCCGATGAGTCGATAGTTCTCGGGCAGCGTGGACAGCACCATGTTCAGCGTGTCGGTATTCGCGTTGAGGTTGCTCGCGAGATCACCCAGCGCGACGACGTCCTGCGCGATCGCCGGCCGGTTCTGGTCGAGCACACTGGAGAGACTGTCGGTGACACGGTCGATGTTCACCAAGGAGTTGGTGATCAGATCACGGTCACCGTCGAGTCCCGCGACCAGCCGCTGCAATTGGTCGATCAGCGCGGAGAACTGGTCACCGCGATTGTTCACCGTCCCGACGACCGCATCGAAATTGCTCACCACCTGACCGATCGCCTGATCGCGGTCCGCCAGTGTGTTGCTCAAGGTCCCGATTTGAGTCACCAGACGCCCGATGCTCGCTTCCTGGCCGTTCAGTACCTCGATCAGCGAGGCGGACAGTTGATTGGTCTGATCCGGGTCGAGACCCTGCAGGAGAGGTCGGAAGCCGTTGACGATCTGGTCGAGGTCGAGCGCCGGCGTGGTCTGCTCGAGCGGGATCGGGCCGTCGAGCGCTCCGATGGCTCCGGGCCCGTTCGACAGCTCGACGTAGCGGTCACCGATCAGGTTCTTGTACTTGATCCGGGCTGTGGTCCCCGCCGTCAGCGGACGTTCGGTGGAGAGCGAGAACGACACCACTGCCGTGCCGTCCGAGGCCAGCTCCACCCCCTGCACCTTGCCCATCGGCACACCACCGACTTTGACGTCTTCGCCGTTGCCCAGCCCGGACGCACTCGAAAACACGGCTTGATAGGTGTGGGTGCTACCGAAGCGCATGTTTCCCACCACCGTCGCCACACCGAAGCCCGTCAACGAGGTGACCAGCACGAAGATCAGCAACTTGATGCCAGGTGCCTTCGTCATCAGCGAACACCTCCGAACATGAACTGCGCGAACGGATTGCCGATCAGATCCTCGACGCCGTGCGCCGGCTGGTAGGCCTTGCTGCCGTCGTCGAAATCGGTATGTCCGGGAGGCTGCGCCGGGTCGTAGCACTGCGGTGCGCCGTCCGCACCGTTCTTCGGTGCATTCTCCGGGTACGTGTACGGCGGATCACCCATCAGCAGAGTGCCGAGAATGTTCAGGCCCGCCTGATCACTACCACCGACGGTGCGCTCGAGGTACCTGTTGGTCTGATCCAGGCTCGCCAGGAAGCACGGATACATCGGGGCTTGCTGCGCAAGCAGTGCCGTCGTCGGTTCCAACGCGTCCAACGACTTTTCCAACGGGACACCGGAGGCTTCGAAGAAGCTCCGCCCGCTGTTGCCGAAGCCGCTGAAACTGAGCAGGAAGGCGCTCAATTGCTGCTCCTTCTCGGTCACCGTGTCACCGGTGGTGCTGACGTGGTCGACGGTCCGTAGCAGATCGGGAGCGGCATCGGCGAGGATGCCGGAGACCTCCGCACCCTTGACCAGGTCGCGCTGCAACGTGGGAAGGCTGCCGTTGAATTCGGACAGGTAGGTGTCGAGTTCGACCATCATGTCACCGAGTTCGTCGCCGCGTCCCTGCAGCGAGGTGGACAGCGCACTCAATGTCGCGTTGACCTTCTGCGGCTCCACCGTCCGCAGCACCGTCACCAGCGAATCGAGGAGGTCGTTCACCTCGGTGGCCACGGCGGTGCCCTGAACCACGGATCCCGCCGAAACGGTGGTCGTCGTGGGGTGCTCCGGTTGCACGAGCGTGACGAACTTGCGACCGAACAACGTGGTCGGATCGATCACGGCCGTGATGTTCTCGGGTATCCCGGAAGTCCGGCTCTCGTCGATGTCCATGGTGATCTCGGCCTGGTTGTCCACCATCCGTACCTGCGACACCCTGCCGACGACGACATCTCGCATCTTGACGTCGGATCCGGGTTCGAGCATCAGGCCCGACCGCGCCGAGTACAGCGTGACCGGAACGGACGAGTGGAACGATCCGCGGTAGGTGCCGACGGATACGGCAGTCGCGATCGCGATCAGCGTCACCAGACACACACCCAGGAGCACATAGACCAGGCGGCTCCGCTCTTCGATATGGCCACCCATGTCAGCCCGACACTTTCACGGCACCGGCGGAGCCACCGTAGACGGCAATTCCGACGAGAAGGTCGATCACCATGATCGCGATCAAGGAGGTGCGCACGGCACGCCCGACCGCGACGCCGACGCCTGCCGGCCCGCCCTTCGCGTTGTAGCCGTGGTAGCAGTGCACGCACATCACCACCACGGACATCGCGACGACCTTCACCATCGACCACGCGACGTCACTCGGGACGAGGAAGACGTTGAAATAGTGCTGGTATGTTCCGCTCGCCTCTCCGAGGTACTCGGTGACCAGCTGGGTGGCGACGTATCCGACGAACAACGCCACGGCGTACAGCGGAATCACCGCGATGACCCCGGCGGTGACGCGAGTCGTCACCAGGTAGGGCAGCGATGGAATCGACATCGTCTCCATGGCATCGATTTCCTCGCTCACGCGCATCGCACCGAGTTGCGCCGTGAATCCCGCGCCGACCGTCGCCGTCAGCGCGATGCCGGCGATGACGGGGATCGCCTCGCGCGTATTGAAGAATGCCGAGATGAAGCCGGACAGCGCGCCGATTCCGATGCGGCCCATCGAGGTCGCACCCTGCTGGCCGACCTCATAGCCGACCGCGGTGGTGAGCAGTGAGATGACGACGAGCGTTCCTCCGATCACCGCGAGGGCGCCGGTGCCCATGCTGACCTCGGCCAGCAGCCGGAGCGTTTCCTTCCGGTACCGCCGGAAGGTGCGCGGAATCGCGGTGATGGCGTGACTGTAGAAGTGGAGCTGTCGGCCCATCTCCTCCATGTGGCCGATCGGTGCATCGACCGCGCGCAGCGCGATCGTGGCAACCCTGGGTCTCGCGCCGGTGGCCCGAGTAGCTTTCGACACAGAATTCTCCCGTTGACAGCCGTCTTCGCGGCTAGAGGTGGAGCGCTGTCAGTGCAGCGCGAGAGTCGTGATAACCGAGTTGGCGAGGAAAAGAAGCAGAAAGCTGAACACGACGGTCTGGTTCACTGCGTCTCCGACGCCCTTGGGTCCGCCCTTCGCGTTGAGTCCCAGATGGCAGGCGACGAGCCCCGCGAGCATGCCGAACACTGCCGCTTTCACCTCGCTGACGAGGAAGTCGGGCAGTTTGGTGAGGATCGAGATCGCCGTGACGTACTGGCCAGGCGACGCACCCTGCATGTACACCGTCGCGACGTATCCGCCCACCAGGCCGACGGCGGAGACGAGACCGTTCAGAAACATTCCGATCAGTGTCGACGCCAGCACCCTCGGCACACACAGACGTTGAATCGGATCGATCCCCAGCACCTTCATCGCGTCGATCTCTTCGCGAATCGTCCGGGAACCCAGGTCGGCGCAGATAGCGGTAGACCCTGCGCCTGCAACGACGAGAACCGTGACCACCGGTCCGATTTCACGGATGATTGCCACACCTGCGCCCGCACCGCTGAGGTCGACAGCGCCGATCTCGGCCAGCAGGATGTTGATCTGGTAAACGAACATCATGCAGAAGGGAATCGCCATGAGCAGCGCCGGCATGATCGAGACACCGGCGATGAACCACGCCTGCTGAACGAACTCGCGAGCGTGAAAGGGGCGCTTGAACATGCACCGGAACGTTTCCATCGACGTCGCGTAGAACGCACCGACAGCTGTCGGCGCGACCTGGACGGCCTTCCTGACAACGCTCGCCCTCGGCGGGCGGGTTTTCAGATCTACTGACATCGAACAGCCTTTCTCGCTGCTTCCGGAGCACCCGATACGTAAGCGGAGTCGGTCATCATTCGTGCACGAGGACGACCTTCACCGCCTCACCCCGATGCTGCACGGCCACAGCCTCATTGATCTGCGAGAACGGCATCGTCGTGATCAACTTGTCGAACGGGAACTTGCCCTGACGGTGCAGGTCGAGGAGGTGCGGAATGAACGTATCGGGGTCGGAATCCCCCTCGACGATCCCGCGGATCGTGAGACCGAACAGTTGCGTCGACATCATTCCGATCTCGAGTGTGGCGGCCGGGTCGGCGGGCACGCCGATGAGGCCGAGGGACCCTCGGACACCCAGTGACTGAAGGATCTGGTCCAGCACGGGGCGGAGGGCCGTCGTGTCGAGGGCATAGTCGACGCCGTCGGGCACAATTGCCCGGATCTGCTCGGAAAGAGCGCCGTTAGCTGGGTCGACGACATGTGTCGCACCCAGTGTGAGAGCGAGTTCGCGGCGCGACTCGTGCGGTTCGACGACGATGATCACACCGACCTCGCGTACCACAGCGGCAAGGACGGCTGCCAGGCCGACCGAGCCTGCTCCGACGACGACCAAGGACGAACCCGGCTCGACGTCGAGTGAGTTCAGCACCGCGCCGGCGCCGGTCTGGATTCCACAGCCGAGCGGGCCCACGAGTTCGAGCGGGGCATCGTTCGCAACCTTGACGACATTGCGTTCGTGGGCGATCGCGTGCGTCGCAAGCGAGGACTGCCCGAAGAAGTTGCTGCCGAGCTGAGTGTCACCGTCGGCAATCGCCGAACTGCCGTCCGGACGCACGCCGCCGAAGTTGTAGGCCATGAAGTTATGGCAGTAGGCAGGCTCACCCTTCTCGCAGTGGGCGCACTGGCCGCAACTGTTGAAGCTGATCGCGACCTTGTCGCCTTCAGCGACCTTGGTGACCCCGGATCCGACCTTCACGACCGTGCCGCTGCCTTCGTGGCCGAAGACACCCGGGAGCGGGAACGGGAGATGTCCCTCCTTGACGGCCAGGTCGGTGTGGCAGAGACCGACGCCGGCGATCGCGACGAGAACTTCGTATTCCGCGGGTTCGCTCAAGGACACGGTCTCGATGGCGAAGTCGCCGGCGACTTCGTGGACTACGGCGGCGCTGATCTGCACGATTGCTCCTAGATTCAGGGTGTTTGAGCCTTTGCCCGCTGTGGGGCATCACTTCCGTACGGGTGATGTTAGGTAGGTCACAAGGCAAGAAGACAGGGGTGACGGCCAAGTTCGCTCCAATCTCCCCCTTCTCCCCCCCGGTGGGGGGAGGTGAAGGCGCGAGGCCTGTTCGCTGCGGGGTGGTTCGTAGCTCCGATGAAGTATCGGAACCACCCTCTGGTGCGACGCGGCAGGGAAGGCGGACGGGGGAGACTCGAGTCACATCTTGGGGTCACATGGATCTGGCTCACAATCAGGAGGAAACGAATGTCTGTTGATCCTTCGGCGATCATCGTCGGAGTAGCCGCGGCACTCGGTGGCATCGTGCATACCGCCGATCTCCCGGAACCTGCACAAGGCATTGCAACGCAACAGGTTCAATCGATCGTGGACGCCGCACCCGCACTGGGCGCGCAGATCGACGAATCCATCGCGGGACTGCCTCGGGAAACCCGGGACCCGGCTCGTCGAATCGTCGACGATGTCGCCGGTGCCGTCCAGGGTGTGATAGCGCCGTATCTTCCGCCCGCGCCCCCGCCGGTGTCCCCGCAGGACCCGTTGCCGCCCCGGGATCCCCGGCCTGAGGGCACCGCGAATCCACAGTCCGCCGGCCCCGTTGCGACGGAGCCGCATTTCACGGTTCCGTGGTCGTCGCAGACGACGGATGATGCACTCATGCAGGGAGAGTCGGATGGCACGTCGCCGCGGCTGTTGCCATCGGTGCTCGAGTATCCCGCCGCAGCGTCGTCGACGATCGGTTCCATCGCAGTATTCGTTCCGTGGTTCCAGAAGGCGGGCGCCATCTGCGATGGCGTCAAGGCGCCCGTTCTCGCTGCGCTGTACGCCGCGGAGAACGGATTTCGCTACGGCGCAACCGCTCCGACGTCCCCATCCGGGGCGCGTGGTCCCGGCCAGTTCATGCCGGCCACGTGGGCGCGGTACGGCAAGGATGCCGACGGTGACGGGAAGGCCGACATCCTCGACGTCGCGGACTCGGTGATGGCCTCCGGGCACCTGCTGTGCGACATGTACGGCCAGATCGAGCAATGGAAATCCCAGGGCGAGGTGGTCGGAGACACGCTCGACCTCACGATCGCCGCATACAACGCGGGCGCCGGCGCGGTTCGACTCAATCACGGTATGCCCTCGGGTGCGCCGGATTACGAGAATCAGACAAAGCCCTATGTCGCGAAGATCCGCGCATCCGAACAGCGATACGCCTCCCTTCTCGGAGTCTTCGGGGGCGGGGTTGACGGAATCGGCGGCAAGATCGTCGAAGCCGCTGTCCGCTATCTCGGTCTGCCGTACGTATGGGGCGGCGGGAACGTGAACGGCCCCTCGGCGGGCGGGTTCGACTGCTCAGGGCTGACGTCCTACGCCGTCTATGCGGCGACGTCGGGTCTGGCACTGCCCCGGACCTCCGAGACGCAATGGAATGTCGGTGTGGAGGTTCCCATCGGAGACGCCAGACCAGGGGATCTGCTGTTCGGGAACTGGGGGCCCGCAGGTCCCGGGCATGTCGCGATCTACGTCGGAAACGGTCAAATGGTGCACGCCCCGACGACGGGTGACGTGGTTCGAGTCGCGCCGGTATTCGACGGGATGAAGGCGCGAAGGGTGGTGTCGTAGAGCAGACCAACGTGCGAGGTCCCTACGTCGACTGCTCAACGTAGGGACCTCGGTTCGTCAGCTAGCTTTGTACGGCACCGGACGTCGGACTGCCCGGTGCCGCCGTCTCCCGTCGGTTGACATCGCCTTGCGCGAGGAATCGCTCGCGGACCACGAGATAGAACGGGAAGGCCATGGACACGCCGATATAGGACAGCAGCACGAAGACCACGCCCCACTTCCGCCCCATACCGATTCGGACAGTATCCGTGAGCACCCATACGATGAAGACCACCCACGCGATCAACATGTCGACGCTCAGGAACGCCGCGGTGCCGCCCGGCTCGATACCGTCACCGAAGAACTCGACCGGGTTGAGAATATTTCCCCCGTCGCCCATCCAGTCGAACGCGAACGGCCAGGTCAGGAGCAGAGCCGCCGTCCCGGCGACGAGATAGAAGGAGTGCCGGACATTCATCGCGGTATCCCCGCGCGGCAGCGTCGACACAACCTCACCTGCTGTCTGCGACGCGGACGTGGATCTCGTCGTCGCTGTTGCCGATGACGAGCTGGCAGGACAGTCGGGAATCATCGTCCGCTGCGTCGAGATAGGCGATCAGATCCGCCTCCTCGTCGGTCGGCTCGGCGAAGTGGTGAGCGTGCTCCTGCGGAAGATGGACGTGACAGGTTGCGCAGGCGCAACTGCCGCCGCATTCGGCGACGATGCCGGGGAGGTTGTTGCGAAGCGATGCATTCATGATCGTTTCGCCGGGGTCGACGTCGATCTGCCGGGTCGTGCCGTCCGGCAGATGGTAGGTAACTTTCGGCATGGTTTCGTAGTGCTTTCTTGCTCGAAGGCGATGCGCCGAGCGTCATTCCGGACTCGGCGCATCACCGGGTCAGGCGAAAGTGAGGTGGACGGGAAGGCGTCGAAGTCCGCCGACGAAGTTCGTCTGGATCATCTTCGGTGCACCGGTCACCTCGACACGTCGGAGCTTGGGGAGCAACTCTTCGAGCATGACCTTCATCTCGAGCTTCGCGAGATGCTGCCCGATGCACATGTGCGGTCCGTATCCGAAAGCGATCTGCTTGTTCGGGCGGCGGTCGATGTCGAAGATGTCGGGGTTGTCGAAGACCTCGGCATCGCGGTTGCCGGACTGGAACAGCAGCATCAGCCGGTCGCCCGCCTTGATGGTGCGTCCACGCAGTTCGTAGTCGGTAAGGGCGACGCGGGTGAACTGTTTGACCGGAGACACGATGCGCAATGCCTCGTTCACCAGGTGAGGAACCAGGCTGAGATCGCCGCGCACTCGATCGAGAATGTCCGGGCGGGCGGCCAATTGCTGCAGGCAACCCGCGAGCGTACTCGCCGTGGTGTCGTGCCCCGCGGTGGCGATGGCGACGAACCACCCGTACGCAAATGTCTTCGCGAAGTATTCACCGTTCGCGTCCTTCGCGCCGGCGATGAGAGTCGCCAGGTCGTCACGCGGCTCAGCGCGCCTGCTTTCGACGAGAACATCGAAGTAGGCGTAGAAGTCTGAAATCGCTGCGGCCCATTGCTGTGCTGCAGCGTCGGGTGACAGTGCCTCGACGTCCTCGCGCGCCGCATCGGGGTCAGCGACACCGAAGAGGTCCTGGGTCAGGGCCATCATGCGCGGTTCGTCTTCCACGGGAACGCCGAAAAGCGACATGATGACGTGCAGGGGGAAGAACACCGCGAACTCGTGGACGGCATCCAGATCTTGGCTTCCGGCGACGAGGCGCGCAACGGATTCCCTTGCGGTCTCACGGATGCGGTCTTCCCACTTCTTGAGGTTGGCCGGCCGGAACCAGTCGAAGGCGACGTCCTTGATCGTGGTGTGCTCCGGGGGGTCGAGGTAGGGCAACGCGTCCAGGATGCGAAGACTTCCGCCGGTGAGTTTCTTGGTGAACTCGTCCCCGGCCTGGTTGCTGAGAATGGGGTTGTGCGAGCCCTTGTTGTCGCCGCCGCCTGCGCTGAAAATCTCCGGCTGCCGTTCGATCTCCATCAGATCCGAGTGCTTACTGACGAGCCAGAGTGCGTCGTATCCCTCTACTCGCGCCTGCGCGAGAGGCTGATTCTCGCGCAGCCACCGGTAGGCCTCGTATAGCTTCGCGTCGTCGCTGTGTCCCTCGGGAAGAACGATCTGCCGGGCTATTTCGTCGGGAATTGTTGCGGTGTCAGCGGATTCGACCGTCGTCATGGTCTACCTTCTCTCTCGTGTGGGCTGAACAGCGCCGAGACGCCCGGGCATTGCGCCCACGTCCTCGAGTGCTGTGACTCGAGTCTCATGCATCGTGGAGGTTGGTACGTCACCCGGATGAGGTGTTTTGATCCCGCTTCGGAGGGGGTGAGTGGCGCTTGCGCGTGCGGGCCTGCAGTGCGGTCGACTCGATCCCGCTTTGGTTGGACAATATCTACACTTCGACCGTATTTAGTGGCAGAATACCGGTCGTATGGGTTGCCACACGAGAGGAGCATCCTGTGCGGGCGAGGCTATGGTCGTTGATTCTGGCTGCGGTGGTGACAGCGGCGAGTGCGAGCCTGGTAGTTGGAGCCGGTACGGCGTCAGCCGACCTTCCCCTTCCCGCCGAGGATGCGTTCTACCAAGCTCCGGCCGGCTACGAGGCGGCGCCGGCGGGGACGATCCTCCGGTCACGGCCGGTGGCAGCGACGGCGTTGAGCGTGCCGCTCCCGGTCGACTCCTGGCAGGTGCTCTACAAGTCCGTCGACTCCCAGCGGGCCCCGGTCGCAGACGTGGCCACGATTCTGGTCCCGCGAACTCCGTGGACAGGCAATGGTCTCCGTCCACTCGTCTCGTATCAGACCGCGGAGGACAGCCTCGGTTCCCGGTGCGCACCGTCCTACGCTCTCACCGCCGGGCTCGGAGCCGCGACCTCGAACGCCGCGACCGAGTCGGTGATGATCGCGTATCTGCTGTCCCGCGGGTGGGCGGTCGTCACCGCCGACTACGAGGGTCCGCAGTCCGAATTCCTCGCCGGTCCGCAGTCGGGATATGCGGTTCTCGACGGAATCCGCGCCGCGAAGCACTTCGCGCCGGCGGGACTCGACGCCGACGCGCCCACGGGATTGTGGGGATATTCCGGCGGTGCGTTCGCCACGGCGTGGGCCGCTCAGCTTCAGTCCGCGCATGCCCCCGAACTGCGACTGGACGGAATAGCTCTGGGCGGGTTGCCCGCCGATCTCGAGGCGGCCATGCGGAACGTCGACGGCGGGTACGGGTTCGGACTCACCTTCGGGGGCCTGATCGGAATCGACCGTGCCTATCCCGAGGATCGGCTGAGTGAGCTGTTCACCGCGGAAGGCCGGGCGGCCATGCAGGCGAGTAGTGCGGATTGCACCGTCGAACTCATTGCGAACCACGCATTCCGGTCGCTGCACGACTACACCGTCGACCCGCGGCCCTTCGACGTTCCTTCGTTGCGGGAGGCCCTCGCCGAGAACAGCCCCACGGCAGTCGGGACGAGGGCACCGATCTACAGCTATCACGCGAGCGGGGACGAACTGGTACCCGTCGCGGTCCCCGACGAGTACGTCCGCCGGGCCTGCGCTGCCGGCAGCACCGTTCAGGTGGTTCGACCTCCGGGCGGGAGCCACAACACCACGTTGATCTCCGGTGCACAGGGTGCGATCGACTTCCTCGCAGCACGATTCGCCGGCGAGCCCGCCATCGACGACTGCCGATAACGCATCCGCAGCAACTTACAGCATCGAGCTGCCACCGTTCACGCTGATCACCTGACCGGTGACGTAGGACGCCTCCTCCGAAGCGACGAAGGCGACTGCGGCTGCGACTTCCTCGACAGTTCCGGGGCGGTTCATCGGAATGAGGTTGCGCATCTGGGCCCCGAATACCGCCATGTCCTCCTTGACTTCGGGGGTTGCGGCCGCCAACTTCGCCGCCGCCTCCGGTGTCTCGACCCAGGCGGGGGCGACAGTGTTGACGGTGATGCCGGAATCTGCGAACTCGCGGGCGAGCCCGGTCCCGAAGGCATGGACTCCTCCCTTGGCAGCGTTGTAGATCGCGTGCCGGTACAGACCGTTGCGCACGGATTCTGCACCGATGTGGACGATCCGGCCGTAGCCGGCGTCCACCATGTGGGGAAGTGCTTCGAGGGTGGTGTACAGGGTCGTCCACAGGTTGCGGTCGACGGTGGCCCGCAGTGTTTCCTCGGTGTGATCGAACGTGGGAAGAATGACACCACCGCCCGCGCAGTTCACGAGGACGTCGATTGCGCCGCGTTCGGTGACCGTCCGCCGGACGAGTTCGGCGGCATCTTCGCGTTGCGACAGGTCTCCTACAACGGTGGTCACCGATGCCGCACTACCGGGCCGAAGATGGTCTGCCACCGCCTCGACCGCGTCCGCGCTGAGGTCCCCGAGGACGAGGTCGGCTCCTTCGTCTGCGAGTCGGACGGCGATGGCCCGGCCGATGCCGCTGCCGGCCCCGGTGACAACCGCGGTCCGGCCTTTGAACCTGTTCATGTGGTGGTACTACCTTCCGCTGGTGCTCGACGCGATCGTGTTCAGTCTTCGTTCGGTGCTACGTACACCCGGCCGCCGGTCACCACCGTGCGGTACTTCTTCAACGCCAGCACAGCGGGAAAGCACAGGGGTGCTCCGGTGCGGACGTCGAACCGGGCCATATGGAGTGTGCAGAGCACCTCGTGGCCCTCGAGTTCGCCCTCTTCACCCAGCGACCACTTCTCGTGACTGCAGGAATCGGAGGTGGCGTAGAACTCGCCGTCGACGCGATAGACGGCGATCCCGCCATCCGCCTCCAGCCGAAGGGTTTCACCGTCAGCCAGATCGTCCTCGTTGC
Source organism: Rhodococcus sp. T7 (assembly GCF_009872365.1). Classification (NCBI taxonomy): domain Bacteria; kingdom Bacillati; phylum Actinomycetota; class Actinomycetes; order Mycobacteriales; family Nocardiaceae; genus Rhodococcus; species Rhodococcus sp. T7. The sequence continues at coordinate 43,446 of NZ_WXYH01000333.1, forward strand.
ACGCGAAGATCAGTGCTGCGGTTGATATTTCTGGTGCCATGATCGGCCCTCTCGTGATGCGTGAATTCGGTGCGGGTGACAGTTCAGATGATGAAACTGATCTTGCCTTGAGGATCGAGCATGTCGTGGGCCAGGACAGCTCGCTTGCGGCGGATCAGGAAGGAGGAACCTTGCGGTACCAGGTCGTAGTCGTAGCGGCCCACGTACGTGTCGAACTTTCCGGCCTTGGCGCGGTTGATGATGAAATTGGCGGTGACGGAGATGCTTTCGTCGGACTCGCTCAGAATGCGCACGTTACCGACGATCCGACTGGTCTGTGAGTGCGGAAACTCGGCGTGCGCTTCCGGCTTCTTGAGGCGAATCACGCGCTGCTCGAGCATCGTGCGGCCGTCATGGATGAGCGACCAGGTAAGACCTGGATCGGCGTCCGGCCGGTCGGTGGCCGGCACCTCGTACGTGCAGTCCAGGGTGAACAGGTCGAGCCACTCCTCGAGCCGCCATCGATCGATCAGGGCGGCCTCGTGGAAAAGGAAATCCTCTACTGCGCTTCGAGTGGTGATGGACGGTGTCGCTGACACGGAAGTCATACCGATGTCCTTCTGTGATGACTGGATTGTGGATTATTCGGTGTGAACGAGCGAGGTCAGGCGTCGACACCTTGCTTGTCGAAAGGAACGAAAGGCGTGCCCTCGGTGGGGAGTTGTTCTCCGGTGATGCGCCTGTTCCATTCTCGCCACCACGACCGCATTTGAAGTTCGTCGTTGGCGGCCGGTACCGGCTTGCCCATACCTTTCGACACGTCGGACCAGGCGATCTCGTTGCGTGCCCCGAACCCCTTCTGAGCCTGTTCGAGCGCCTCGACGTCGTCGGGGGTTGCCAGTCCTGCCGGGCCCCAGAAGGTGAGTGCATTATTGATGCGGTATTTGACGAATTCTTCGTCGACACCCTTGGGGATGATCTGCCAGCCGGTGACGAGGGTTTCGGAGGGACTCACCGGGTAGAAGGTGCGTAACGTCAACCCGAAGCTGAGGTCGATCAGGATCATGCTGGGAAAGAACACCGAATTCCGGGCAAGACCGAACGCAGCGTTGGCGTAGTTTTCGCCGAAGTTCTGTTCGGCCTGTGATCGCAAGTCGGCGAGAGTTTGTTTGACACCGTCTGTGGCCAGGGGAAGTCCGTTGGCCGGGTACATCAAGGTGGCGTGGCCGTTGGGGAACTCTGTGCCCATGCCGGCGGGACCGACCCCGTTGACGGTGTCCTGGCCCAGCATCGGAGGCGTGGCACCCAATTCCATCATCATCTCGAAGTACGTGTGATGCACGGACTTCGCGTGATATCCGTCGATGCTGTTCTCGACGAGGAGCTTCCAGTTCGCCTTCAGTGAGTACTTGTGGGTGCCCTCCAGAATCGCGATGCCTTCGGGAGACTGATCGGCCGCGAGGTCGATGAAGTAGCGGGCGTCGCCGAGGTACGTCAGCAGGTCGGGCGCGTCGGCGTCGAAGTTGACGAAGTAGAGCCCGCGATAGGAGTCGACCTGCGCCGGGGACTGCAGACCCTTGTACACGGTCGCCGGCTCGGTCTTGTAGTCCTCGTTGCCGGGAACATTGACCAACTCGCCCGAGTTCCGATACGCCCAGCCGTGATAGAAGCACGTGAAGATCTTGGCGTTGCCCGAGGAGTGCCTGCACACGGAGGAGCCGCGATGCAGACAGGTATTGAGCAGCACCCGCACGTCACCGTGGCGGTCGCGGTTGAAGATCACCGGCCGCCCGCCGACGTCACGCGTCTGGAAATCGTTCTTGCCCGGGATCTCGGACTCGTGTCCCACATAGAGCCACGTCTTGCCGAAGATCTCCTTGCGCTCGCGGTCCAACACCTCCTCGGAGGTGAAAGCTTCACGGTTGACCCGGAAGAGGTTGTTCTCGCGGTCGTCGATGATGAATTGCTCTGCAGTCATGGAGTGATCCGTTCTGATGAGTGCGGCTGCGGCGGCATGAGTTAGCGATGGTCTGCGACGTCGGGTTTGGACGTGGCCAGGTCCCGGAAGAGCCAGCTGTCGGGGTCGGAACCGGTGGCGGGCACCACCAGCACGGCAGTCGGGCCGATCGTCATCCAGTTCCGGCCGTCGTCGTCCGGCTCGGCAGGCAGGATTTCCACGGTCGTGAAGACCTCGTTGCTCAGGTCGTGGGTCCCGATGATCACGTTGATCTTGCAGCCCTCGGACTCGATGTGAAGTATCTTGTCCGGACCACCCTTGAAATGCTGAATGTGACGCATGGTTGCCTTCCTTATCGGGCGGGTGTCTGTTCGCCGACGAGGTCCGTGAGACTCCCACCGCGCCGGTAGATCTTGCGAAACGCAGCGACAGCTTTCGCGTTGTTGACGCTGACCTGGGCTATCGGGTTCTCGTCGGTGTCGACGTAGACGGCGCGGAAATACCCCTCCGCCATCGAACCCTCTCGATGAGCGAGTTCGCCGAGCGAGGGCCTCCCGACGATCTGGATGCGGGAGCCGTACTGGTCCGACCACACGTAGGGAAGCTGCGGTGCAGGCGGTTCGGCGCCGGTCAAAATCGAGGCAACCGCATCGGCCTGCTCGCCCGCGCTGGTCCAGTGCTCGATCCGAGCCCGGACGCCGAGCAGCGGATGCGGGCGAACGGCGAGGTCGCCGATGGCGAAGATCGACGGGAAACCGGGGATCTCGTAGCGCTCGGTGCAGTGCACGCCGTCGTGGTCGACGGGCAATCCGCTGCCCTCGAGCCAGTGCGTGTTCGGTGTTGCACCGACCCCGACGACAACGAGGTCGGCGGGCACCGCTCTTCCGTCGGCGAGCGCAACACCTTCGACGCGCGCGCTACCGAGGAATCGCTCGACACGTGCTTCGGTGACGAGTTCGGTGCCGTTGAGCGCGTGAATCGAGGAGACCTCACGTCCTACCTCGTCACCGAGGATCGGACTCATCGGGACGGCAAGCGCCTCGATGACGGTGACGTCGAGACCGCGGAGTCTCGCCGCGGAGGCGAATTCGGCACCGATGAACCCCGCACCCACCACCGCCACGCGTGGTTTGCCGGCGAGTGCGTCGCGCAGCGCTGTCGAATCGTCGAGTGTTCGGAGCGTGTGCACGCCGGTCAGACCCGGGGGCACCGGCAAGCTCCGGGCCCGGGCGCCCGTCGCGATCACCAACCGCTCGTAGGAGATTTCCTCGCCGGTGTGAGTGACCACGACCTGCCGTGCCGGATCCAGCGCGGTGGCGCGCACGCCCAGGCGGACATCGAGGTCGAGTTCGGCCGCGAGTTCGGGTGTCAGGAGTCGCGGGACCTCCGGAGTGTGGCCTTCGGCCAGGAGGTCCTTGGACAGCGGCGGTTTGTCGTAGGGCCAGTGCTGCTCGCTCTCCACGAGCGTGATGGGCCCGGCAAAACCGCGCTGTCGCAGAGCGATTGCTGTTCGAGTGCCTGCAACAGAGGCGCCGACGATCAGGATGGACATAATGGTGAACGTAATCATCCGCCGCCTCCCGGGTGTGCGCGGTTCCGGCCGCTGGAACACCCGTCGCGAGGGCGCGGGCTAGTTCTGCCTCCGCCGTGCGATGGACAGAACGGCCGCTCCTGCCGAGTTGGTTGCTACGGCCGCTGCGGCGACACACAACAACGTTGCCGTCGTGCCGATGGCGAACGAACCGTGAAGCCAGGCGATCGCGGTCGGCAGTCCGAATCCCAGGTAGCCGAGACAGTAGACCCGGCCGGTCATGGTTCCCAACCGGCCGGCCGGGGCCAATCGCTCGCAATCGCGCAAGCATCCGACCAACGTCAGCCCGTAGCCGATACCCAGCACGGATGCGGCGGCGACCACCACCCAGACCGACTCGGTAGCTGCTGCCCAGGCGGCGGCGAGCGTGCCCGCTACGACGAGCACCACGCCGATCACCCGCGCCGAACCCGATCGCCGAGTCGTGGTCCCCACGAAACGTTGCGCGAGGAAACCCAGTCCCAAGCTGAGCAGACACAGCAGCCCCGAGAATGCGGAGGAAAAGCCGTCCAGTTGCGTAGCCACGATGGACGGGAGGATTGCGTACGCGATACCCAGTGCTCCGAAGATCCATGGGGCTGCAGGAATCACGAGGAGGTGGAATTCGACGGGGAGTGGCGTTCGAATCCTCTCCGACGGTGGCGACAGGGTGCGTGCTGGACCCGGCGCGGACCTTGCGATCAGCACCGCGCCGACGACGCAGAGCGCCGTGTGCAGGACGAACGGCGCGACGGTCGGAGCGGGAGCCCACTGGGCGAGGGCGCCCGACGCGGCCGCACCCATCGCGAAGCCACTCGTCAGGCTCATCGCCGACGCTCGCGGAGCGCGGCCAGGCTCTGTCGACAGCGAGTCGAGCGACAGCCCACCGACCACCATCCCGATACCCAGCGCCACGCCGGTCGACATTCGTCCGGCGAACATCAGCGCGGGGTCGTGCGACCCGACTGCGACCAGAATCGAACCCAGTGCGCTCAATGGCACGGCCAGGACGAGGGGACCCCGGATGCCGCGGCGCTCCGCGAGCCGATGCGAGAGCAGGAGAGAGGGAATCAAACCGACCACGTACGCGAACAGCAGGGTATTCACGGCGAGTTCGCTGAACCCGCGCTCCGTCCGGTACATGGTCAGCAACGGAGTGAACTGATTGCCACCCCACGCCACCACGAACATCGCAGAGCAGACCGCAAGCCAGGTCCAGTCCTGACGACCGGATCGCTGCGGGTCGGCCGTGGGGTTTGGTGATTCGCCGGTCGAAGCAGTCTGCGGTAGAGCCATCGAACACGTCCTAGGTTCGCGAGGGCGGGAAACGCCGAAAGGCCGACACCGAATCCTGAGATCCGGAGTCGGCCATCGGTGGGAAAATCAGGCAGAGACCAGGGAGCGATCGACCAGCGGCAGTTCGGGCCGGCGATCGGAGACACCGGCGGCGTCCGCGAGGTCGCCGGAGACCTTCCCGTCCCGGAAGAACTCGAGGAACACCGGGTTGAACAGGTCCGGACGGTCGGTCTGGCCCTGGTGCCCGCACTCGTCGGGGTAGAAGAACTGCACGTTGGGCAGGTGATCCTCCTGGACGTACCCCCACTCGACCGGCGTCAGGATGTCCTGTCGGCCGTAAAGGTAGAGCCCGGGAGTGGTCAGCCGGTCCAGACGCCCCTTCGTCACCAGACGGGCGGCGCGATTCTCGTCCGTCCAGTCCGTGATGCGGCGGTACTGCAACAGACTGGGCCAGAACTTCGCGTGTGCGTCCATCCGGTCCCTCGCAGAGAGGTAACGCATGTCGATCAGATCTTCACTGATCGCCTCGCCGCGATGGATGATCGCCTCCATCATCGTGCGCATTCCCTCGCGGGTGCCGTCGTAGGCCGTGAGACGGAACTCGCCCGCCGGGGGTGTCAGGTGCTCCGGGACCACGTCGCCGACATCTCCGGCGATGAGAACGAAGCTCTTGACCTTGTCCGGGTGGGCGACCGTGTAGTTGACCGTATTCATACAACCCATGGAGTTGCCCGCGAGGTGGAACTGGTCCAGACACAGTGCGGTGGCGAACTGGTCGATGAAATCGACGAAGGTTTCCATGCCGTCCGGCCAGTATTCCTCCCTCGTGTCCGACAGACCGAAGCCCGGCATGTCGGGGCAGTACACCCGGAAGCCGTTTTCCGCGAGGTAGGGTGCCAGGAAACGCCATCCCGCAAGCCCTGAGGAGCCCGGCAGGCCGCCGTGGAGCAGGACCACTGCGGGTCCCGAGGTGCCGGCAGTCATGTAGTGTGCGCGGGCGCCGTTCGCGAGGCGAACCCATCGGCTGGCCATGCCGGGAACGTCGACGAGGTTTTCATCAGTGAGTGCCATAATGGTCTTCCTTTGTCGGTGACGAGTGGTCGGTGACGAGCTCTCCGGATGGCAGTCCGAGGAACTCGAGTGCGTTGTCGCGGAGGATTCTCGGTACCGTCCCGGGCGGTAAATCAGCTGAGGCAGAGAGCAACTCCGCCAATCCGGCTTCGGGTTGGCCCGAGATGAACGGATGGTCGCTGCCGAGGAGGATCCTGTCCACACCGAAGCGGTGAACCAGTACCGGCAGATGCGCCGGGTCGAATACCAACGTGTCTGCGTAGAGCCGCGATACGAGGTGGTCCAACTCCTCGGGTAGGTGCGTACCGGCAATCTGTGCGCCGAGGCGCAGTCTCGGGTACGCCCAGGGGAAAGTGCCGCAGCCATGGACCAAGGCGATGCGGAGTCCTCGATGGCGGTCGAGAACTCCGCCGAAGACGAGAGCCGTCGCGGCAAGTGCGGTATCCGAGGTCATGCCCAGTCCGAAGTCGTAGGTGAATCCGGAACGGCGGACCGCGCCGCCACCACCGTCCACGGGATGAACCAGCACTGCGAGTCCGAGGCTGTCGGCAGCGTCGAAGAAGTACTCCAATGCCGGATCGTCCAATTCCATTCCATCGATTCGCGTGCCGATCTCGACGGCGCGCAATCCCAGATCGGCGGACAGGTGATGAAGTTCGGACAGGCACTCTCGCGGTGATCCGAGCGGAACGGTTCCCACCCCGACGAGCCTGCCCCCGCCGTCTTGTACTGCGCGGGCAACGGATTCGTTGATCCAGCGGCAGTACGAGGCGAACGGTGCTGCCGGCGCTCCGTATTCGAGTGTGACGGGAACGGGAGAAATTGCCTGAATCGCCACGCCCGCACGATCCATGTCTTCCAGGCGTGCCTGCACATCCCAGAGGGCACGCCGGACGGTGCGGAAATCCTCGGTTCCGCGGACCAGGCGTCCTGTCGCCGCCGAGTCGACAACCAGTCGAGGTGCGCGCGGAAACCCGGCCATGACGTCGGCGGGAGGAGCGTCACGCGGGAAATGGTGCGCATGCACGTCGATGGTGCCGGGTGGAACCACGAGGGCCTCCTTGTGCGTGCATCCGAAAATTCGTCTCCGTGCCCACTCGTCGGTTAGGCCGGACCTCCGGAACGCTAGGGGCCTCACTGCGCTCGCCGCCGTGGCTGTTCCAGGGGCTGGAACCGTCCGGTGAAACCCGTACCCTGAATACCGGGCGTGTTGTGACCGCCGTTACAGTGGGATTTCCGATGGGTCGGTGGAGCGGAGAGTGCGGAGGCCCGGATAATGCACATGGCGGATGACAAACACGACGTCGGTGGTGCGGAGGGCGCGCCTCCCTCCATTCTGGCGAAGGCGTTCGTGGTCATCGGAGCGTTCAACGAACGTGATCGGGTTCTGACCCTGACACAGATCAGCCGCAAAACAGGCTTACCGAAGTCGACGGTCCACAGATTGCTGCAGCGGTTGGGCGAGCTGGATGTGATCGAGGAGCACGGTGCGGGGTATCGCCTCGGCATCCGACTGCTGCAGCTGGTTTCCTCCATGCCGGTGGACGGTATGCGCGAGGTCGCGTTGCCACATCTGGCCCAGTTGCAGGCGTGGTCGAAGGAATCGGTGCACTTCGGCGTCCTCAGGGGCAACGAGGTCGTCGTGCTGCAGGCACTCTTCGCCGTAGACCACGAACGGCCCATCGGCGAGGTGGGAACACGAATCCCCGCACACCTGTCCGCGATGGGCCGGGCGATGATGGCATACCTCCCGGAGAACGAGCTCACCGAACTGCTTGCGGGTCCTCTCGTCGGACTGACGCCCAGGTCCGTGACGGATCCGGTGCAGATCCATGAGGAATTGAAGCGCGTGCGGGTGTCGGGGGCGGCGATCCAGAAGGACGGCGTGGTCCTCGGCCTGGGCAACATTGCCGCGCCCGTCCTCATCAAGGGCAGGCCGATGGGTGCGATCGCCGTTCAGTTCGACACGTCGAAGCAGGTAAGCGAGTCGATGATCAATGCCGTCAAACTGACCGCCCACCGCATCAGCCGCGATACCGCCCAGATGCTCTCCCAGGGCAGAGCAGATCTCTTTCCGTTCGACGACTGACTCCGTGTTCCGGACACTGGAACTTGCTGTGCGTCCGGCACCGGAGGGTCACACGATGGGGGAGCGATCCGCCCGGCGCATGTGACGGCGCCCGAGGCGTCACCTCAGAAAGGACGGCCCATGGGAGAGTTCCTCGCCTGCGGCATCACCCATTACCCGTTGTTGGCGGGAACCGACGAGCACATGGCGGGCCTCCTGCGATGGACGCTCACGGACCCGGGCATCCCCGCCGAGGAGAAGGACCCTGCCAACTGGCCGGACCGCATGCGTCGCGAGTGGTCGGATGACGGCGGCACGGCCGCCGCCGGTGCGCATCGTGCGGAACTGGTCGCGGATCTGGCGCGGGTCCGGCAGGCGATCGACGAGTTCGCTCCCGACGTGGTCGTGGTGTGGGGCGACGACCAGTACGAGAACTTCCGCGAGGAGGTGGTCCCACCGTTCTGCGTGCTCGCCTACGGCGATCTCGACGTGCCCGCCTTCGAGGTGATGAACGAGCGGGGTAGCCCGAATTTCTGGGGCAAACCGGATGACTTCGAGATCGTGATGCACGGTGACGCACTGGGGGCGAAACAACTCGCCGACGGCCTGATCGAGCGCGGATTCGACATGGCCTACTCGTACAAGAAGCGTGCCGGTGCACATTTCCCGCACGCCATCCTCAATACGCAGCTGTTCCTCGACTACGACAACGCCGGCGCGCAGATGTCCTATCCGTTCATCCCGATGACCGTCAATTGCTATGGGCAGCATGCCATCGCACGACAGGGCGGATTGGCGAGATTCGCCGACATCGAGTCGGAGGTACTCGACCCCTCAGGCCCGACACCGGCACGGTGTTTCCAAGTGGGTCGAGCGGTCGCGCAGCATTTCCGCGACCACGATCTCCGGGTGGCGTTCGTCGCCTCCTCGAGCTGGTCGCACGCATTCTTGGCGGACAAGTTGTGGCACATTCGTCCGGATACCGAGGCCGACATGCGCATCTACAAGGCGCTGCTCGAAGACGACTTCGCGCTGATGCGCAACTACACCAGCGCAGAAGTCGTCGACGCCGGCCAGCACGAGATCCTGAACTGGTTCTGCATGCTCGGTGCGGTCGAGGAACTCGGCCTGCACCGGGAGTGGTCGGATCTTGTCGTGACCGATGTTTTCAACTCCAACAAGGCATTTGCCGTGTACTCGTAGTGAGCTGTCCGAGCCGGCCAGCCAGTCGCCGGTGCTGTCGCCGATCTGCTGAACCCCGCGTCTGGGTTCGTCACAGGTCGCGTGATCAGAGTGAACGGCGGCAGCAGCATGCCTGAGAGATTCCCTGCCCCCCTACGCCTTCCGGCGGGGACAATTATCATTCCCACATCTTCGGATGCGAGCCCAGAAAGACGGTAAGCCATGACCGGCGTCTCCCGCGTCGACGACGCGTCCCGTGTCACCGAGAATCCCGATTCGGCCGACCGCCCCGCCCCTCGCGGGGCGACCGAGGTCTACCGTGCTGCCCGAGACCTGTTACTGAGTCTCGGTCGCGACTACCGCGCGGCAGTCGACGAATTCACCTGGCCGGACCTCGGGGAACGGTTCAACTGGGCCGTGGACTGGTTTGACGCAATCGCTCGGGGGAACACCGGGGTGGCGCTGTGGATCGTGGAGGAAGACGGATCCGAGGCGAAGTACACCTACGACGAACTTGCACGGCGCTCGGACCAGGTAGCCGCCCACCTCGCCGGGAACGGGGTCGCAAAGGGGGACCACGTCGTCCTCATGCTGAACAATCAAGTCGAGCTGTGGGAGGCGATGCTTGCGGTCATGAAGCTGGGTGCGGTCATTCTGCCCACGACGACCGCACTCGGCCCCGCCGATCTCGCCGACCGCATCGGTCGCGGTGGTGCGCGTCACGTTATCGCCAACGTCGCCGACGCCGCCAAGTTCGACGAGATACCGGGCGGCTACACGCGTTTCGCGGTCGGTGACGAAGTTGCCGTACCCACTGACTGGGTGAACTTCAGGGGAGCGTACGCGCTGGACGCGCCACCGGCAGCACATCCGGACACCGCCCCTCATGATCCGCAACTCCTGTATTTCACTTCCGGCACCACCAGTCGGCCGAAACTCGTCGAGCACACCCAAGTGTCCTATCCGCTCGGGCATCTCGCCACGTCGTTCTGGATCGCGGCGGCACCCGGTGACGTGCACTTGAACATTAGTTCGCCGGGCTGGGCAAAACACGCCTGGAGCTGCTTCTTCGCCCCGTGGATCGCCGAGGCCACGATCTTCGTCTACAACTACTCACGCTTCGATCCCGCCTCGCTGCTCGCACAGATTCGCCGGGCCGGGGTGACCACGTTCTGCGCTCCGCCGACGGTGTGGCGGATGCTGATCAAAGCGGACCTCTCCGGTGGCCCCGGGGAGCTCCGTGAGCTCCTCTCTGCGGGAGAACCGCTCAATCCTGAAGTGATGGAACAGGTCCGGCGGCAGTGGGGGTTGACGATCCGTGACGGATTCGGCCAGACGGAGCTACCGCTGGCCATCGGAAATGTACCCGAGATGCCGGTCAAGCCCGGCTCGATGGGCCTGCCGCTGCCCGGCGTGCCGATCGTGCTGGTCGACCCGGTGACCGGGGCGCGGGTCGACGGCGTCGGCGAGGGCGAAATCTGTGTCGATCTCGCACGGCGGCCGATGAGCTTGATGACCGGCTACCAGGACGATCCGGAACGCAACGCCGAGGCGATGGCGGGTGGCTACTACCACACCGGCGACGTCGCAAGCCGTGACGCGGACGGTTACATCTTCTACGTCGGGCGCACCGACGACGTGTTCAAGGCCAGCGACTACAAGATCTCACCGTTCGAACTCGAGAGTGTGTTGATCGAGCATCCGGCGGTCGCCGAGGCCGCGGTCGTGCCGGCACCCGACCGGCTCCGCCTGGCCGTCCCGAAGGCCTATGTCAGCCTCGCGCCAGGCCACGAGCCGACGCGCGAGACGGCGCTCGCCATCCTCCGGCATGCCCGCGAGAACCTCGCCCCGTACCAGCGCCTACGCCGCCTGGAGTTCGCCGAGCTGCCCAAGACGATCTCCGGCAAGATCCGGCGCGTGGACCTGCGCGGACGCGAGGAGTCAGGTACCGCCGGTGCAGAGGAGTGGCGCGACGACCAGTTCCCGGAACTGCGGGCCTGAGCTCGAGTTCCGCGGACGACACCGATGAAATGCTTCGCCGTTGTATTCGGCAGTTCCGAGACACACACCCGCGAGACCGCCGAACAGGCGAGATAGGAATTCTGATGACAACCACTGACATCGCCCAGGGCCGACGCGTGGCCGTGTCGGGCCTCACTGCAGCGCCGATCGACACGTTCTATCTCGAGGCCGGCAGCGGCGATCCCGTTGTGCTGCTGCACGGGTCCGGTCCCGGTGTTTCGGGCCTCGCGAACTGGCAGCACACAATTCCCGGGCTTGCCGAGCATTTCCGGATCATTGCACCGGACATTGTCGGCTACGGGGAGACGTCGCGTCCCGACGACGTCGTGTACTCGCTGAGTACGTGGAGCGACCATGTCTTGGGCCTGCTGGACGCGCTGGAACTCGACCGGGTTTCGCTGGTCGGCAATTCGCTGGGCGGACGGATCTCACTCGACATCGCCGACCGTCATCCGGATCGGGTCTCGCGCATGGTCCTGATGGGCTCGCCGGGCGTGGGCATGACCCTGACCGACGGACTGAAGGCACTGCGCGCCTACGAACCCTCACTCGACAACATGCGGGCGCTGCTGCTCGACTACTTTGCGGTCGATCCGTCCATAATCACGGACGAACTGGTCCGCATCCGCTACGCGGCGAGTGTGGAGACCTTCGACGCCTACCGCGCGATGTTCTTCGATCCCCGGCACAAAGGTAATGAGCTGAGCATCACCGAGGAGCAGACACGGTCGATCCGTACGCCCTCGTTGCTGATTCACGGCCGGGAGGACAAGGTAGTGCCGCCGGAGGTCTCCTGGACCATGCTGCACCTGCTACAGGACGCGGACCTGCACATTTTCGCTCGCTGCGGGCACTGGACGCAGATCGAACGAGCCGCAGAATTCAACGAGCTGGTCGCAAACTTCCTGCGTGCCGATAGCAGGCGGGGTTAGCGTGAACCTGAATCCGCCGACCGACTGATGTGTCCGTGCCGAGTTCCGCGGCGTCCTGTGAATCCACACCGAGCGGTTGCTGTCAGAGGTCCGCTGGAGCGAATCCGTTTTCGAGGCGAAGTTTGACGGCAGTGAGGAACCGTGCGGCGTCGGCTCCGTCGACGATGCGGTGATCGTAGGAGATCGAGAGGTAGGCCATCGACCGCACGTCGATGCGGAGTTCGCCGTCCTGTCGGGTCGGGATCAGTCGTTCGACGACGGCACCGACACCCAGGATCCCGGTCTGGGGTTGGTTGATGATCGGGGTGTCGAACAATGCACCCCGGCTGCCGGTGTTGGTGAGGGTGAAGGTGCCGCCGGACAGTTCGTCGGCGGTGATCGTGCCGGTGCGCACCTTGTCGGCCTTGTCCGCTATCGCCCGGGCAAGTTTCTCGATTCCGAGCTGCTGGGCATCGCGGATGACCGGTACCATCAATCCCTTTTCGCTGTCGACGGCCATGCCGAGGTGGCAGTGGTCGTAGTACGTCACCTCGGTGACATCGCTGTTGAGGGAGGCGTTGAGGACTCGGTGCTCAGCTAACGCGTCGACGGCCGCTTTGGCGAAGAACGGCAGGAACGAGAGCTTGATTCCGGTCCGCTGCAGGAAGTCGTCCTTGTGGGCGGCCCGCAGTCGCGCGATCGAGGTGACGTCGACCTCGAGGACCGTGGTCAGCTGTGCGGCGGTCTGTAGCGATTCGACCATCCGCTGGGCGATGGTGCGTCGAATCCGCGGAAGTTTTTCGGTTGTTGCGCCGCTCGTGGCCGGGGTCCCCGCGGTTTCGGCCGGTGCCGGATCCGCGGGTGGCGGGGGAGGGGCAGGGGCGTCGGCGACCGGTTCACCGGACGACGCGACGATGATCGCCAGGTCGGCGCCGATCGCGACGACGTCGTTCTCGTCGGCGAGGATGCGGTGGAGAATCCCGCCGACGGGGGACGGTATTTCGGTGTCGACCTTGTCCGTGGCGACCTCGAGGAGCGGTTCCTCGGCGGTGATGTGCTCGCCGGGTTGTTTGAGCCACCGGGTGATGGTGCCCTCGTCGACGCTCTCCCCGAGGGCAGGCATGCGCACCTTGGTGCCTTCGAGTTGTTCGGTTGTCATGGGTGGTCTGCTCCTGTGAAACGCGGGATGGTCAGGGGAGAAGGTCGAGTGCGGCGCGCACGATGCTGTCGGTGTCGATGCCGTGGTAGCGGTACACGTCGTCGAGGGAGCCGACCTGCCCGAACTTGCTGACCCCGAGGCAGGTGCTGCGGACCCGGTTGATGCCGGCGAGGAACGCCAGGGTGTGCGGGTGCCCGTCGAGGACGGTGACGATGGGGGTCGCGCGATCGGCCGGGAACAGTTGGTCGAGGATCCAGCTCTCACCGGACCCGCGGCCCTGCCGTGCCTGGACGGCCTCGAACAGCAACCCGGGGCTGGTGACGCAGACGACGTCGGCGGGGATGCCCTGTTCGGCGAGACGGTCGGCGGCGGCGAGGGCCTCGGTCATCATCGCCCCGATCGCGACGATCGTGACCACGGCGTTGTCCCGGCGCACCAGCGGATACCCGCCGGCCACCACCTGCCGGCGGCGGCGTTCGCGGGCCGCCGGGTCGGTGGGCACCGCGGCCAGGGTCTGATCCACGGGGCGGGTGGACAGCCGCAGGTACGCGGAGGTGCCGTCCGGGCGGCCGAGCCGGCCGATGCTGGCCAGCAGGGTCCACTCGGTGTCGATCGCGAAGGCCGGTTCGTAACTGATGCACCCAGGCTGTTCCAGTCCGATCGACGGGGTCTTGATCGACTGGTGCGCACCGCCTTCGGCGGCCAGGGTGACACCGGAGGGGGTGCCGACGAGGATCGACTGTCCACCGGCGTAGATGCCGTAGGACCACGGCTCGAGGGCCCGTTCGACGAACGGGTCGTACATCACCCCGATCGGGAACAGCGGTTGCCCCCACCGGCTCCAGGTGGCGCCGAGTTCACCCATCAGGCCGACCAGGTTGGTTTCGGCGATGCCGAGTTCCATGTGCTGCCCGGTGGGCCGCTCATTCCAGTGCATGATGGTTTCGCGGTCGTCGTCGAACCAGTTGCGGCGCTCGGCCGCGGACCACACGCCGACCTTGTTGACCCACCCGCCGAGGTTGGTGGTGGAGCTGACGTCGGGGCTGACGGTGACCACCCGTTTCGCGGCCTCGGGTGCTTCGCGGGTCAGGTCCAGCAGCACCCGGCCGAGCGCGGCCTGGGTGGTGGCGGTGCCCTTGGGGGTGCGGCCGATGTCGGTGGGGATCGTCAGCGCGGGCGCGTTCGGGACCGGGTCCCGGCGCAGCCGTACCGCGGTACTCGCGCACCGCCTCCCCGCCGCGGAGTCGGCCGGGAACCGGCCCCACGGATTCGCGGGGTCCATGCCCAGATCGGCAGCGAGCGAGGCATATTCGTCGACCGACAGCAGCGAGGAGTGGTTCTGCGGGTGTCCCTGGGTGGGCAGCCCGTATCCCTTGATGGTGTAGGCGATGATCACCGTGGGCCGGGTGTCGTCGATCTGCCGGTAGGCCGCGGTCAGCGCGGACAGGTCGTGACCGCCGAGGTTGCGGATGGCCGCGGTCAGGGTGGGGTCGTCGAGGCCGGCGATCAGGCCGCTGATCTCGGCGGAGCCGGGGCCGTCGCCGGGCAGCCGGGTGCGGACCTCGTCGGCGCTGCACCGCAGCAACCGCTGGTACTCCGGGTTGGGCATGTCCAGGATCCGGGTGCGCAGCGCCTGCCCACCGGGACGGGTGAACAACTCTTCGAGCAGCTTGCCGAATTTAACGGTGATCACCTGCCACCCGGCGGCGTCGAACATCTTCTCCAACCGGTTCGCAGCGATGTTCGGAATCACCCGGTCGAGGGACTGCCGGTTCAGGTCGACGATCCACACCACCTCGCCGAGGTCGGCGATACCGGGATCGAGGATCGCCTCCCACACCGCGCCCTCGTCGAGTTCGGCGTCGCCGACCAGGGAGTACTGGCGGCCGGTGCCCGCGCCGCCGGTGGTGGTCTGCACGTAGCGGCGAGCCATCGCGCCCCAGATCGGGGCGGTGGCACCGATGCCGACCGAGCCGGTGGAGTAGTCGACGGTGTCGGGGTCCTTGGAGCGGCTGGGGTAGGACTGCAGGCCGCCGAACTCCCGCAGCGTGGTCAGGTACTTCTCGTCGAGTTCACCGAGCAGGTAGTTGATGCCGTGCAGCACCGGGGAGGCGTGCGGCTTGACCGACACCCGGTCACCGGGTTGGAGTTGCTCGAACCACAGCGAGGTCATGATCGAGACCATCGACGCACAGGACGCCTGGTGACCGCCGACCTTCAGGCCGGTGGGGTTGGGCCGGATCCGGTTGGCGTGGTGGATCATCGACGTCGAAAGCCACAACACACGCTGCTGGATCGATTCGAGCGTCTCCAGATCGACCGAACCGCCGGGCTGGGTGGCCGGGGTTGCGGTCCCGTGATCGACGGACAGGGCGTTGTGCATCGGACTCTCTTTCCTCACAAGTGCGGAGCGCTGCGAACGGCAGCAGGAACGGCTTTCCACCGTCTTGCGGCGGGGCATTCCGCTCGACCGGCGATGGGTGAGTGCGGTCTGTGCGGCTTTGGAATGGCGACGATGATTGGATCTGGTCTGACGACCATCGACTGTCATAACAGTGGATCAGGGATTTACTGTCTGCGCAATAGGCGGTGTCGAAAATGAGCAGAATGCACATTGCGGTCCAATCGAGGCACGGTGGGATTGGCACAATGCCACGTACGCACAGAGCGATCGGATCGACGTCGAGTGCGAGACGGTCGACCACCAGTCCGCTCGACGGCTTGTGACATGCCGCCGAATGGTATGTCCGGCAGGCGCTCTCACGATGGTGTCGAGGACCGGGCGCGATTGTGCTGGAAGCGTTCCGCGTAGTCGATGTACCAGTCGAGGGTGCTGGTGTCGGCGACGGTGGCGAGGTTGATCGCGGTCTCGGGGGCGACGCCTTGAATCAGCTTCTTGATGGGAATCTCGAGTCGCTTGCCGGTGCGGGTGGTGGGAACTGCCGGTACGTCGATGATGTCGTCGGGAACGTGCCGGGGGGAGGTCTCCCGCCGGATGGTGGTGCGAATCTTCTCCGTGAGGGCGTCGTCGAGGTCGTACCCGTCGCGCAGCACCACGAACAGCGGCATGTGGTAGCCACCGTTCGGTAGTTCGGCGCCGATCACGAGGGCCTCGGCGATCTCGGGGAGCGCTTCGACGGCTTGGTAGATGTCGGCCGAACCCATCCGGACACCGCCGCGGTTGATCGTAGAGTCCGATCGGCCGTGGACCACGCAACCACCGTCCGCTTCCATGGTGATCCAGTCGCCGTGCCGCCACACTCCGGGATAGACCTCGAAATAGGCCTCCCGGTAGCGGCGTCCGTCCGGATCGTTCCAGAAGTAGATCGGCATCGACGGCATCGGTTCGGTGATCACCATCTCCCCGACTTCGCCGACCACCGCCGCACCGGCTTCGTTCCAGGCCTGGACGTCGACGCCGAGGTAGGGGCCTTGGAGTTCCCCCACCCGAACGGGGGAGAGCGGGTTCGCGCCGATGAAGCCGGTGGCGACGTCGGTGCCGCCGCTGTCCGATCCCAGATGCACGTCCGCGCTGACCGCGTCGTAGACCCATCGCCAGGTGGTGTCCGGCAGCGGGGAACCGGTCGACATGATCGACCGCAGCGTGGACAGGTCGAAGTCGGTGCCGGGCCGGGTGCCGGCCTTCTCGCACAGCGTCAGGTACGCCGCTCCGGTTCCGAATCTGGTGGCCCCGTGGCTGGCGCAGATGTCGAACTGGTGGTCGGGCCGACCGAAGGTGGGGCTGCCGTCGTAGGTGATCACGGTGGCGCCGACGGCCATGACGTCGACCAGCATGTTCCACACCACCCAGGCGGTGCTCGCGGCGATGAACACCCGATCTGCGGGACCGAGGTCGTAGTGCAGCGCGTTGGCCTTGAGCGCTTCGAGCAGAATCCCTCCGTGCGAGTGCACGATGCCCTTGGGGAGGCCGGTGGTGCCGGAGCTGTAGAGGATCCACAGCGGATGATCGAACGGTACTTGCTCGTATTCGGGTTGGGCATCCCCGACGACGAGGTCGGCGTAGTCGGCGACATCGTGCCGGTGCGCCCCGTCGAGGGGCAGGCCCAGGTTTGCGACGACGATGGCGTGTCGCACCGTCGGGAGTTGGTCCAACAGGGCGGTGAAGACGTCCCGCCGGTCGATACGTTTGCCGTTGAACTGGTAGCCGTCCACCCCGATCAGCACCGTCGGCTCGATTTGCGCGAACCGGTCGACCAGGCCCTTGACGCCGAAATCCGGTGCGCAGCAGGACCATACCGCGCCGACGCTGGCCGCGGCCAGCACCGCGACGACGGTGGGTGCGATGTTCGGCAACATTGCGGCGATGCGGTCGCCGGGCCGCACTCCGATCTCACGGAAGTAGGCGGCGAGGTTGGCTACCTGAGCGACCAGATCGGTGCGGGAGAGTTCGCCGGTAGTGCCGGTTTCGTCGACCGAGATGATCGCCGGACCGGTCTGATCCGTATGACGGAGCAGATTTTCGGCCCAGTTCAGCTCAGCGCCGGGGAACCATCGGGCACCGGGCATCCGCCGGTCGGGGAGCACCGTCTGCGCCGGCGTCGAGGCGATGACGTCGAAGTACTCCCAGATCGAGCGCCAGAACGTCTCGACATCACCGATCGACCAACGCCAGAGGGAGTCGAAGTCGGTGGTCTCGACATTCTTTTCAGCTGCGAGCCATCGTTGGTACCGGCTGATGTTCGAGGCCGAGACTCGCCCGGGCGGCGGCGTCCACAACACTTCATGTCCTGCCGCGGTCATTGTGTGCTTCCTTTCCGGTGCTCCCGGCACCACGGGCCGACTCCAATCGTGGACGGCCCGTGGTGCGGGTGTTCGTGCGGTGTGTCAGCGCGAGAGTACGGCGCCGAGTGCGCGGGTGAGTTCGTCCGCGGGGTCGCCTGCCGCTCCGGCGCTGCGCCAGGCCACGTGGTTGTCCGGACGGACCAGGATCGCCCCGGTGTCGTCGATCTCGCGGAGCTCGTTCCAGCGACCGGTGGGATCGGTGTAGTCGGAGCCGGCGCCGATCTGCGCGACCTTGATCTGGACCCCGAACTTGTCCTTGGCCAGCCGGGCGGCGTCGGACCACGCGTCACCGTCCGCCGCAGTGATCAACACGAAGTGAGTGTTGTTCCCGGCGAGATCGTGAGTGGAGAGCTGCCGGCCGTCGTGTTCGAGCCAGGCATGGGGCAGGCGGTGCCCGGGACGGGTGGTGGGGTAGTAGATGTTTCCCATCGGGTCGCGTGGCGGTGCCTCGGTGCCGTCCGGAACGAGTGCTCCGTCCCGGTAGGAGAAGCCGATTTCGAGGTCGTGGGCCTGGAATTCGGTGCGCTGAGTGCTGATCACCTCGGACGCACGGGCGCGGCGGGTTTCGCCCATCGGGGTGTCGGAGAAGTAGTCCCGGAACACCTGGATCTGCGCTTCGAGGGGCTGGCCGGGGATCAGGCCGAGTCCGGCGTCGATGACCATGTGGTTGAGGAAGGTGAACATGGCCCAGTCGACGTTGCGCATGCCGACGAGACGGCGTTCGGGCTCGTAGGTGTCGAGCAGAGCGGGGGCGGCATCGCCGTTGATTACCGCGGCCAGCTTCCAGACCAGGTTGTGGGCGTCCTGGAGGGCGGTGTTCAGACCGAGTCCGGTGGTCGGTGGGTGCCGGTGGGCGGCATCGCCGGCGAGGAAGACGCGGCCGACCTGGTACTTGTCGGCGAGCACGCCCTCGAGGATCCAGTGGCTGACCTTGTGCACCTGAAGTTCGAGATCGGGCAGTTTGAGCAGCTCCCGCAGCCGCGGAACGATCGCCTCTTCGTCGAAGCGAGCGGGGTCGTCCGGCCGGAAGGTGAAGTGCAGGACGAATTCTTCCGAGTGCTTGCCCCACGTGGGCCCCATGGCCGCCATGGCGCCGCTGCTCCACGATCCGGCGCCCTCGGGGTTGAGCAGCCAGGTGATCAGGACGTCGTCCTCCCAGTACTGCGACAGGTCGGCGGTGAAGTGAGTGCTGACCATGTCGAGGATCCCGGTCGGGCCCTCCATCGTCACCCCGAGTTCGGGTCCGACGGTCTTGCCGCCGTCGGCGGCGACCATGTACTGGGCGTGGACGGTGTAGGTCTCCTGCGTGTCGCGGTCGAGGATGATGGCGCGGATGCCGCTCTCGTCCTGCTCGAAGGAGACGAGTTCGCGACCGAAGTGGATCGAGTCCGGTGCCCTCTTCTCCGCATGTTCGCGCAGCAGCGGCTCGAGCCGGATCTGCGGGTAGTTGCTGGACGGACACGGGCTGTCGACCGCGTATTCGCTCTCGAGTCGTCCGCCGCCGAACGATTCGAGGGTGTACAGGGTGCGCCCGTCCAGTTCGCCGTCACCGCCGAGGGAGGTCACCCACCGGGTCTTGCCCATGTTCTTCGGCGGCGTGCCCACCGCGTAGATCGAGTCCGCGACCCCGACCTGACGCAGCACTTCCATGCTGCGCTGATTGAGGTAGTGGGCCTTGGGCAGATGCGAGGTGGTGCTGTGCCGTTCGACGAGGTGATGGTCGATGCCGTGCTCGGACAGCAGGATCGAGGTGGTCAATCCACACCCGCCTCCACCGACGACGAGTACGGGGACGGTGATGTCAGACATGGTCGGTGCTCCTGGAAATAGCGGTGAGGGGGTGTGGACGGTTCGTGGCGGCGAAGCGGTGCCGCATCTCGCCGATGGTGTCGGCGCGGCTGACGAGTTCGTCGTCGACGCCGATGAGTCGTTTCGGGTCGCGGGTGAAACCGATGCCCGAGGGGGTTCCGGTGAAGATGAGGTCGCCGGGGCGCAGCGGCACGATCGACGACAGGTAGGACACCAGGACCGGGATCGGGAAGATCAGATGCCGGGTCCGGGATTTCTGCATCAGCTCGCCCGAGAGGATCGTGCTGATCTCGATGTCGTCGGGGTCGTCGAACTCGTCAGGGGTGACCAGCACCGGCCCGATCGGTGCGAATCCGGCGAAGGACTTGCCGAGGTTGAACTGCTGGGGCGGGGGGCCGGACAGTTGCAGGTCCCGTTCGGACAGATCCTGGCCGAGGGTCAGGCCGGCAACATGGTCCCAGCCCGCGGAGGTGGGGACATTTCTTGCTTCCTTGCCGATGACCGCCACGAGTTCGACTTCGAAATCCACCGACCCCCCGGGGTGTTCGATGGTGTCGTAAGGTCCGGTGACGGAGGCGGGGAACTTGGTGAACACGAACGGGGCGTCGGGCAGTGTCAGCCCGGATTCCTCGACGTGGTCGGCGTAGTTCACGCCGACGGCGAAGATCTGTCCGGGACGAGGTACCGGAGCGCCGAGCTCCGACTCGTCCACCGCAGCCCCGTCGGTGAAGTCCACCGTCCGTGCCCAGGTGGTGAACTCGTCCCAGCGGGCGTAGATCTGTTGAGGGTCTGCCGAGAACTGTCGCCCACTGGCTGTCTCGACGTCGACGGCGACTCCGTCGGCTACGACGTGGAGTCGTCCGGATTGGTTTGCCACACGCATGAAAGATGTCCTTCGGTGAGGGAGGGAGAAAGTGCCGCTGCAATAGGCCCGCGCGTGGGCAGGCTCAGCTGGTCAGCGCTGCCATCGGGTCGGGAAGATCGGGGCTGGTCTGCAGGGCCCAGGAGTGGGTGGTGATCTCCGAGACCGGGGTGCCCTGCGTCAGTGCCTCCCGCATTTTCTCCGGGACGAACGAGACACCGACCGGGTTGTTGCCGTACTCCGGTCCGTTCATGTAAGCCGTCGCCTCGTCGGGGGTGGTGAAGTTGTCGATCTGGAGCTCGACGAAGTTTCCGTCCGGGTCCTGGTAGTACAGCGACGTCGTCACCCCGTGCTGGATCGGCACCTTCGGTTCGATCCCCTTCTCCTTCAGCGAGTCGTACCGATCGAGAAGGTCCCCGAGGGTGTCGAAGGTGTAGGCGGTGTGATGCATGCCCGCCGCGCCGGGGTTGCGCGGTTCGAGCTGTACGGGGGCACCCAGCAGCGCGACGCGGTGGTGTTCCTCGTCGAACGTGATGAAGCACAGGCCGTGTCCCTCATACACCACGTGCGCTTCCAGCACGGTGCAGTACCAGTCGCGCATCTCCTCGAACCGGCTCGTCTGCAATACGACGTGCGCGAACTTGGGAGTGGCGGTCATCGTTGACTCCTTCGATTCTCGCGGTCGGCGACCGCGCGGGATATGTGAAATCCGATTACCGGATGTCCGTTCGACGGCTGCGTGTGTCACCTGACACGCCTGCTATACCTGATAACGAGTTGCCGTCTCCGGTCGCGGACCCGTGTGGTCCTCGTCACGTAGTTGTCTCACAATTTCACGAGATTTCGTCGGGGATAGCCACTGGCTGCGAAACAGGAACCTCGACAAAAATTGGTTTACAGCCCAAAGCGGGAGGTGGCTGGTTGTACCGTAAGACCGGATCGGAAGGAGGTCAGGTGCCGCACTGGACTCGTGAACTCTCGGGAATGCGCCCCCGGCAATCGGAGCGCGAGTGGCTCAGTCCGGACGCCGAGCGCATTCGTGCCGTCCTCGGTGACGGCGCTGTGACCTGGGCCGTCGAAGTCGGTCAGGACATCGCTGCCAAGATCTTGTTGAAAGTTCCCGCAGCAGGGGACGGTGCGCCACTCATGGACGAGATCAGGCGGGCGACCACGGCGACCGTGTTTCGGGCCCTGACACTGGTCACCGGTCTCGGCGAGCCGGATACTCCATTGGCCAGTGCGGAGGTCGAGGAGATCGCCGCCGACTTCGCCCGCCGAGGCATGAAACTCGACGATCTGCTCCGGACCATCCGCGTCGGCTACGCCGTTCTGGCTGCCGCGCTGCTCGACGCGGCGACCCGCTTGATCCCACCGAACGAAAGCAGCGCTGAACTGCGCCGCATCTCACTGCTGCTCTTCGAGGTGCTCGACGATTTCACCGGCGTAGCCGCCTCGGCCTTCCTCGAGGAGCAGAGCGCCTGGGCGGCGGGGGTATCCGCGGCGCGGCTCGATCTCGTCACCAAGATCATCGCCGCGGATCCCGTCGACCCGGTCCACGCCGAACGAGTACTCGGCTACCCAGTTGCCGGCCAGCATGTAGCCCTGATCGCCTGGAGCGGCCCACATTCGAGCCACGACCTGCGGGCCGTCGTAGACCCGGTACTTCGTCAGTGGGGAACGCCGACGGCCTCACTGGTGGTACCCGTCGGGCTGCAGGCGATCTGGGCGTGGGGTGCCGTCACTCCGGATCCGACGCACGCCCCGACGACCGCCCTGCCCACCTTCGGTGACACCTTCGTCGTCGCCGGCCAGCTCGGGTCCGGGATCGACGGATTCCGCAGAAGCCACCTCGAGGCCCTGGCAGTCGAGCGGCTGGTGCGGCTGCGCGTGGGCGGTCCGCCGACCACCACCGCGCATGAGCACATCGCCCTCGAAGTGCTGCTGCTCGCCGATCCGGAGGCTGCGGTGCGGTTCGCGTCCCGCCTGCTCGGACCGCTTGCCGACGACGACCCACGCATGGCGGATCTGCGGTCGACCTTGAGTCTCTATCTCGACATGGACCACAGCCTCGCCAAAGTAGCTTCCGTGGAGCATATTTCGAGAAACACGGTGACCTATCGGGTGCAGAAAGCCATGAGTCTGTGCAAACCCTCCGGTGAATCGACCACCGAGCTGCGTGCGGCGCTCCGCATTTACGAGTGGCTCCGAGACGCCCCCATCGCTCAGTGGTAGCGCTCGCAGGTTGACGGGGCGAACCCACCACCCAACTGGTGTAGAAACCAAAAGTCGGCGACAACGCTGGGCTCTGCAGTAGTGCGGATTGGGTACCTGATGCGGTCTACTTGTGGTGTAGGACACAGCGGGCCGTGAAAGCCCGAAGGTCAGCGTCCCCCGTCCCGTCGGTTCTCCATGGGTCGTTGCGCGTAGAGCCGCAGTCGACAGAAGGAAGATTTACCATGCCTACCTCCTCGAGTTCTGTCCAGGAAACGTTCAAAGACGTGATGGCACACGTGGCCACTCCGGTCGCCGTCGTGACCTCCATGGACGGCGGCCTGCCCTTCGGCACTACCGTCAGCGCCTTCACCTCGCTGTCGATGACACCCCCGATGGTCCTGGTCTCCCTGGACCGCGGATCGGAGACACTCGAACTGATCACGGCATCGAAGAAGTTCGGATTGAACGTGTTGGGTCGCGACCAGCAAGTCATTGCACTCAAGTTCGCGAAGAAGGGCGGAATCGGCAAATTCCAGGGCGTGCGGTGGGACGTCGAGCACGACCTTCCCCGAATCGCCGGCGCCGCCGGCTGGATCGCCTGCCACGTCGAGCAGCTCGTCGAGGGCGGAGACCATGTGGTCGTGCTCGGCAACGTCGTTGCCGCAGAGAACAATTACAGCGAACCTCTCACCTATCACCGCCGCGTCTTCGGCACGCACTCGGCACTCGAACCCGCATAGCACTGCCAGCGATCGATTACGCCGCGACCAAAATCATTCGGCAGCAGCACCGAATTATCTGCAAAGGATGGCACGCCATGACGACCTCGTTCGCGCCTCGCGCCGCATACCATCGGGCATGGTCGACAATCGCAGCCGGTAGCCGCGCCCTCGCCGCCGGCGAGCTGATCATTCTCAGCCATCACCGCCGCGTCGTGCTCGTCGGGTGCGCCGGCGCCGCGACCACCGAGCAGATGGCCTTCCTGATCCGCCACACCACCGGGTTTTTGCAGGTGGCGCTGCACGAAGAGATTTGTGACCGTCTGGTACTGCCTGAGGCGACCCCGACGGTTCGGGTCACCTCCACGCCCGGGCATGGCCAGTGTGTCACCGTTGACGCCGCCGTCGGCGTCACCACAGGGATCTCCGGCGCCGACCGGGCGCGCACGGCCCGCATCCTCGCCGACCCGACCACCGACCCCGGCGACCTCACCCGGCCCGGGCACCTGGTCCCGGTGCGTGTGACACCCACAGAGTTTCGTACGCGTCTGACCACCGCGTCAGTCGCGCTCGCGCTCACCGACGCTGCAGCGACCCAATACTCGGGAGCGGTATTCGCCGAACTCGACGGCATCGCCGACCCGATCAGTGTCGGCGATGGACATGATGCGGAGATCCTCGCCGACCGGTACGGACTGACACTCGTCGCCGGTCCGGATCCGAAGGACAACGTTCGCTGACACTCCGGCCGGGCCGCGCGCTTCGGGCACAGCCGAATTCACCAGCATCCACACACATCCGGCGCGGTCCCCGCGTGCCCTGAGCTGTCCTTCACAGCGCGCACCACAAGAAACGAACACCCACACCGGAGGAAACAATGGATACCACCCGCACCGAACTCATGGACCGGGTCCACGACCTGGTACCGGCCTTCGCCGAACGCGCCCAAAAAACCGAGGAAAACCGTGCTCCCCTCGACGAGACGATCACCGACCTCATCGACTCGGGAATCCTGGCCACGCTGACCCCCAAGGCGTACGGCGGGCTCGAACTCGGACTCGACGTCGCGGCCGAGATCGTCCGCACCATCAGCGCGGCCTGCCCGTCGACCGGATGGGTCACCTCCTTCTACATCGGAGCGGCCTGGCGAGTGAACATCTTCACCGAACGGGCGCAACGAGAGGTGTTCGCCGACAAGCCCTACACTCTGACCGCCGGTACCGCGGCCCCGCTCGGGCAGGTGCAGAAGGTCGACGGCGGCTACCGCATTTCCGGGCAGACGGCATGGAACTCCGGCTCGGTGCACGCTGAATGGTTCACCTTCGCCGGCGTCGTGTTCGAGGAGGGCAGCGCCCCTACTCCGTTGTGGTTCCTCGTGCCCCGCGAGGACGTCAAGATCCTCGACACCTGGTACATCGCCGGCATGTCCGGGACCGGCAGCAATGACGTCAGCGTCGACGACGTCTTCGTTCCGGACTACCGCACCGGTCCGTTCGCCCTCGCCCTCGCCGGCGCCGCTCCCGGGCAGCTGGTTCACTCCAATCCCATGTACCACCTGCCCTTCCTGCCGTTCGCGATGGCCGAGGTCACCCCGGTCGTCGTCGGTGCTCTGCGCGGTGCGACGGATGCGTTCGTCCAGCGCACCCGGGACCGGCAGGGAACCATCAGCCAGGAGAAGGCCTCCGGCAAACAGGCCGCCCAGATGCGGCTCGGCCGGGCGCTGGCCGCCGCGGACGCCGCCGAAACGCTCCTCGACGCCTTCTTCGAACGCCTCACCGCACAGCGACCCGAGCAGTCCGACCCCCGCGATCGTGCCGAGATGAAGCTCAAGGCAGCCTATCTGGCAGATCTGGCCCGTAACGCCCTCAACGACATGGTGCGCGGAATCGGCGGCGACGGCTACCGGAACTCGGCACCGATTCAGCGATTCTTCCGTGACCTGTCCGTGCTGTCGGTGCACGCCTTCCTCGACATCGACACGGCCTCGGAAACGATCGGCCGGTTCACCCTCGACCTCCCCGTGTCCGATCCGCTCCTCTGACGAGCTGTTTACCCCAAGCGTTTCCGGGGAATTTCCGTCACATCAGTAGAGAAAGAGAGTCCGCGATGACCACAGTCACGACCGAGATCGAGACGACTCGCAAACTTCTTCAGGCCGCCGACACCGACATCGCAGCGTTCTTCGACTTCTTCACCGAGGACTGCGTCTTCCGCATGGGCAACAACGACCCCGTCATCGGCAAGAGCGCGATCCAATCCTGGGTAGCGAAGTACCTGACCTCGGTGGCATCGATGCGCCACGAGATCATCGAAGAATGGTCGGAGGGCAATGTGGCCGCGCTCCGGGTCGAGGTCACCTACACCTTGCAGAACGGCGAATCCTTCACACTCCCGGCCGTGACGCGCACCCGCGTCGAGCACAACAAGGTGACCGAGTACCTGATCTTCATGGACCCCAGTCCCGTTACCTCTGACACCATGCAGTAGACCGTTTACTGTCGGCCGCCTTTCTTTCGGGGACTGCTCCCTCGTCGAGAACTACACTGCGACAAAAATTTCCTGGGACAGCCAGCTCTGCGATCTCTCGTGCCGGTGGCGGTCGGCTTCCACACCGACCTCGACCAGCGCGCTGGGCAGCGTTCGCTCAGAATCGCGCTCGGCGAAGCGATCACGGCCGTCGCCTCTGAGCAGATCCGCGGCGGCGGTGACCCGGGCACTGCCGCCGCGGTGAAGCCAAGTCGGCGCCCTTGTCGCCGCGGTCTTCCTCCCGTCGCGGCCGGAGTGACGACGTCGATGTGGCGTGACTCGTGGTCGCAGAGTGGGACAGGACCGAGGAGAGGTGGCTGGCCTGTGGTCCTGGAACCAAGCCAGCCACCTGAGGTCCTCGTGGCTGTGCGCTCAGATGAAGGACGTGATCTGAGGTTGTCCCAGCATCTCGCGGCCATACACCTCGTACTGGACGGTCGCCATCTGCAGTGGGTGACTGTTGCTGGCCTGAACGTCGCGGAAAAGGCGCTGCACCGGATTCGACCGTGCGATACCCGAGCCACCACCGAGGCTGAAGATGAGGTTTGCCGCAGAACGGCACAGGTCGAGCGCTCGTCCGATGTCCATGCGAGCGCGCACTCGCAGCGACTCGGGCATGTAATCCGGGCCTTGCGCCCACTCGTCGATATCGTCTCCGAGGCGGTCCTGGTGGAACTGGGCCTCGTCGATCAGCATCGCGGCCTCGGCCAACCGGGTTTGGGTCACCACCGATTCCGCCGCCTTCTCGTAGATCGTGTATGCAATCCGGCGGTTGGGAACCTGTTTCAGATACTCCTCGAGCATTCGCTTCGTCGCGCCCAGTGCAGGGCACACCAGCACAGCCGACAGGACAGGAAGGAACGCCGAACGGTACAGAGCCACCTCGCTGGCGTACTCCGACGGGTATTCGCCGGCAGACGCGGCAACCGGGTCGATGATCCGGTACTCCGGCACGAAGACATCTTTCACTTCGACGCTGTGGCTACCCGTTCCGGCCAGCCCCATCGTGTCCCAGTCTTTGTGGATCTGAATGGACGACATGGGCACGAGCGCGAAGACGGGGCCGGCCTCGCCGCCGGACGCGTCCGGGCGGGGCGCGCCGAGCAGCATCCAGGTGGCATCGAGCACCCCGGAGGCGAACCCCCACTTGCCACTCACGCGGTAGCCGCCCGGAACGGGCGTCAACGTGCCCAGCGGGGCCAGGGTGCCCGAGACCACCGTAGGCTCCGAATCCCCGAAAAGCTCTTCCTGAGCGGCCAGGGGATACAGCGAACCCAACCAGATGGCGGCGTTGTGGATACCGGCAACCCACGCTGCCGACGGGCAACCTTCGGCGATTGTCGTCAGGATTTCCAGAGTTTCGCGCAGTGTCAATTCGGCACCGCCGAACCGCTCGGGTGCCAACATCCGGTAGAAACCACCGTCGTTGAGGCGGCGGGAGAGTTCATCGCCGATCCACCGGTCGGCTTCCGTCTGCTCGTTGTGAGCGCGCAGGTCAGGCTTGAGAGCCTGCGCCAGCTCGAGTAATTCAGCGGCGCGGGTACTGCGCGGAGGGGCAGTCAATTGGGTCATCGGATCTTCTCCTGTCGAGGGGCCGAACAACAAAACTGACCGTAAGTCAGTTATGATGTGGCGTCAATCACTAGTTTGGCCGCGTCGTGTCACTCGTCACGCGCACCCGTGCGCACCGTCGATCACGGCGGCGCATCACATCGAGGGGGGCAGGTGTAATCTGTGAAGCTTCCGCGGGCCGTGAGGCCCATCAACGCCGAGGCCCGATGACACCATGAACGACAGAGACGACGCGCGAGACGAGTTGCCGCAGGGTCGACAGGGGCGACGGCGGGCCCGCACCCGCGACGCACTCCTGGCGAGTGCCGCTGAGCTGTTTGCCGCACAAGGGGTTGAGGCGACGGCCATCGCGCAGATTGCCGAAGGCGCCGACGTCGGCTACGGATCGTTCTACAACCACTTCCGCGGACTCGAGGATATCGCCGAAGTCTTGCTGGTTCAGAGCGTGCAGGACATCTTGAGCGCCACCGCCGCCATCATGGCCCAGGTCGACGATCCCCGGCTATTGCCGTGTGTCGGCGCTCGGGTAATCCTTCGCTCGTTTCTCATCGACGCGGTCGTTCGTTGGATGCTCGAACGCCCGTACCTGTTGATTGACACGTTCCAAAAGCAGGCCGAGCCCTTCATGGAACGGTTCGAAACACCCGGCATCGAGTCCGGCGCACTGAAACCGGCGGCCGGCCACAGGACCTGGATCCGCACGTTGCCGTGGCTGCTGCTCTCCGAACTGCACTGCGCAGCAAGTGATCCCGACGGTGATCCACTGGCACACGAAGAGTCGTTCGCGACAATCTGCCTGCGACTGCTGGGCGTTGAAGACGCGGACGTGGAAGGGCTGTTGGCCGAGTCGCTCAATCTCGTCGATGCGCAGATGGATGTCCGCGCACCAACCGCTCCGTCACAGGACAGTACTCGAGCCGACAAGAAGCCGGTACCGGAGCGCCCCCGAAACGGCTCGGTCAGAACAGTCGCCGGCCGGAACACACCGACCTCATCCGGATAACCATCCGCCAGGCGTGACCTCGGAGCATGGGCCGCGGGTCCGTGCGGTCTGTCGGCGGTAGAGACTCCCGCCTCGGGTCTGTCCGCTGTCCGACACGTTTGATCTTCGTCCCGATCGCCCACCGGACCAGGGCCCCTCGGGTTCGCTTGACGGTGCTACCACGCCAAAACGCGAGTCCTCGAGGAGAGGCCGTCACAAGTCTGCCAAGAACGCCACGGTTATGCGGGTGATCGACAAGAAGCCGCATTAGTGTCGACGCGGTCGAGTAGTCCGCCGACCTGACCCTGGACGCGTTGGCGTTGCAGCGTGGGCCGGAATCCGCTCGCGCGCCCTCGAAGTGCTTCTGCTCGCTGATTCGGAGGCTGCGGTGCGGTTCGCGTCCCGCCTGCTCGGACCGCTTGCCGACGACGACCCACGTATGGCGGATCTGCGGTCGACCTCGAGTCTCTATCTCGACATGGACCACAGTCTGGCCAAAGTGGCTTCTGTGGAGCATGTTTCGAGGAATGCGGTGACCTATCGGGTGCAGAAAGCCATGAGTCTGTGCACGCCCTCCGGGGAATCGACCACGGAGCTGCGTGCGGCGCTGCGCATCTACGAGTGGCTTCGGGATGCCCCCATCGCTGAGTGGAAGCGATCGTAGGTCGGCAAGCCGACGTCCGCTGCAGAAACGCACCGCCAGGAGCAGTCGGGTAACAGAGCTGCTCGGGTGCGCCTCCATTGGAGAGGCTGGACGGTCGGGCGACTGGGGCGAGGGAGGGCCCGCGGACGGATGCCGGCGCCATGCTGTCGAACGCGTTGGTTCCTGAACCAAAAGTGGGTGACAACTATGGGCTCTGTCCCAGTGCGGGGGCCGCAACCGGCGGGTGTAATTGTGTCATGCACCACAGGCTGGAGATGGCGCGAAGTGTCCGAGAACGTAGCGCGGCCATCCGATGGTTGCCGAGCCCGAGAAGGACCTGGCGCATGATCACCACCTGACGTGAGGTTGCCGGCGGAGGTGTGAGCCGACGGCGCCGATGGCGGAAGTGAGTGGTGGGACCGAATAGTCGCCGGGGGCCCAGGCGGTTGCCGGATCGCCTGTGCGTGCGCATCGGAATCTGTTCGCACCTCGAAAAGCGTTTCGAGGCAATAATTCTTACCTGGAGGATCGTTCAATGACCGAAGCGTCATGGGATCGGACCGTCGATGTGCTCATCGCGGGAAGCGGCATCGGCGGACTCGGGTCCGCGGTAATCGCCGCCGATGCGGGAGTGAGCGTCGAAGTCGTTGAGAAAGCCGACAAGATCGGCGGCACAACGGCGAAATCCGCAGCTTACATGTGGGTTCCGAACAACAAGTATCTCCGCGCCAGTGGGCGGACGGACCCCCGTGACGACGCATTGCGGTACATGGCCAAACTGGGCAGGCCGCGACTGTACGACGCGGACCACGAGACGCTGGGGCTGCCCGAATGGGAGTATCGCGGCATCGCCGCGTTCTATGACCATGCCTCGGAGGCGGCAGAAGCATACGAAAATCTCGGCATCCTCGACTTCGGGCATGCCGCGGACTTCCCCGACTACTACGCGCATCTCCCTGAAGACGCAGCGCCGTCGGGCCGAATCATTTTTCCCGCGGAGAGCGAGGGTGGTCCGCGTGGCGGAACGATCCTGATCGAGCGTCTCGCGGCGCAGTGTGAGCGCGTCGGTGTTCCCATTACCACCGGCGCCCGGATCACGAGCCTGATTCAGGACGGCGCGGGGGCGGTGATCGGCGCGGCAGTCGAGGTCGGCAACGAGACAGTTCGCATCCGCGCGCGGCGTGGCGTCGTTCTCGCGACGGGCGGCTTCACCCAGGATCCGGACCGCCGGCTGCGCTACCTCGACCACTCCTACGTCGGTGGGTGTGCCGCTCGCACCAACACCGGCGACATCCTCGACATCGCCCGTGAGGTCGGCGCCGACTTCGCGAACATGAATATCGGCATGCGGGCACCGATGGTGCTCGAGCGTCTGCTCACCGATCCCGTCACCGTACGTGGCTCGTTCATGATTCCTGGTGATTCGATGCTGATCGTGAACCGGTTCGGCAAACGGGTGATCAGCGAAAAGACCCCGTATCACGACCTCGCGCGAGCGTTCTTCGATTGGGACAGCCAACTCGGAACCTACCCGAACAATCCATTGATCATGCTGTGGGACGAGTCGTCTCAACGGTTCGGTGGCGACGGTTTCGGTAATCCGATTCCTGCCGAAGGCGAAGACCCGTACTGGGTGGTGACGGCCGATTCGCTGGCCGACCTCGAAAAGGGTATCGGTGAACGCCTCGAAATGTTGCGGGGGATCACCGGACAGGCTGAACTCGACACACAGTTCGGACGTACACTCGCCGCCACCATCGAGCGCTACAACACCATGGCGCGCGTTGGCGTCGACGACGACTTCGGTCGCGGTTCGACGCCGATCGAGCAGGCGCTCAGCGCTTTCTTCGGGGTCGGCGACGGTCCCAACCCGATGATGGCGCCGTTGGCGGCCGACGGTCCTTACCATGCCACCATCCTGGGGCCGGCTCTGATCGACACCGCCGGCGGACCGCGGGTCGACCACAACAACCAGGTCGTCAGGCCCGACGAACGGTCGATTCCCGGCCTGTACGCGGTCGGAAACTGCGCTGCGACGCCATCCGGCGAGGCGTACTGGGCAGGCGGCCACACGATCGGCTTCATCCAGTGCGCCGCCTACGTCGCCGCCAAGCACATCACACGTTGACTTCATCATTTCGCGAACACAACCGAGAGGGATCGGCTATGACACAAACGACTTTCGACTACTCCACTGCGGCAACCGACTTCTACCGCGAACTCGACGCCAACCAGGCGGACGTCTTCGAGCGCAGGCTGACTGTCGATGCCGTATTCGCGTTCAACGACTACGACCCCGTGCCCGGTCGTGATGCGATCGCCGCGTTCGTCGGTGACTGGAAGGCGAACTTCCAGTCGGTAACCCATGAAATCGGCCGTATGACGATCGATCCCGAGAAGCGCTCGGTCGGAGTCGAGTTGACGGTTGCCTACGCGTTCACCGACGGCAGAGTCGTCAAGATCAAGGGATGCTCGTTCCTCGACTTCGACGGCGAACGGATCAGCGGGTACCGCGTATATGTCGACACCAGTCGACTTGCCTGAACCCCGTCACCCCCACACCCACCACATCGTTCGAACACAGGAGTACTCCATGGGAAAGCTCGAAGGCAAAGTCGCCCTTATCACCGGTGCAGCCCGAGGCCAGGGCCGCAGCCACGCGGCCCGGCTGGCAGAAGAAGGCGCCGACATCATCGCGATCGACATCTGCGACCAAATCGCCACTGCCGATCACACGATGGGCACAGAGGAAGATCTCCAGGAAACGGTCAAACTCGTCGAGAAGTTCGACCGCCGGATTGTTGCGCTCAAAGCTGATGTCCGCGATCGTGCCGCGCTGGAAAAGGCCGTCGCCGCCGGAGTGGGCGAGCTGGGTCGTCTCGATATCGTCTCGGTGAACGCAGGCATCGCCTCGACGTCGCAGGTTCTCGATCTCGGTGAGCAAACCTGGCAGGACGTCATCGACGTGAATCTCACCGGCGCGTGGCACACGGCGACCGCGACGATTCCGCACATCATCGCTGGTGGCAGGGGTGGGTCGATTACCTTCACCAGCTCGGCGATGGGTCTGACCGCGGTGCAGAATCTGGGACACTACACCTCCGCCAAGCATGGTGTCCTCGGGCTGATGAAAACCCTCGCCCTCGAGCTCGGTCCGCAGTTCATCCGGGCCAACGCCATCTTGCCGACCAATGTCGACACGGAGATGATCCAGAACGAGACGATCATGAAGCTGTTCATGCCGCATCTCGAACATCCGACCCGGAAGGACGCAGAGCAGCCCGACTCGAATTACACACGAGCGAACATCCTTCCGATTCCCTGGGTGGAACCGATCGACCTCAGCAACGCGCTGGTGTTCCTCGCCTCCGACGATGCTCGCTACATCACCGGCGTCGCACTCCCGGTGGACGCGGGGTTCCTGTTGAAGAAGTAGTAGGGGGGCGGCTATCGCCGCTCGGCGGAGCGGGGTGCGGCGTCTCTGCTGCCGAGCAACGACTGGATCCGCCGCCCGATGTCGGGAAGGGACTCCCGCAGTTCTTCCCGCCCGACCGCGCAGACGGCGCCGACGAGCGTGCCATCGGGGCTACGGAGTGCCGTCGCCACGGAATAGACGTTCGGTATGGTCGATCCGAGGTTGTAGGCCAATCCCGTAGCCCTGATCTCGGGCAATTCAGCGAGGAAACGGTCTACCTCAGCGCGGTCGGCGGACGACGCCGAGTGCAGCAAGGCATCCATCTCACGTCCGGGAAGGTCGGCCAGGATGACCTTGCCGGAGGCGGTCCCGTAGAGCGATCGCCGGCTGTGATTGCGGGCGGCGAACTCGAGCGCGGGTTCCTCGCCGATCTGATCGATGTACACCAGCGACATCCCGACCTGGATTCCGATCAGCACGCTGCATTCGACCGCCTCGTGGATACGTGGGAGGAGATCTCGGTCGACCTCCTGGGCCGCGAGGCGGTTCCCGCTCAGCGTGAGCACGAAAGGCGCCGGTCCCAGGCTGATTCGGTGCTCATGCTCGATCAGGTACCCGGTGGCGAGGAGTCCGTTCACCAGTTCGTGTATCGAACTCTTCGGTGCGTCCAAGCGGTCGGCCAATGTCGCAAGGGTCAGCCCCTGAGGAACCGGCGCGACCGCGTCGAGGATAGCGGTGACTCGGTCGACGGTGCGGTGATGGCGCGGGGGCACGAGCACGAGTGTAGCGACCCCCATTGACGAGAATGCCGAGACTGCCTATGTTTATCCGTACCTACGGATTCAAATCCGGATATACGGACGGAGCGAGAAGATGACGAATACGCCCAACCAAGATCGCAACACGCAGGGCACCGCGCTCGGTGGTCTCGTCGTGCTCGATCTCGGTCAGGTGTATGCCGGTCCGTACTGCACCCACCTGTTGCGGTCGCTCGGTGCCACGGTGATCAAAATCGAGCCTTTCGGCGGTGAACCTATTCGCTGGCGCTCGACGGGGGCGACGTCCGGCCAGGCGTTCCTGATGCTCAACGCGGGGAAGCAGGGTGTGCGCTTGGACCTGAAGAAGCCGCAGGGCAAAGAGGTGTTTCTCGATCTGGTTCGGCGAGCGGACGTCGTGGTGGAGAACTTCGCTCCGGGTGTCATGGACAGACTCGGCATCGGGTGGGACGTGCTGCATGCGGTGCGGCCGTCGCTGGTTCTCGCGTCGGGGCGCGCATACGGCGACCATCCCGCGGCCGACGGGATGCGGGGGATGGACGTGACCGTTCAGGCCATGTCCGGCGTCGTATCCACGACGGGGTTCCCGGATGACGCGCCGGTCAAGGCCGGGCCGGCGGTGGTCGACTTCGCGGCGGGCAGCCATCTCGCATCGGCCGTCCTCGCGGCGCTGTTCCAACGGGAGCGGACCGGGCTGGGGCAGCATGTCGAGGTGGCAATGCAGGACGCCATCGTGCCGACCTTGACCTCGAACATCGCGGGGATGCTCGAGGCGGACGGCGAATTCCCGGAGCGCACGGGTAACCGGCACGGCGGATTGGCGGTCTGCCCTTACAACATCTATCCGGCCACGGACGGGTGGCTGGCGATTCTCTGTCTGCGGCCGAAGCACTGGACGGACCTGTGCCGTGTCATGGGACGCGATGACCTTGCCTCGGATCCTGCTCTCGCGACCCCGGCCGGGCGGGTCCTGAAGATGGACGACGTCGACGCCGCGGTCACCGCATGGACCACAGGACTGGACAAGGCCCACGCCTTCCGGCTGTTGCAGGAAGCCGACGTCCCGGCCGCGCCGGTCCGATCCTTACACGAGGTGATCCACGACCCCGTGCTGCGCGACCGGGGAATGATCATGGAGATCGGGGACGGCGACAGGGCGTGCACCGTGCTCGGAAGTCCGTTGCAGATGGGGAGTTCGCCAGTGCCTGCGACTGCGCCTGCCCCTCTTCTCGGGGAGGACACCGAGGAGGTACTGCGTACCTGGCTCGACCTGTCGAACGACGACGTCGAGCGTCTTCGGGAGGACAGCATCATCTGAGTTCGACGGGAAGGTGGGAAATACAGTGGTGAAGGCATGCATCGTCGACGATCACGAGGTCGTCCGCGAAGGACTGCGCGCACTGGTCGGTGCGCTGGGCGACACCCCGGTGGAGGTTGTCGACGAAGTAGGTTCAGCAGCAGACGCTTTGAGTGTGCAACGCAAACATCGACCCGAACTCTTCCTGATCGACTACCGCCTACCCGACATGACCGGAGACCGGCTGTGCCAGGCGCTGGTGGATGCACGGCCCGGCACCACGGTGGTCGTCGTGAGCACCTCCAGCGCGGAGGACGTCATCCAGCGGTGCCTGCGTGCCGGAGCCGCAGGATATGTCACCAAAGGTGCTGGACTCAAAGAACTTCGGTCGGTTCTCGGTGCCGTGATCGACGGTCGGACAGGAGTGGTGTGCCGTGACCCACTGGCCGCCGGCGCCGAACGGTCGGCATCCGGCGCGGCGAGCAAAGCTCTGACTCAGCACCAGGTCCGAGTACTGGAATTGGTCGCCGAAGGTATGACATACGGCCAGATTGCACGTCGGCTCCACATCTCCGAGTCCACTGTTCGATTCCACGTCAACGGCATCAAGGACAGGGTCGGTGTGCGTACGACGCCCGAACTCATCGTCACAGCCCTGCGCGAGGGCTTCATCGATCCCGAGGTGACCACCGAACGAGAGACGCCATGTCTGCGGTGACTCCACAGGATGCCGGAACGGTCGACGGCACCCGTGCCCTCCGTTTCGTGCAAACCGCGCGGGGAATCCTGAACGCGAATGCGGTCACGCTTTCGGACCGGGGCGGCATCGTGGCGTCCTGCGGGCTACCCACCGGGATGAGCCCCGCAGCGGTGACCGACCGCTCACCATTACGCGCGGTGGTGCCGTTGCACCAGAGCCGATCGACCGACGTCACGATCGCCACCGTCTCGGATGACCACGACAATCCGTACAGTCTGACCGTCGAGTGGCCTCACACGCCCGTGCTCGAACGCCGGGTCGGGGTTGCCTTGCGGGCTCTTGCACGTACTGCGTCCGCCGCGGTTGCCGCCGAGGGTGTGGTGCCGGTCGAGGAGCGTCTGATCGTCGCCGGTGGACGAATACTCGCCGAACTTGCCCTGACCGCCGAGTCGGTCGAAGAGTTACTCGGGGGAGTGACGGCGGCGTTGGGGGTGCTGGTCGACGGAACGTCCGCAGGAGTCTCGGTGCTCAACGACCGCAACTTTCTGCAGGTACTTCCCGGATCGTTCGGGGTCCCCGATGAATTGGCCGCCGCCGCGCTGGTCGAGCGCACCGAGGTGGCGACCTCGACCGCGGAGGTATTCCGATCCGGACAGACCATGCTCGCGAACAATCCCGCGGTGGACCTGCCTCGCTTTCCCGAGTGGTACGAGTGTTTCCGGGTGGAGCGGTTGATCACGTTGCCGATGATCGTCGGCGGTGAGCGGCTCGGAGTCGTCCACGTGGCGAACCGGTCCACTCCGTTCACCTGGCGTGAAGCACGCCTCGCCGAACGTCTCACACCGTTCATCGCGGCGGCGGTGGCCCAGGTGCGGCAGCGACTCGAGATGCGTCAACGCGAGGAACTGGTGGTGGCGATCGGCCGTGCTGCCGCAGCCATCGCGTCCGGGACCGGAACCGATGATTTCGCAACCTATCTTGACGATTTCCGTCGAGTGTTGTCCTGCGTGGCGGTCGTTCTCACATTCCGCGAGGACGGACACCGGGTTGCGGTGGGTGACGCGGAGCCGGTCGAACCGAAAACAGGGTTCCTCGGCGGGATCGACGCAGACTCGGCCGGTCTCCGCAGCGCGATGCACCGCCCTGAGATGCCGGGGGAATTCGGCTGGGTATCGATGCAGGTGCCGATCGTGGTCGACGGAGAGGTCCGTGCGACGCTGGCGCTTCTGCGCACACCCTGGCTCCCGTTCCGGCGGCACGAGCGCAACGCCGTCCGACGGATGGCGGAGACGATAGCACTGGGGTGGACGACCGACCAATACTTGCGTGAACAGGCGGAGACGGCGCGGATGAAGGAACGACTGCGCATTGCCGACGACATCCACGACCGAGTGGCCCAGTTGCTGTTCGCCGGCAAACTCTCCTTGCAGAGCCTCGAGGAAGGTATCGGCGGCGAGCTACCGGCAGATCATCCAGCGCATCGCGGTGTTCGGCGGGCCCTCGAGTTGGTGGAGCGGGGGGATCGCGAGGTTCGGGAAGTGATTCATCATCTTGCGTCGACAGCAAGCCCGGTTCGCTCGCTCGGTGAGGAACTGTGCACGATCGTGGCCGAGGTCGAGCAGCAATTCGGGATCGAGATCAGGGTCGAACTGCCCGAGGGAGACAGCGTCTCCGAACCGGACTCGCGACGATCAGCGGTCCTTCTTTCGGCGGGTCGGGAAGCGATGGTCAACGCCGCCAAGCATGCCGGGCCGTGCCTGATCACGGTCGTCCTGGTGGCCCGACAAACGAATGGAGTTGTGCTGCGCGTAGCCGATGACGGAGTCGGGTTGCGCGGAGCGCCGCCCGGGTACGGGCTGACCGCGACCCGGCGCAAGCTGACCGAGCAGTCCGCGCTCATGGTCGTCAAGTCGTGTCCCGGCGGCGGTACGGAGGTTCTCATCGAGATGCCGGGGCGGCGGCCGAAACTGGCATAAACGCCAGTTGCCGGATCGGGGTATCGCTCCCCACGATTGACAGTATGCAGCACTTCATAATTGGCAGTCGAAATCGCGAGTACTTCGCCGGCGTGCACGGAGGTCGGCGATGACCGACGTCGAGCGGGCCGACATCACCCGTCCTGGCGAGCTCCTCGCCCGCCCACTGGATCCGCAGATGCGGACTGTCGTCGACCTCTTCCAACAGCACCTGGGCGAACCGATGCGCGAACTCGGTGCCACCGAGGTCCGTGCCCGTCGCGCGGCCCTGCGGTCGGCGACCGCGCCGACTATCGAACTCGCCGAGGTCGTCGACCTCCGGATTCCCGAACGTGCCGACGGAATTGCCGCACGTCATTACCGGCCGCAGAGCGGGCCGCCAGAAGGGGTTGTCGTCTACTTCCACGGCGGGGGTTGGGTACTCGGCGGACTCGAGGAATCCGACGGATTCTGCCGGGTGCTCGCCGGGCTCACCGGCTGCGACGTCGTCAGCATCGACTACAGGCTGGCGCCCGAGCACGTCTACCCGGCAGCAGTCGACGACGCCGACTCTTCCGTGCGGTGGATCGCCGACAATCTCGCAGCAGACGCGCCTCTGGTCGTGATGGGTGACAGCGCCGGCGGAAACCTCGTCGCCGCTGTCGCCCAGAACGCCAGGGATCGAGGACTACCGCGGATCGCGCTGCAGGTGCTCGTCTACCCGGTGCTCGACCATCGGATGCAGACCGACTCCTACCGTGAGCGCGGCGGGAAACTGCTGATCAGCGCCGACGACATGGATTGGTTCTGGTCACAGTATGTTCCGGATGTCGGCAGGCGCAGTGAGCCCGCCGCATCACCCGGTTTGACTGCGGATCTACGGGGAGTGGCCCCGGCCGTCGTGGTCGTGGCCGAATACGATCCGATGCGCGACGAGGTACTCGACTACGCCCGTCGACTCGAAGAGGACTCCGTGCCGACCAGCGTGTATCGGTACGACTCCATGGCGCACGGGTTTTTCTCGATGTTCGGCACCCTCGCCGCGGCCGACGACGCAATACGCTCCGTCGCCGTCCAGATCTCTGACACCTGCCGCTCGTCGAAACCCTAACGGATGCAACAGGTCCTTTGACGCTCACCGACTCGTAGCGTGAAAGCATGACCTCCATCACTCAAAACGAAGTGCAGGCAGACCGGTGTGGCAACCCCCCGAGCTCGATGTTCATCGGCGGGACGTGGACCGCCGCGGCCGGCGGGGAGACCATGGAGTCCATCGACCCCTCGAACGGTCTCGCGTGGACGCGAGTTCCCGCCGCCGATGGCACCGACGTCGATCGTGCGGTTGCTTCCGCGACCGAAGCGATGGCCGGCGAATGGGGAGCAACTCCTGGGCCGCGGCGGGCACACCTGCTCAATCGGCTCGCCGATCTGGTTGATCGGGATGCCGACCGATTGGCGGCCATCGAGACCCGCGACAACGGAAAGCTGATCCGGGAGACCCGCCCGGTGATGGGGCAGGTGTCGGCCTGGTTGCGCTACTACGCGGGTGCCGCAGACAAGCTTGCGGGCCAGACTCTTCCGACCGGAGATCCCAACTACCTCGTCTATACCACCCGCGAGCCGGTCGGCGTGGTCGCCGCGATCGTCCCCTTCAACAGTCCGGTCATGATTACCACGATGAAGGTGGCACCTGCTCTCGCGGCGGGCTGTGCCGTCGTGGTGAAGACCGCGGATCAGACACCCACCTCCACACTGCTGCTTGCAGAACTCGTCGAGGAGGCGGGGTTCCCGCCAGGGGCTTTCAATGTCCTCACCGGACCAGGAGCGACAGTCGGTGACGCACTCGCCCGGCATCCCGGGGTGGCAAAGGTCAGCTTCACCGGGTCGACGGCCGTGGGAACCCACGTCATGAAAGCAGCTGCCGAACATGTGGCCCCGGTGACCCTCGAACTCGGTGGCAAATCCCCGAACATCGTCTTCGCTGACGCAGACCTCGATGCGGCCATCAACGGAGTGGTGGGTGGAATCTTCGCTTCCACCGGACAGATGTGCATCGCCGGCGGCCGCCTGCTCGTGCAGGAAGAGATCCACGACGAGCTGGTGGAACGACTTCGGGTGAGAGCGGCGAGCATTCGACTGGGAGACCCGCAGGACCCGGCCAGCGAAATGGGTCCACTCGTAAGCGAGGCACAGTTGGAAAAGGTCCTCGCCCTCGTTGCGAGCGGCGTTGCCGAAGGCGCCACTCTGGTGACCGGTGGTAAGCGGGCCGCACCCGCTGCCGTTCCCGATGGCTACTTCGTGGAGCCGACGATCTTTGCCGGGGTACAACCGGACATGCAGCTCGCACGTGAGGAGGTCTTCGGACCGGTTCTCGCGGTCGTCCCGTTCCGCGACGAGGAGCATGCGATCGAGCTCGGTAACGACACGGTCTTCGGGCTCGCCGGGGGAGTGTGGACCAAGGACGTGCAGCGCGCCCACCGAATGGCACGACGGCTCCGCTGCGGCGTCGTGTGGATCAACTGCTACCGCAACACCTCTCCGCACGTTCCCTTCGGGGGCATGCAACAGAGCGGGTTCGGCCGTGAGAACGGCCCCGACGCCATCCTCGACTACACCCAGGTCAAATCCGTGTGGTTGGAGCTGTCGGGTGCGACCCGTGACCCGCTCACCGTCCCACGCGGATGACCTGAAGAAAGGATCGGCAAAGTGCAGGACGAAATTCACGAGCCCGAATTCGACGTCGTAGTAGTCGGCGCGGGATTCTCCG
The DNA here is from genome assembly GCF_009872365.1 of Rhodococcus sp. T7. Lineage (NCBI taxonomy): Bacteria > Bacillati > Actinomycetota > Actinomycetes > Mycobacteriales > Nocardiaceae > Rhodococcus > Rhodococcus sp. T7. Next base: position 83,701 of record NZ_WXYH01000333.1, read on the forward strand.
GGCTCTACCTAGCTCACCGTGCGACCCGGATGGGCCTGCGTGTACGGGTGCTCGAGGCCGGCGCCGACGTGGGCGGTACCTGGTATTGGAACACCTATCCCGGTGCCCGCTGCGATGTCGAAAGCATCGACTATTCCTATTCCTTTTCCGAGGATCTCCAGCAGGAGTGGGTCTGGTCCGAACGGTTCGCACCGCAGCAAGAGATCCTGGCCTACATCAACCACGTAGCCGACCGGTTCGACCTGCGTCGGCACATCGAATTCAACACCCGAGTCACCGCTGCCCGGTTCACCGGCAGCGGCTGGGAGCTCCAGACCGACACAGGTGACACCGTTCGGGCCACCTTCTGCGTGATGGCATCCGGAGGGTTGTCGGCACCGAAGAAGCCGGACTTCCCAGGGCTCGACGACTTCCGTGGGCAATGGTTCCACACCGCCCGCTGGCCCGCAGAGGGAGTCGACTTCCGAGGCAAACGGGTCGCTGTCGTCGGTACGGGCTCTACGGGAATTCAGGTCATCCCCAAGGTAGCCGAGGATGCAGAGAACCTCATCGTGCTCCAGCGCACCCCGAACTACACCGTGCCGGCACGCAACCGCCGCCTCACCGGCAGCGAACTCGATGACGTCAAGGCGGACTATGCCGGTCGCCGCGCACGTGCCCGACGCGCGCCTTCCGGCGTACCACCGATCTCCATGCCCGGACCAGGGAAAGATCTGACTGAAGAGGAGCGCACACGCGTCCTGGAAGCGGGATGGCAGCTCGGGGGTGCAGTTGCTCTTCTGCGTGCCTTCTCCGATACCATGACCGACCTCGATGTGAACGAAACGGTGGGACGGTTCGTGCGGTCCAAGATCGCCGAGATCGTCGACGATCCGGAGACCGCGGCGGCCCTGAGCCCCACCGATTATCCCTTCGGGGCGAAGCGGTTGTGCGCCGACACCGACTACTTCGCAACCTATAACCGGTCGAATGTGCAACTGGTCGATCTTCGCAAGGCTCCGCTCGAGAGAATCACCGAGAACGGGATCCGTTGCGGGGGAGTCGAGCACGAGGTCGACGTGATCATCTTCGCCATCGGGTTCGATGCGATCAGCGGTGCCGTGTCCGAGATCGACATCCGTGGGCGCGACGACCGAACGCTCCGGGAACATTGGCGGGAGGGCCCCAAGGCCGCACTCGGTCTTCAGGTTGCCGGGTTCCCGAACCTTTTCCTCGTCAACGGCCCCGGAAGCCCGGCGGTCCTGGGCAATGTGGTGGCCTTCGCAGAACAAAACGTGGAGTGGATCACCACCTGCATCGATTACCTACGTCGGCACGAGATCACCACGATCGAGACGACGAGTGACTTCGAGGCGGAGTGGGCGCACCACGTGGACGAGGTGGGCGCCGCGACCCTCTACGTGAAGGCGAAATCGTGGTACACGGGCGAGAACGTTCCGGGTAAGCCTCGCCGGTTCCTTCCGTACGCAGGCGGACTGGACCGCTATCGCGACCGGTGCGACGAGATCGCAGCGAACGGATACGAACACTTCGTACTCGGCAGAGTCGACGACTCGGCGGCCGCTGCGGCACGCTGAGACCTTCCCGACGACGACAACGTCGGCGGCATACCCGACCCCCGGGGTCGCCGACGTTGTCGTGCTTTGTCGTACCGGTCGATGATTGCCGAAAGATCCTGTCGAAAACGACAGTGACGCGTCTCTCATTCTCCTCGTAGCGTCGATATCGAACACAGGCGACCCTGCTCGGCATCGCCGAGCGTGGCGATCTGGAGGCGAGGATGACCAGGGTGGCCTATCGGTGCGACAACCCTTGCAACGCAACGGTATATGTCGAAACTCACGACCAGACCACGTAATCGCATCCCGATTCAGCAAACAAGGAGAATTTCATGACCGACCGGCTTCGTTTCGGCGTGTTCCATGCCCCGTATCACCTGCCCATGGGGCAGAACCCGCATCTTGCATTGCACCGGGACATCAAGTTTGTCCAGCACCTCGACGAACTGGGATTCGACGAAGCGTGGATCGGGGAACACCACTCCTGCGGTTCTGAGATCATCGCGGACCCCATCACGTTCATCGCCAACGCAGCGCCCCAGACCAGGTCGATCAAACTCGGCACCGGTGTCCTCTCGCTTCCCTACCACAACCCGCTCTGGGTCGCCGACCGCTTCATCCTGCTCGACCACTTGACGCGCGGCCGCGCAATGCTCGGGCTGGGCCCCGGTGCGCTCACCACGGACGCATACATGATCGGTCTCGATCCACTCGAACAGCGCAACGCGCTGGAAGAGGATGTCGACATCCTCAAGCGACTGTTGGCGGGTGAGACCGTCACGGAGACGACTTCGCGATACACGTTGGTGGAAGCGCGGACCCAGCTACGCCCGTACTCGGACTTCGAAGTCGCTGTCGCGGCGGTGGCATCTCCGACCGGGCCGCGTATCGCCGGGAAGTACGGCGATGGCGTCCTCTCGATCGGCGCAACGATGTCGGCGATGGCACCCGATGGCGTCGACACTCTGGCCCTGCACTGGGACGTCATGGAACAGCGCGCCGCCCAATTCGGGCAGATCGCGGATCGTTCGAAGTGGCGGCTGGTCGGCCCCATGCATATCGCTGAAACCCGCGAGCTCGCCCGCGAGCAGGTACGGCACGGCATCGACGCCTGGTTCGAGTACTTCCAGGACGTTCAGGCCGCGGTCCATTTCGACGTCGCAGGCCGAACCACCGAGGAGCGCATCGACTTCGTCATCAACTCGGGCCTCGGCGTGATCGGCACCCCGGACGATGCGATCGAGCAGATTTCCAAGCTGAAAGCTCAGTCCAACGGCGGTTTCGGTGCATACCTGGTCATGACCCACGAATGGGCGAACTGGGCAAATACTCTGCACTCGTACGAACTCATGGCCGAGCGCGTCCTCCCTGCCTTCCAGGGGAGCATCGAGTCGCTGCAGGCGAGTGCCGACTGGGCGGCGACCACTCGCGGCGATCTCGGGGGTGCGCAGATGAAGAGCGTCGAGAACGCCATGGCCAAGCACGCTGCGGAAACCGCGGCGCGTTCCTGACCCACCCATCGGCAAACCGCCCAACCGCGAATTGCCGGTGCAACGCACACAACCGCCCCCGAGTGGGGCGTATCCGGCTGGACGGTGGGCCACGGACAACGTGGCTCACCGTTCCCCAAACGATTCAGGGGTTGTTTCATGAACAGTCTGTCCGGGAAGGTCGCCTTCGTTACCGGCGCAGCACGCGGTCAGGGCCGAAGTCACGCGATCGAACTCGCTCGCGCCGGCGCCGACATCATCGCCGTCGACATCGCGCACGACGAGCCCGAGCTGGGCCTCGGGTATCCGCTCGGATCACAGGACGAACTCGCCGAAACCGCGAAAGAGGTCGAGAATCTCGGGCGCAGGATCGTCACCGCGCGGGTCGACGTTCGCGACGGTGACGGCCTCGCTGCAGCGTTACGCACCGCTGTCGAGGAACTCGGCCGACTCGACATCGTGGTGGCAAATGCAGGGATTGCCGCATCCGCAATACCCGCGCACCAGATCACAGATTCACAGTGGGAGCAGATGCTCGCGATCAATTTGACGGGCGTATGGAAGACCTGCCGAGCCGCGGTCCCCTACTTGGTCGAGGGCAACCGTGGTGGATCCATGATCCTGACCAGTTCGATGGCAGCACTCCGCGTCTATCAGGGCATCGCCGCCTACAGTGCAGCGAAACACGGAGTTGTCGGACTGATGAAGACCATGGCGGCCGAACTCGCTCAATACTCCATCCGGGTCAACAGTGTGCATCCGACCCAAGTCGACACACCCATGATCATGAACGACGAGACATTCAAGATCTTCCGGCCCGACCTCGAGCACCCCACCAGGGAGGACTTCGAGGCTGCTTCGGCATCACTGCATGCGCTCCCGGTCGCAGTGGCCGATCCGCTGGACATCAGCAAGGCCGTGGTCTTTCTGGCGTCGGACGACGCACGTCTCATCACCGGCGTCACGTTGCCGATCGACGCCGGCCTGCTGCTCAAGTGACGAAACTACCGTGCGGGACTCGAAAGGGGTGTGGGCGACGATGAAATTTCATGTCGACGCACGATTCGTCGAAGGTAAGGACCCAGCGCCGGAGATGGCCGCGGAGATTGCCCGCGTCAACGAGCTTCGAGGCGCCGGGGTGGTCGAGCAGGTCATCCGGCGCACCGACGACACCGGCGCCTACCTGGTCATGGAGGCACTCGATGCCGGCGCCATCAAGGAGGCTCTCGACTCTCTCCCTTTCGCTCAGTCAGGCACCATGACGTTCGTCGTCGATGCCGTCGAAATTCTCTGACACTCCACATACCACCGTCGGCTCACCGCGAGTTCGTCGGCAGCTGCTGCAAAGGAAGAACTGATGGGACGACTCAAGGGAAAAGTTGCCGTGGTGACCGGCGCTGCTCGCGGTCAAGGCCGTGCACACGCTGTCGCACTGGCTCAGGAGGGCGCCACAATCGTTGCCCTCGACATCCTCGAAAGCCTCCGGACACCCCTTCATGAGGGCGCCACCGAGGACGACATGGCGGAAACAGTGCGCCTCGTGGAGAAGGAAGATCAGCGCGTCCTTGCGCGCAAGGTCGACGCCCGGGATTTGACCGCTCTGAAACAGTGCGCTGACGAGGTGATGACCGAGTTCGGCCGCATCGACATCCTTGCCGTCAATCACGGGATCTGGGCAATCTCTGAAAATTCATGGGAAACCAAGGAAGACGACTGGCAGGAGAGCATTGACGTCCTCCTGACCGGGGCGTGGAAGGCGACCACGGCGTTCATTCCGAAGATCATCGAAGGCGGACTGGGCGGTTCGGTCATCCTCACCTCCTCGGCGATGGGCATCAAAGCCCAGCCGTCCTCGGTTGCGTACACCGTCGCCAAGCACGGTGTGCTCGGATTGATGCGGACCCTGGCATGGGAGGCCGGCTCTCACAACATTCGCGTCAACGCGATTCTTCCCGGCATGATCGACACCAAGATGCTGCAGGGCGGGACCATCGAGCAGTCGAGCCAGTGGCAGCCCCGGTTCTTCACACTCGATCGCTCGCTGCTTCCCGACGGACTGATTCCGCCGGACAGCGTCTCCCGCGCGGTCGTGTTCCTCGCGTCCGACGACTCCGCGTTCATCACCGGAGCAGCACTTCCGGTCGATGCCGGCTGGACCACATTCTGAAAGGATCCGATGTGAGCACGGCAGAGGTGAAACTCGGCAATGTCACCCATCCGGTCGCAGACGTCACGGCTGCGGCGACCTTCTACAGCGACAGTCTCGGCATCACGACCAAGTTCATCGACGGTGATCGGTATGCAGCCCTCGACGCGGGCGGGACGACGCTGGCGCTCGCCGCTCCGGTCGAAGACCTGACGGAATGCGTGTGCGCATCGTTCAAGGTTGCCGATGTCGAGACTGCGCTCGAATCGATCCGACGAGCGGGTGGACGCATCGTCCACCCCAGGCAACAGGGACCGCACGAGGTCCGGGCGGTCGCAGCAGACCCATGGAACAACCTGTTCATCGTGTACGGCCCTCGCTGACAGCAACGGTCACAAAGCGGGAACCCGGTCTTTACGCGGCCAAGCTGATGCCGCGCCGTCAGGCTCAGGAAAGGACGCGCATGAGAAATCTCGGCACCGCATCGCCGATGCGCGAAAATGTGGAACGGGCCGTCGCCGCAATCGCAACCGGGCATCCGATCGTGGTCGTCGACGAACACGAAGATGGAGGCGATCTGGTCTTCGCGGCCGAGCACGCCACGACGGAATTGCTGGCGTTCGTCGTCCGGCACACCTCCGGGTTGGTGTGCGTCGCACTGACCGATGAGGACTGTGACCGGCTCGAGCTGCCACCGATGTACCCCCGCAACGAGAACAAACTCGGTGCTGCATATCGTGTGTCGGTTGATCTGCGGGGCACCGGAACCGGGATCTCGGCGGCGGATCGGGCCCGTACGATCGCCGCCCTGGCCTCGTCGGTGGCCGCACCGGGCGACTTCACCCGTCCGGGACACGTCATGCCGCTCGCAGCCCGCGACGGAGGTGTGCTGCAACGTCCCGGACGCGCCGAGGCGGCGGTCGACCTCGCCCGACTGGCTGGATCACGGCCGGCCGGGGGTCTCTGCGAGGTCGTGTCGACGGAGCGCCCCTGCGAGATGGCAGCGGGTGCCGAACTCACCCGCTTCGCGGCCGAGCACGGGCTCGAAATCGTGACCATCGCGGACTTGGCTACGTATCGCCGACGGGCGGAGGCTCAGGTGCGACGGCTCGCTGCGGCCGCGCTGCCCACTGTGCACGGTCATTTCCGAGCTCTCGGTTATCGCGGTGTCCACGACGGTGCGGAGCACATGGTCCTGATTTCTGGAGACGTTCAGAACGGTGCCGGCGTCCCGCTGTACGTACATACTGAATGCCTGACCGGTGACGTCCTGGGGTCGACTGCCTGTGACTGCGGCAACGCCCTCGAACGAGGACTCGCCGCGGTCTCGGCAGAAGAAGGTGGAGTCGTCGTCTATGTACGACCCGCCAGCGGGCCACACGCGTGCGGCCTGTCGGAAGTACCCCCTAGCGGGGATTCCGAATGGCAGGCCACGATAGTCGAGTCGATTCTGGCAGACCTGCACATTGCGTCGGTGCGACCGGTCGATCCAGCCGCGGTGCCGGTGCAGTCCCTCGAGAAACGGAGGGCCGCCGGCGGGTGCGATGCGATGCAGCCTGTAGCTCCCATTGCGGAGAAGTCCAGTGCATGACGTAGACAGTATGGGCACGAAATCCTCGAAGAAGGTGTGACACATAATGATCGACATTGATCCTTTCGACCACGACGCCATCCGGCTTCGGAAGGCATTCGGATGTTTCCCGTCGGGCGTGACCGCCGTATGCGCGACCGTTGACGGCGAACCAGTGGGTATGGCTGCGAGCTCGTTCACGTCGGTATCGGTCACACCCCCCCTTGTCTCCGTCTGTGTACAGGACACCTCCGAGACATGGCCGCGACTGCGCACCCGCACACGACTCGGGCTCAGCGTGCTGGCCGAAGGCCACGACGAGACCTGCCTCAGCTTGTCGAACAAGACCGGCGACCGATTCGCCAAGGTGGAGTGGGACCAATCCGTACAGGGCAGCATCTTCGTCCACGGCGCCAGCCTGTGGCTCGACTGCTCATTGCACGCGGAACTTCCCGCAGGAGATCACGCGATTGTCGTACTCGAGGTGCACGGCCTCCGCGCCGACCCGGACACACCTCCGTTGGTGTTCCATGGCAGTCGATTCCGCCGTCTAGCCGCACTTTGATTGATCGGCGAGCGACGGATGAGAGGATCGGTGGACCGATACAGCTGACGGCCCGCGACGAGATTCCGACTGCGGTCATCGGGCGCGGCCGCGAACGTAGTAGCTCGGGTGCGCGCCCCTGTATCTACAGCGGGTAGTGCGTCATCACCCCCATCGGATCGTGCCGCTGCCGTAGTTCTCGGAGGCGCCGGAGGTTTCCGCCGTAGGCCGCGTCGATCTCGGCGCCGGTCTCGGGGAATCCGGGCCGGACTTCGACGCTGTAGACGCCGGTGGTGTGGGGTGCGAGGGCGTCGAGGGTGCCGCCCGCCCACGACAGGCAGGCGGCGCCGTCGTAGGGGTCGGACCAGATCGCGTTGAGGGGGATGTTCCATTCGCTGCCGCGGCCCCAGAACGCGGTGTCCTTGTCGCCCACGTCGGCTAGCGCACCGCCGGTGTGCTGGAAGTCGATTCGACATTCCCGCGTCGGCGCCCCGCGGATCTGGGTGGCCAGGGCTTCAGCGAGTTGGGAGTCGAGGGTCGGTCCGGTGAAGACGGCCTTCCCGAAGAACGAGCCCCGGCGTTCGCCCGGTTCGGGCAGCCGGATCGGTTCCGGTTCTTCGCCGTCGGCTCCGGGTGGTGCGAATTCGGGTAGCCCGGAGAGGTAGTCGCCCGAGGTCTCGGACCGGTACAGCACGCTGCCCGACACGGCGGCGACCGAGGTGGCGGCGGCCCGGGCGCGGTCGATGTCGGATGCGTCCGCGCTCGCGCACGCGGTGTACACGAAGAGGACGGGTTCGTCGGCGGACAGTGCGCTGTAGCCGAGCACCGCGCCCATCGTCGTGTCACGCGGAAGGGTTGGTGCGACACGGAAATAGGTGGCGAGCGCTTCGAGTCCGAGCACCATCCGATCGACCCACACCGGGCCCTGCGGATGCGTGCGTAGCACCGCCGACGTGACGACACCGAAGCACGGTGCGCAACCCCGGACCGCCCACCACAGATCGGCCGCGTCGCCGGCACTGGCATCGGACAGGTGGACGACTTCGCCGGAGGGCAGCACGAGTTCGACCTCGAGCAGCTGGTCGACGGTCAGCCCGAGACTGCGGGTGAGGTACCCGACGCCGCCACGGGTGACGAGTCCGAAGCCCGCATGCCCGACGATCCCGACCGGCACCACCCGGCCGGTGGGGGCGAGGGCGTCCAGCATGGTTCCCACGGTGGCGCCGCCGGCCACGACCACTCGATCGTCCTCGGGCCGGGCCGTGTTCATCCGGGCAGACAGGTCGAGCATGACGGCGTCGTCGGCGACGCAGTTGGAACTCAGCCCGCCGCCGCGGACGGTGACGGTGCCGCCCGTCCGGTGCACGACCCGCATGACGGTGGAGACTTCCTCCACGGACTCCGGTTCGACGACGCAGGACGGCCGGCGTCGCGCGGCGTCGGGAAAGAACACTCTGCTCAGTGCCGTGCGGTAGTCGTCGGTGCCCGGCAGATGAACCCGGTGCGGAAGCACCGCCTTCAGCTGCGCGACACATTCCGCGGATGGTGAACTCACGAGCGCCTCCTATCCGGTTGCGTTACCTGCCTGCCACTCGGCCCACGGGACCTCCCAGTCCCCGTACGTGTCCCACACGGGCAGGACCGGTCCGCCCGAGTTGGTGATCTCGACGACGTCGCCGATACCGAAGTGGTCGAACATCCACTGGGCGTTGGCCGGAGCCAGATTCACGCAGCCGTGGGAGACGTTGCTGCTGCCCTGATCGCCGACCGACCACGGCGCCGAGTGGACGAACTCACCGTCGTTCGAGATGCGGAGGTTCAGGTCGACCTTCTCGCGGTAGTAGTCGGGGTCGCCCGCGCAGACGCCGTACGTGCAGGAGTCCATGATGATGCTCTGCTGCCTGTCGGAGACCACGTGCGGGCCCTCGTGCGAGGGGTGGTCGGGGGAGCCGAGACTCATCGGCATCGAGGTCTCCTGAACACCGTTGTGGAACACGGTGAGTACCTCACTGGCCCCGTCCGCCTTGGCGACCCACGAGTCGTGCACGGTGTAGTCGGCGGCATTGTTCTCGGCACCGAAGACGCCGTCGCCCAGGTCGACGCCGAACACGTCCGCCTCGACGTGGATCTTGGTTCCCGGCGCCCAATAGTTCGCGGCGCGATAGTGCGCGTTCTGATCGTCGGTCCAGTACCAGGCCCCGGGCTGCGGCGGTGTCGTCGTCACGTGCAGTCGTTCCTGCACGGCGGCCTTGTTGGCGACCGGCGAGGTGAACTGGAACACCATGGGCTGGCCGACGCCGATGCCCGTGTCCGCGACGACCTCGGGTGCCGGAACGACGTTCGCGTACGCGGTGGAACCGGGAGTCATCGTCGTCACCGTGAACGTCTGCTCGACGGGAGCGCCGTCGGGGTTCACCGCGTCGGCGACGACCGTGTACGTGGACTCGTATCCGAGGGGCGCGCTGCTCGTCCAACTCGTGCCGTCGGGGGCGAGGGCACCGGCGACCGGTGCGCCGGCGTCCGCGGGATTCGTGACCGTCACGGTGGTCAGCCGGCCGCCCGTGGCGGTGACCACGATCGGGGTGGTCGGGTTGATCGGCGCGCCGTCGGCCGCGGGAACGGCAATCGTGGCGGGCGCTGCCTGGGTGGTGGTCGGGGGTTCCGAGGTTCCGGTGTCTCCGATGGTGCATGCCGTGGCCAGGAACGTCATAGCCACTACTGCAACGATGCCGGCTGTCCGTGTGCGGAGAGTCACGACCACCTTCTTTCGGATCTCGATCAGCGTTCGCCGTTCCTCATACTGCCAGCGATCGGCTCGGAGTTTCCTGTCAGACACCCGCCGACCCCGCCCGACCTGGGTGAATCTGGCCGTCCACGACGATTTAGACAGCTGTGCTGGCGAAATTTTAGACCGCAGGTGCACGTAGTCTATGCGTAACGACGATTGACCTGCATAAATAAAACAGCTAGACTGGCTAATGAAATTGCTCGGCGAACGAGAGGCGAACGCATGGACGAGAAGGCTGATCGACTCCGCGAGGACGTCGTCATGTTCACCCGGCGCATCCGGACCCAGCGGTCCGGGCACCTGCTCACGCCCTCGCAGTTGCAGGCCCTTGCGCATCTCGACCGGGAGGGCCCGATGAGCGCCCGCGCCCTCGCCGATCTCGAGCAGGTGGCGCCGCAGTCCATCGCGCGGACCGTCTCGATCCTCGAGGACTCCGGGATGGTATCCCGCACCGTGGACCCCCAGGATGCACGGGCGAGCATCGTCGCGATCACCGCGCCGGGATTGCAGACCCTCACCGCCGACCGGTCGCGGCGGAGCGAATGGCTCTCGGCCGCGCTCGCCACCGAATGCACCGAGGCCGAACGCGACCTCCTCTTCATCGCCGGACGGCTACTCCGCCGACTCGCAGCAACCCCCGAGTCCCCCGAGTCGGCGCCGCGGCGGGAGTCACTGATGAACTCGTGAGCGCGACCGTCGCCGACACCGCTGTCGCGCAGAAGTCGCCGTCCGTACCGTTCCGGGTCAGCGGATCAGTCGCCACCGGAAGCATCCTTCAACCCCTGAACTCGTCGATGATCGCGGTGGCGATCGTCGGCATCGCCGCCCAGTTCGGCTCGTCGTCCGGCATCACCTGGGTGATCTCCGCGCTCTACATCGCCACCGCCGTCACCGCGCCGATGGCGGGGAAACTCGGCGCCCTTCTCGGAGCGCGGAAGGTGTACCTCGGGGGTCTCGCCCTCGTGGCGCTGGGGTCCGTGGCCGGTCTGCTCGCACCGACGGTCGGCTGGCTGATCTTCTCCCGGATCCTCGTCGGAATCGGCACCGCCACCCAGTATCCCAACGCGATGACGATGATTCGCGGGTACGCGGACCGGCACGGTGCGCAACCGCGCACCGCGATCACGACCCTCGCGATCTGCAGCCAGGCCGTCGTGGCGCTCGGCCCGACGCTCGGCGGACTGCTGGTGGGGGCGTTCGGCTGGCAGTCGATCATGTGGATCAACCTCCCGATCGTCGTGTTCAGCGCCGTGGCGGTCACGAAGTTCGCGAACGTCGGCTTCGTCGGCGGAATGTCGGTCAGCCGACGCCAACTGGTGCACGCGCTCGACGTCGTCGGGGTCCTGCTGTTCCTCGCGCTCATCTCGTCCACGATGCTGTTCCTGCTGTCGGTCACCACCGACCCGGTGTGGTGGCTGATCCCCGTGTGGGCGCTGGTGCTGGCCCTGTTCGTCCAATGGGAACGCCGGGCGGACGAACCGTTCATCGACGTTCGGGCACTGGCCCGGAACCGGGCGCTCAGTGCGACCCTCGCCCGGACCCTCCTCACTTACACGGCCTTCTACTGTGTCTTCTTCGGAATCCCGCAGTGGTTGCAGTACTCCCGGGGGATGGGCGCCACCGAGGCGGGGCTGACGATGCTTCCCGTCGCCGTCGTCGGGATCGGCTCCACACTGCTCGCGTCCCGGACGTACCGGCGGCACGGGGTGCGCCGAACACTCACCGTCGGGACGTGCGCGCTGCTGGTCGGCGGGGTGCTCCTGGCGTCGGTGGAAAGCAGCACCGCCCCGATTGTCGTGCTGCTGATGGTGGCGGCGGTACTGGGAATCCCCAACGGATTCAACAACATCGGCAACCAGAATCTGATCAGCTCGGTCACGTCCGTGGAGGAAGTGGGCACGGCGATCGGGATGTACCGCACCGTGCAGTACATCGGGGCGAACCTGTCCGCCGTCGTGCTGCAGGCCACCGCCGGTCACGTCGTCGGCGACGACGGACTGCACCGCACGGGATGGTTCATCGCGATCGCGGGTGTTCTCCTCCTCGCCGGAGTCCTGATGTCGCGGAACATGGGCGACCGCCGGTCCGCTGTGTAGGAACCGCTCAGGAGGGAACCGTTCCCCCGACCGCCCGCCAGATCAGCGCCGCGGTCCGGGCGGGCCAGTCCGCGGGGGGAGGATCGCCGGCCAGGGCGCGGCCGTACCAACTGCCCGTCGCCATCGTGACGGCGACCTCGAGATCGGCGTCGGCGTCGATCATCTTCAGCTCCGCGGCGCGATCCAGGATGGCGCGGATGCGGCGCCGGCGCGGTGCCACCACCCGGGCACGGTACTGCGCCCGGACGTCGCCGTCCGTCGTGTCCTGCAGCATCGTCCCGACCAGCGACAGCCGGCCGGTGCGCGACACCCCGCGCTGGAAGTCGGCCAGTTCGCGAACCAGATCACCGAACGGGTCCGCCGACGACCGGCCGGTCTCCTCGTCCGCCAACTGCGTCACGACGGCCGCGGCCAACTCCGCCTTCGTCGCCCACCGGCGGTACAGCGCCTGTCGGGTGGTACCGGCCTCCGCCGCGATCGCGGCGAGCGACATCGCGTCGTATCCGGCCCGGGACAGTTGCCGGCCCGCAACTCTCAGCACCCGGGTGTCGATCTCCGTGTCGCGACTGCGCCCGGCCACACTCATGCTCGAACCTCTTTTCAATCCAATACTGATGTGTATTGTAATGGAGAGACGACGGAAATCGGGAGCTCGCATGAGTGATCAGGACACCCCGTCCCTGTACGAGTGGGCGGGCGGTGAGCAGTCGTTCCGGCGGCTGATCGACGCCTTCTACGACCGGGTGGAGCGCGACGAACTGCTGTCGCCGATGTTCCCCGGCGGCGTGCACGAGGAGCATCGCCGCAACGTCACCCTGTGGTGGTGCGAGGTGTTCGGCGGTCCGCCGGGATACACCGAGAACCTCGGTGGCTACGAACGGATGCTGCGGCACCACATCGGTCTCGCCATCACCCCGGAGCAGCGACACCGCTTCGCCGCAACGATGAGCCTCGCCGCCGACGACGCGGCCCTGCCGTCCGACCCCGAATTTCGCTCCGCCTTCATGGCATACGTCGAGTGGGGGACCAGGCTCGCCCTGCAGAATTCGAGCCCCGGAGCCGAGGTCGTCGAGCACGCACCCGTGCCGCGCTGGGGTTGGGGCGTCGCCCCGCCCTACCGCGGCTGACCGGGGCAGGGCGCCCGTCCTACAGGCTCCCGCCGGTGAACGGACACCCCGACACCGCTGCGGGTGCCGGGAGAAAGTTGGGGCGGAGGTCCATGTCGGGTGCGTCGTAGAGCCGGTGGAACGTCGGGGTGAGTGCCGCCGACATCGGTGGGTTGATCCACGACCAGTCGGTGGGGCACTTGCGGCCCAGCGACTCCTCGCGTTCGACGTGGCTGATGAACTGCTTGGCGACGGTGTGATGATCGACCATGTGCACGCCGGACTGCCGGTAACTGTGGATTACGGCGCGGTTCAATTCGACCAGTGCGCGGTCGCGCCACAGCGTCCGCTCCGAGGACGTGTCCAGGCACAGTTTTTCGGCGATGGCGGGCAGCATGTCGTACCGGTCCCGGTCGCTGAAGTTGCGGGCCCCGACCTCCGTGCTCACGTACCACCCACTGAACGGGGCGAGCGGATACGTCAGCCCGCCGACGGAGAATCTCATGTTCGACACGGCGGGCACCGCATGCCATTTGAGTCCGAAATCGGCGAACCAGCGATGGTCGGGATGCTCGATCTCGACCTTGAGCACCAACTCCGGGGGAACGTCGTACCAGCGCAGAGGCTCGTCCGGGGTGCTGATCAGCAGGGGCAGCACGTCGAATCGTGTTCCGGCGCCGCGCCACCCCATCCTGGTGACGGCCTCGGTGATACCCACCTGCGCGGGATCCCCGGTCACCGTCCCGTCCGCGTTGCGGTAGCCGGCGTACCGAATGAGCTGAGGGCTGAGGATCTTGTACTCGCGACCGTCGGCGAGAGGTAGCGGACCGACGGTGATCACGGACCGCAGCGCACCGCCGTTGGTCGCGATCCGCAGATGCTCCCAGCACGCCTCCGCGATCTCGTCGGCGCTGGTGGCGTGCCGGGCGTCGAGAAGCTTCAGCGTGCGCCAATGTTTTCGGCCCACACACCGGGCGTGGTTGCGCCAGGCCAGCTGGGCGCCGATCTCGATCTCCTCCCGGGTCTGCTCGTAACGGCCCGACACGGTCAGCGACCGCAGCGCCTCGTCCAACCGGGAATCGGGCAGGTGGGCGAGCTCGGGCTGGCGGAAGAAGTCGGAACATTCCTCCATCTGCGAGGAGTACCCGACCTCGGCGGCGTCGAGTTCGTTCCACTCGACGTCCGGAGTGTCCGGAACCGCCTCCGTGCTGCCCACCACTGACCTCCCGACGACCGTTGAACTTCGTGCGCGACAGTATGGCAGCGGCCCGGCCGCGACGCCTCATCGAGTCGGCCGCCGCTGTGCAGTGTCGGCGCCGATCGTGCCCGCCGGCCTCCGGGGAAATATGCGCACCGCGGCGGCCGTTGCGTCCAAGGTGAAGCTGTCGATTCTGGACCGGTCCCGGACGCGCCGGGGTGCGCCCGACTCTGCCGCGCTGACCGGGACGATCGAGCGGGCGGTGCACGCCGAACACCTCGGATTCGAGCGGTTCTGGGTGGCCGAGCACCACGCCGTGCCGGGCATTGCGAGCGGGTCGCCGCCCGTGCTGCTCGCGGCCCTCGGCGCCCGCACCAGCCGGATCCGGTTGGGCTCGGGTGGTGTGATGCTGCCGAACCACCAGCCGTTGGTGGTGGCCGAACAGTTCCTCATGCTCGAGGCCATGTACCCGGGCCGGATCGATTTGGGGGTCGGACGGTCCCTGGGGTTCACGAAACCGGTGCGGGAGGCACTGCGACGAGACCGCAACGCCCTCGACACGTTCGCGGACGACCTTGACGAGGTCCGGAGCTACCTCGAGGGCAAAGGTGCCGTGACCGCCAGGCCCCAGGGGACGACCCCGCCGCCGATGTTCGTCCTCGCCACGCGCCGCGGACTCGACTACGCCGCGAAGGCCGGCCTGCCGGTGGTGGTCGGCGGGCCGATCCTCCACGCGTCGGACGCGCGCGTCCCGGAACTCGACCGGTACCGCGACAGCTTCGTCCCCTCCGCCGCTCACCGGGACCCGTACGTGATGATCTCGCTCGAGGTCATGATCGCCGAGCACGACGACCGGGCCCGTGAACTGTTGCTCCCGGAGGCGTGGGCGCTGGCGCAATCGAGCCGGACCGGCGAGTTCCCGCCGCTCGAATCGGTCGTGGACATACACGCTCAGCCCTGGACCCCGCGGCTGCGGGAACAGGTCGACGCCACGATCGCGTCGTCGATCCACGGCGCCGTCGAACAGGTGAAGGTCGCGCTCGACGCCCTGTCCGCACGCACCGGCGCCGACGAACTCCTGGCCTCGACGTCCACGTTCGACCGGGACGCGCTGTTCGAATCCGATCGGCAACTGTCGCTTCTGTACCGTGAGTGAATTGCCGCACCCCCGAGGTCAGGAGAGCAAGCTGATGAAGGAATTCACCGCCTGGATCGCGCGCGAGAACGAGGGCGCCATCGGCCTCACCGAGGAGACGGTCGACGAATCGTTCCTGCCGCAGGGCGAGGTCACGATCCAGGTCGAGTACTCCAGCGTGAACTTCAAGGATGCTCTGGCGCTGACGCCGAAGGGCGGAGTGGTGCGCGAGTACCCCATCGTGCCCGGCATCGACGTGGCGGGCACGGTCGCCGAGTCGCAGTCGCCGGAGTTCGCGGTCGGTGACAAGGTCGTCGCCCACGGTTACGACATCGGAACCGCCCGGCACGGCGGGTACGCGCAGTTCGCCCGCGTCCCGGCCGACTGGGTGGTGAAACTCGACGGCATGTCCACCCGCACCGCCGCCGCGATCGGAACTGCTGGTTTCACGGCCGCGATGAGCGTGGAGGCACTGCAGTCCCGCGGCGTCGAGCCGGGCAACGGTCCGGTGCTCGTGACCGGGGCGAGCGGCGGCGTCGGCACCGTCGCCGTCGACCTGCTGTCCGCGGCCGGTTTCGAGGTGGTCGCGTCGAGCGGAAAGCCGGAGAAGGCGGAACTGCTCACCCAGCTGGGCGCGAGCAAGGTGATCGGACGCCTCCCCGAACCCGACACGAAACCGCGTCCCCTCGGCAAGGCCCAGTGGGCCGCCGCGGTCGACTGCGTCGGCGGCGCCACCCTCGCCCACGTGCTCAGCACCATCGAATACGGCGGTGCCGTGGCGGCGAGCGGACTGACCGGCGGACCGAAGCTGGAGACCACGGTCCTGCCGTTCATCCTGCGCGGCGTCAGCCTGCTCGGCATCGACTCGGTGCAGTACCCGATCGACCAGCGGCGCCGACTGTGGGGCCGTCTCGCATCCGACCTCGCACCCAGCCGCCTCGAGTCGATCACCCACGAGGTCCCGATCGCCGACGTCGTGTCGGTGATCGACCAGGTGCGGGCGGGCACGTGGTCGGGTCGTGCACTGACGCGCCTGTGAGTACTTATTAACGTGCGGCGGTTAATAAGTACTCACGGGCGGCGGAGCCGCACGATCCAGGCGCGGGTATCGGCCGGGTCGATCACATCGTCGAGTTCGAAGATCGTCGCCGCGTTGAGTGCCTTCCCGTGCTGGTAGGCGGCGTCGACGAGTTGCGTGAACGCCGCATCCCGCTCGGCGGGGTCGTCGAGCGCCTCGAGTTCCTTCCGGAACCCGAGGCGCACCGCGCCTTCCAGCCCCATGGCGCCGATCTCGCCGGTCGGCCACGCGACCGTGAACTCCGACGCGTGGAAGGAGCCGCCCGCCATGGCCATCGCGCCGAGGCCGTAGCCCTTGCGGAGGATGACCGTTCCGTACGGCACGGTCATCTGCGCGCCGGTGATGAACAGCTTGCCGAACCGGCGGACCGTGGCCTCCTTCTCAGAGTCCGGACCGACCATGAATCCCGGTGTGTCACACAGCGAGACCACCGGCAGGCCGAACGATTCGCACAACTCCAGGAAGTGAGCCATCTTGTCGGCCGCGACCGCGTCGATCGCACCGCCGAGGTGATGACTGCTGTTCGCGACCAACCCGTACGGTGCCCCCTCGACCCGGATCAGCGCGGTGACGATCCCGACGCCGTGGTTGCGGCGTAGCTCGAGGACCGAGCCGACGTCGGCGATCGACTCCACAGCACTCCGAACGTCGTAGGCGCGCAACCGGTTCTCCGGGACAACGTGACGGGCCAGCCGCTCGTCGGGCGCTTCCCAACCGGGGAGCACCCCTTGGAAGTACGACAGGTACGTCTTCGCCAATTCGACGGCATGCGCCTCGTCCCGGGCGAGCAGATCGATCACACCGTTGCGCCGCTGCACGTCGACCGGACCGATGTCTTCCGGCCGGTACACACCCAGCCCGCCGCCCTCGACCATCGCCGGACCGCCCATGCCGATGTTCGCGTCGGGGGTGGCGATCAGGACGTCGCAGACCCCGGCCAGGGCGGCGTTGCCCGCGAAGCAGCGGCCGGACACGACCGACACCAGCGGCACCTTCCCGTTCAGTGCCGCCAGCGACCGGAAGGTGTTCAGGTCCAGGCCCGCGGCGGGCCCGGCGTCGGTGTCGCCGGGGCGTCCCCCGCCGCCCTCGGCGAACAGGACGACCGGAACCTGTTTGCGGCCCGCGAGTTCGATCACCCGGTCCGTCTTGGCGTGGTTCCGCATGCCCTGGGTCCCGGCGAGCACCGTGTAGTCGTACGACAGCACCGCCGCCTGGGAATTCTGCGGACCGAACACGTCCCCGTTGATCGCGGCGAGGCCGGCGATGAGGCCGTCGGCGGGGGTGTTCTCGATCAGGTCCTGTTCGGAGCGGCGGCTGCGTTGCGCGGCGAGAACGAGGGGTCCGTATTCGACGAAGCTGCCGGGGTCGACCAGGTCCTCGATGTTGGCGCGGGCGCTGCGTCTCCCGAGCTTCGCCCGCTTCGCGATCGCGGCGGGCCGGGCGGCGTCGAGGGTGTAGTCGTGGCGCTGCCGGATCTCCGCCAGATCGGCACGCTCACGATCGAGATCGACCCCGCTGTCGGCCACGTCGCCAGCCTCCGACCCGGTGCGGCGGATCACGACCAGTGGGTCGCCGGCGTTGACGGTCTGCCCGGGCGACACCAGATTCCGCTCGACCACCGCGCCCGCGGGAGCGGCGATCACGTGCTGCATCTTCATGGCCTCGAGCACCACGAGTTGCGCACCCGACGTCACGGCGGCCCCCTCGGTGGCCGACTCCACGACCGTCCCGGCCATGTGTGCA
This sequence comes from Rhodococcus sp. T7, assembly GCF_009872365.1. Taxonomy (NCBI): domain Bacteria; kingdom Bacillati; phylum Actinomycetota; class Actinomycetes; order Mycobacteriales; family Nocardiaceae; genus Rhodococcus; species Rhodococcus sp. T7. The sequence continues at coordinate 102,154 of NZ_WXYH01000333.1, forward strand.
CGCAGGACGTCCTCGCCGGCCCGCAACTCGAGCGTGTCCGACGCGACCTCCGCCGGATGGTGCACGTGTGCGGCGTCGACGAGGGCACCCATCCGCTCGGCGAGGTAGTCGGTGCCCACGACGCCGTCGGCGAAGCCGGGATCCGTGAGAATCGCCCGCAGAAAGCCGATGTTGGTGGGGACGCCGTCGACGACGAACTCGGCGAGCGCTGCATCGGCCTTGCGCGCCGCGGCCGCGAACGACTGCCCGCGCGCATGAACGATCACCTTCGCGAGGAGCGAGTCGTACCGCGGGCTCGGCGAGAGCCCTGGGCGCCCGTAGGTGTCCACGCGCACCCCCGGTCCCGTCGGCGGGGAGAAGACGGACAGCGTGCCCGCGGCGGGAACGGCCTGACCGCCCCGGCGCATCGTCTCCATGTTCACCCGGGACTGGACGGCGATTCCGCGCGCCGCAGCGGGTGTGCCCGACGTGTCGAGCCCTACGGCGCCGACCCCGTCCGGCAGCGCCAGTTCCCCGAAGTCCGCTCCCCGCGCGATGTCGATCTGCACGGCGACGAGGTCGATCCCCGTCACCTCTTCGGTGACCGTGTGTTCCACCTGGATTCGCGGATTGACCTCCAGGAACACGAATCCGTCCGGGGACACCAGGAATTCGACGGTGGCGAGTCCCCGGTAGCCGACACTGGCGCACAACCGCGCCGCGGCCTCGTGGAGTTCGCTGCGCAGTCCGGGATCGAGCCCCTGCGCGGGTGCGATCTCGACGAGTTTCTGGTGGCGACGCTGCACGCTGCAGTCGCGGTCGCCGACGGCGAGCGCCCGCGTCACGCCGGCCTGCGGTGCGGCCACCACCTGCACCTCGATGTGCCGGGCGCCCTCGAGCAGCGCCTCGGCGAACACCGCGGGATTGCCGAACCCGAGTTCCGCCTCCGCCGCGCACGCCCGGTACGCCTCGTCGATCCGGTCCGCGTTGCGGACGGCACGGATGCCGCGGCCACCGCCACCCGCGAGTGCCTTGATCATGATGCCGCGCGGCTGCTCCGCGAAGAACGCGCGGACGCCGTCCAAGTCGGTGGGGCCGTGCGTCGCGGCGAGCACCGGAACCTTCGCGGCGACGGCGGCCTCGCGTGCCGACGACTTGTCGCCGAAGATGTCGAGCACCTCGGGGCTCGGACCCACAAAGGAGAGTCCGGCCTCGCCGCAGGCACGGGCGAAATCGGCGTTCTCGCTGAGGAACCCGTAACCGGGATGCACCGCCGTCGCACCGAACTCGGCGGCCGCGTCGAGGAGGGCACGAGCGTCCAGGTACGCGGACGGTCCCGAGCCGCGGAGCGCGACAGCCTCGGTCGCCGCGCGCACGTGGGGACTGTCCGCGTCGTCCTCCGCGTAGACGGCGACGGTGTCGACCGACATCTCCTCCGCCGAGCGGATGATGCGCAGCGCGATCTCGCCGCGATTGGCGACCAGCAGGGTCACTTGTACTCCTCGGCCAGGGCGAAGAGGTCGGCCTTGCGGACCTTCCCCGTTGCCGTCATGGGTAGTGCGTCGAGGACCTCGACGGTGGGCACCTTGTAGGTGGCCATGTTCCGGGCGGCCCACTCCCGCAGTTCCTCACCCGACACCTGACGGTCGGGCAGGAGCTGGACGAACGCGAACGGCACCTGCCCCTTGCCCGGATCGGGTTTCGGGACCACCGCCGCCGATTGAATCGCCGGATGCAGCATGAGCAGCGCCTCCACTTCCGAGGGGAACACGCTCATCCCGTTGGTCTTGATCATTTCCTTGTTGCGGGCCAGATAGTGCAGTGCGCCTTTGCCGTTCAGCTTGCCGACGTCCCCGGTCTGAAGCCATCCGCCGCGGAGCGCGTCGGCGGTGGCGTCGGGTTTGCCGTAGTAGCCGGTGAGCAGTGACGGACTGCGGACGATGATCTGCCCGGGCTGCCCCACCGGCACCGGAGCCCCGGACTCGTCCACGATCAGCACGTCGGTGCCCGGAACCGGCAGCCCGCAGAAGACGGGTTCGCTGAGCAGATCCTCGTCGTCGGTCTGGAAGCCGAGCGTGATGGTGTCGGCGGTGTGCGTCTCCGTCATGCCGTAACTGGCTTCCCGGAGCACGTGCCCGGTCGCGTCGCGCCATCGGCCGCGGATCTCGGGGTCGAGTTTGAGCACGAACGACACGGCCATCGCGTTGCCGAGGGTGGAGAAGTTTCGCTCGGCGAAACCCGGCAGGTCCATCAGTTCGACGTAGTTGTCGACGGTGCCGACCATCGACGTCACACCACGGCGCTCGACGAGGGTCGCTACGGCTTCGGGGTCCCATCGGGTCAGCAGCACGACGGTGCCGCCGTTGATCAGCGGATAGAGGATGCCGAAGTCCTCGCCAGCGATCCAGAAGACGGGCAGGAACCCGAGGACGACCGGGGGAGCTTCGCCCACCTGCCTGCCCCCGGCAAGTGTCGCGGTGGCGGCGGTGTACACCATGTGTGCCTGAGTGTGTTTGCAGCCCTTCGGCATCCCGGTGGTGCCGCCGGTGTAGTTCAGCGCTGCGAGTGCGTCGGGATCCATCGGGATCGGATCGGCGCGAGGTGATTGCATGATCCCCGCCCAGTCGGTGGGCCCGGACGCGGTGGGGAACGGCGGTGTGACGCCGGGTTCGGCGGGCAGCAGGTCCGACAGGGCCGTGACCGCGACGTGGCGGAGCGCTGACTCGCCGCGCACGGATTCGACCATGTCCGCGAACGAATCCTGGGTCAGCAGAATCTCCACGCCGGCGTCACCGAGTTCGTACGCGAGTTCGTGCTCACGGAACAGCGGGTTGATCGGGACGTGGACCGCGCCGATCTTCAGGATCCCCAGCATCGCGATGTGGAATTGAGGGCAGTTGGCCAGGTGGACGCCGACGCGGTCGCCTGCCGTCGCGCCCCGCTGCAGCAGCCAGCCGGCGAAGCGGTCCGACAGTTCGTCGAGTTCGGCATAAGTGATGTCGCGGCCGTAGAAGTCGATCGCGACGGTGTGCGGCCGCTGCGTTGCCCAGTGCCGCAGATAGTCGATCACGGTGCGGCCCTCGATCGGGTACTCGACGGACCGCGGTACCTCCGGTGGCCACGCGGCGTCCTGGAGTTCGCGTATCTCGGCGAGGGCCGATTCCAGTGCCGTGGGGTCACTCGAAGGCGAAGTGGGCATGCCGAACTCCCGATTCTGTGCGGATTGTCCTTGCTAGGCGAAGCCGATGAGCCTCTCGGAGATGGCGGTCAGGTCGGCGGTGTACCGGCGCTGTTCCCGGGCACTCGCGTCGACCAACCGGGCCGCGCCCGCGAGTTGGGCGTCGGCGAGGGTCTGCGCGATGCGGGCGGGTGGTGCGCACGGCGTGACGTCGCAGGTGGCGTTGATGCGCTCGATGAACCGGGTGTAGCGGCGGATGAGACGCGTCTGCACGGTGGTCCAGCTTCGACCGACCTCGGGGTCGAGCCCGGCGCGGTGCCTGATCAATTCGAGGACTCGTCCGTTGGTGTAGACGGCCTCGACGAAGGCTTTCGTGGTGGTGCGCAGCACCTCTCGCAAGTCCTCGCTCGCCGGTCCCTCGACGTGCTGCGATTCGAGGAACTCCTCGCAGACGTCGGCGGCGACGGCATGGAACACCTCGTCCTTCGAGGAGAAGTACGCGTAGAACGTCGCCCGCGACACTTCCGCCCGGGTGGTGATCACCTCGACGGTGGTCCGGTCGTACCCGAGTTCGGCGAAGCAGGCGCTCGCGGCGCGGAGGAGTTCGCGGCGGCGGGGACCGTCGTTGTCCTTACGCGCCGACCGCGCCCGCTCCTGAGCCTCGCTTGTGGTCACGGTCACAGTATGGATTGATGTTGACGTCAATGTCAATCACGTCAATGGGGCACCCCGATTCGCAGCGGGAGTGCGCTGTGGCGGCGCACGAGGAGGCTGGGAAGCCAGCGCGTCTCGGCGTCGTCGGCGAGGGAGAAGTGGTTGGTGCGCGCGAGCAGTGTGGTGGTGGCGGCGAGTGCCTCCATGCGGGCGAGCGCCGATCCGACGCAGAAGTGGACACCCTTGCCGAACGCAAGATGGGAGCGGATGTGCGGCCGGTCGAGCACGATCTCGTCCGGCCTGTCGAACGCGGCCGGATCCCGGTTGGCCGCGCCCCACAGCAGGAGCAGGTGGCTACCCGCGGGCAGGTCGACGCCGCCGAGGGTGGTGTCGGCGACCACGTGCCGGTGATGCCCGCGGAACGGGGATTCGAGTCGCAGTGCCTCGTCGAGGAACGCGTCGACCAGCGCGGGTTCCTGCCGGAGCCGGGTCTGCACTCCGGGATGGGTGGCCAGGAGGCGGGCGGCATTCGCGATCAGGCCCGCGGTCGATTCGCCGCCGGCGCCGACGAGCTGGAGCAGGACGAGCGTCGCCAGGTCCTCGGACAGCTCCCCGGCATCGCAGGCGTGTGCGAGTACGCCCAGGAGATCCTCCGACGGTTGCGACCGTGCCCGCGCGAGTTCGGCCCGCAGGTACGCGGCCAGTTCGGTCACGGAGACCACCAGCCGGCCGAGGCGACCCTCGTCGACGATCCCGCCCAGCATCTCCGTACTGTCGTACGCCCAGGCGAGCAGCCGCGGAACGTCCTGCTCGGGCAGCCCGATGAGGTGCGCCACCATCGTCAGTGGCAGGCGGTCCGCCATCTCGGCGGCCCAGTCGATCCGCCCGTCCCGCAGCCCCTCGTCCCACAGGGTGTCGACGAGCGACTGCACGGTGGGCGTGAGCGCGCGGATCCGGCGACCGAGCGTGGGCAGCACGAGTCTGCGATGGTGCAGGTGCGTCGGCTCGTCGGCGGTGGCCAGCACGTGAATCGCCTGACCGCCGCCGTCCATGTCGAACGTCGTGGGCGGTCCCGACGGTTGCTGCACCAGCACACCGGTGAGGTGCGAGGAGAAGTCGTCGGTGCGGCTCGCCGCCTCGGTCACGAGGTCCCACGTGGACACCAGGAAGAAGTCGGTGCCCGCGACGCGATGGACGGGGGAGTGCTCGCGGAGAATCCGGTACAGCTCGTTCGGGTCGTCGAGGTGGGCCGGGTCGAAGATGTCGATTTCGTGGGTCGGCGAGTGGGCCATCGAGGACTCCTTGTCGGCGAGAACTTGTTGCACATCACCACAGTTCGCGTCGGAGTCCAGTGCTGTCAAGGGTGGCCGACAACGTGAGATTCTGCTGATCAACGCGCTGTTCGCGCGGTGTCTCAGTGCGCGAGGATGCGGGTTCGTCGTTGCTGATCACGACCCCGCAATCGAGGAACGTGTTCTAGAATTGACAGAGTAACCGTCTCGCGGTGAGACAAAATAACGAGTACGTTTCTGGAGGTGCCGTGGACACGGAGCAGGCGGACTGGTGACCGGAGGCAGTCGGCGGGTGCTCGCGGTCGAGAGGATTCACGCCGCCGCTGCCGACCTCATGCGCGAACACGGCATCGACGGGGTGAGCGTGGACGAGGTCGCGGCGCGCGCCGGGTGCTCACGCGCCACGCTCTACCGGTACGCCGGGGGCAAGCGCACGCTCGTCGCGGCCGTGATGTCCCGCGCCGCCGATGCCGTGGCCGACCACGTCGAGCGGGCGCTGGAACCGTTCGCGGACTCGGAACGGATCGTGGAGGCTATCCTCGCCTCGCTGGTGGCGATCCGTGCGGAGCCGGCCCTGGTGCGGTGGTTCACCGGGGCGCATCCGAGGAGCACGGACGAGTACCTGGCCCGCGCACCCGAACTCGGCCGGGTGGCGATCTCGCTCACCCGCATCGCGCCCGACGAGGAGGCAGCGGGATGGATCGTGCGCGTCGTCCTGGCCCTGTTGACGTGGCCGCTGCCCGACGCGGCCGCCGAGCGTCGCACCATCGAACGCTTCGTGGAGCCGATCTTCAGGATTCGCGCGTCGTCGTAGCCGATCGGGTGGGCTCGAGCACGAAGAGCCGGAACTCGCGTCCCCCGGACCGCCGGTGCTCCATGCGATAGCCGGGCCAGTAGTCGACGACGAATTTCCACAGGTTTTCGCGTTCTTCGCCGGTGACCAGCTGGACGCGCATCCGGGACTCCCGTGCCCCGACCTTGACGAGCGCTTCGTCCGCGGCACGCAGATTCGCCGACCACGCGGGGTGCTCGGGGCGGCCCCAGTTGGAACCGGTGACGATGTATCCGTCGCCGTATGGAATGCACAGCAGCGCCGTCGTCCGCGGGGTACCGCTCTTGCGTCCCGGGACGGTGACCTGCAGGGACTGCAGGCCGGCGATGCCGATGAGACTCACGCGGTTCCCGGTCCACGCGCGCAGGTGCGACTCGAGCCAGATGATGACCGGTGCCATCCGCATCACCCATTCCTGGGTGCCCAGCCACCGCGCGAGGACGCGGAGCGGGTTGCGGAGCGCGCGCGATCGGTCAGGGGGCGTGGGGACGGCGTTCATAGTGGCCATCTTCCCTCAGGTGGCCGGTTCGGGCCGATCGCGATGAGTTTTGCGCATGCCGCGGGTCTAATGGTCAGGTCCCACCGAAAGGATCTCGATTTCACGCCTTGACCCGAACAATGGTTGAGGTTGCAGGATCGGTCAGTAGCAATTCGAGCCACTCGACAGGGAGTACAGATCATGTCCAACACTGAAGCCACGATTTCTGCAACCACGACCTCACGGATCAACCCGGCGACGCTCGAACTGAGCCGGCCCTGGGCGGTCGCCGCGACCGTCATCGGCGCGCTCGTCCCGAACCTGGTCATCTGGCTGCTCGGGCTCGCCGCCGGCGGGTCGTTCGAGATGACCGATGCGGGCACGACCAGCAGTGTCGCCCCCGGAGGCGTCGTCATCCTGACGGTGGTTCCGACATTGATCGGGATGACGCTGGCCGCGCTCATCTCACTCAAATGGGTGGCCGTCATCCGGCCCGCGGAAGTGATCGGCGCGCTGCTGCCGCTGGCGACGATCGCGCTCACCGTTCAAGCGGACTTCGACACCGCCAGCACGATCGCACTGGCTGCCATGCACGTGGTGATCGCCGTGGTGATCGTCGTCGGCCTCGAAGCGATGCGGCGGCCCCTCGTCGGTAGCGCGCAGGTCTAGGGCGTGCTGTTCACCGGCACATGCGCCTCGATGGTGAGTGCGATGTGCTCGACGATCCGCTTCTGCGAAATCTTCGGGCTGCCGGTAAGCCAGCGCTGATACAGGAAGGCGATCGCCCCGAACAAGGCAATCGCGTTCAGCTGGGTGTTGACGGCGTCGCGGGGTGCGCCGTCGGCACCCAGCATTTTCAATGCCGCGGCCATGGGGGTGGTGAACTCGGCGACGAGTTGTTCGCCGCGCTGCGCCAGTTCCGGCACGGACTGCGACTCCACGAACATGATGCGTCCCCGCCGCCGGTCCTCGGCGATGTAGCCGGTGAACGCCTTCACGACGTGGCGGACGAGTCGGCCCGGATCGTCCGGGGCCGACTCGAGCGCGCCGAGCAGGGTGTCCCTCGCGCCCAGGACGACGTGGTCGAGCAGGGCGACGAGTAGCGCCTCCCGGTTGTCGAAACTCTCGTAGAAGTAGCGCTCGGTGAGGCTCGCCTGACGGCAGGTCGCCCGCATCGTCGTGGCTGCCGTGCCCTCGGTTCCCATGATCTGGAGGCCGGCCTCGATAAGGGCCGCGCGCCTCGCCGCGCGGCGGTCGTCCGGCTCCTGGCCGCGCCATCTACGCGGCGCTCCACGAGGGCTCTCGCTGTCGCTCATTCCGTCATCGTCTCACCGATCCCGGTGTCGATCGGGGTACATCCGCGCGCCGACTGTTGACATCAGGTGATGTCAACAGTCATCCTGAATGTAACACGTTCCACATCCAGCGGCACCAGGAGATCGCCATGACCACCACCGAGCTTCCGCCCCAACGCCGTTCGACTGCGTCCGCGCTCGGACCCGACTCGCTGACGTGGCACCGGTTCGGCGACTGGCGAACGGCGCTGCTCATTTCGTGGTCGGGCACGTTGCAGGTGATGCACCCCGTCATCGATACCGCCCTCGTGCAGCACTCGACGGTCTTCGACAACGAACTCGCCCGGCTCGCCCGTTCCGCTGGGCCGATCATCCGGGCGCTCTACGATCCGACGGGCGCGGAGGCCCAGACGATCCGCGACATGCACAAGGACATCAAGGGCACCACCGACGACGGACGGCGGTACCACGCGCTGAACCCGGGTCCGTATTTCTGGGCGCACGCCACGTTCCTCGGCACCCAGTACGTGGTCGCCGACTACTTCGGTGAACCGCTCACCACCGGCGAGAAGGAACAGCTGTATCAGGAATCGAAGCAGTGGTACGCGCTCTACGGGGTGTCGGCCACCCACTTGCCCGAGACGTACGCCGATTTCGTGGACTACTGGGACGAGATGGTCGGCACCGTTCTGGAGAAGACCGAGACGGTGCGCAGGTCGCGGCTTCTGAGTGGGCTGCCGACGCCACGTCCCGACGATCGCATCCCCGAGGTCGTGTGGCGTCTCGTCGGTCCCGCGTTCGGACGGTTACTCGTCTGGATCGCCCGGGGAACGCTGCCGCCCGTCGCCCGCGACAAGCTCGGCTGGGAGTGGTCCGCCGCCGACGAGCGCAGGCTCCGCCGATTCGGAGCAGCCGTGCGATTCGGTTTCCGGATCGTGCCCGAGCGGTGGCGGCTGACTCCCATCGCCCGAAGGGCGTGCGACGGAACGGCATCAGGGTCTCGGGCCACCCGGGTCTGCTGACAGTTCCGTGACCCAGGCCGCGATCTGAGCCCGGGATGAGAATCCGAGTTTCGCGAGGACGTGCTCGACGTGTCCCTGCGCGGTGCGCTGAGAGATCACGAGTCGGGCGGCGATCGCCTTGTTGGTCAGGCCCTGCGCGACCAGGTCGGCGACCTGGCGTTCGCGCTTGGTCAGTGCCGCCGCGGGATCGCCGCGCCGCGGCGCTGCCGGGAGACGTTCGCCCAGGGCATACGCGGCGGCGGCGGTGAAGCCCAGCGCCTCGCCCTCACGGGACGCAGTCTCGAACGCCCGCGCACCGAGCGAGCGCCGCGTGACGAGCTCGCACTCCTTGTGGGATTCGGTCAGGTCGGGGATCTGGACGATGGACGTGCCCACCCTCCGTCGAAGCATCTCGGCCGCCGCAAGCAGGACGGCGGCGCGGTGGAAATCGTTCTCGCGGGACGAGATCCAGGCAAGGATCTCGAGGCACCAGGTGGCTCCGAACGGATCGTCGACCACGCGGGCCAGCTCGAGTCCCTTGCGCAGCAGCTGCACCGCGCGATCACGGTCGCCACCCTCCCGCCACATCACCAGCCCGAGGGTCAGGGACGAGCGGCCCAGGTACACCGATTCCCCGTGTGATTCGGTAATCCGGATCGCCTCGTCGAGACAGCGGGTGGCGGCCTCGGCGTGCCCGAGGATCTCGTGAGCCAATCCGAGCGCATGCAGCGCCGTGACGTGCGCCAGGAGGTTGCGCTCGCCGCGTAACACCTCGAGAGCCTCGGTGAACGAGCTGACGGCGTGCTCCGGGTTGCCGCCGTGCAGTGCGTGTGCTCCGTCGGCTTGAAGCATCAGTGCGCGATCGAATGCACTGCCCCGGGTCTCGGCGAGAACACGCCCCTCGTCGATCAGTTCGGCTGCCCGCTCCAGGTCTTCGTGCCTGCTGGCGAGGACACTGGCCGAATGCAACGCCTTGACTCGGAGTGCGGTGTCGTGTTCTCCCTCCTGCGCCAGCGCGCGGTCGAGCCAGCGGCGTCCCTCGCGGAGCAGCCCACGCGAAACCCAGAACGGATACAGCGCGGTCGCGATCTCCAGCCCCGCGTCGGCCGAGTCGGCGGCCGTGGACAGGCCGTACTCCATCGCTTCGCGCAGGTTGGGTTGTTCCCGCTCGAGCCGGGCGAGCCAGGCGACCTGCCGGGGGCCGATCCATTCGGATTCGGCCTGGCGGGCGAATTGCCGGTACCAGCTGTGATGCCGCCGCCGGAGGTCCGGGAGAGTGCCGTCCTGTTCGAGCTTCTCCCGGCCGTACTCGCGCAGCGTTTCGAGCATCCGGAACCGCACCACCGCCCCCGAGCCCTCGCGGATGAGGATCGACTTGTCCACGAGCGACGCGACGAGATCGATCAGATCGGCCGGTTCGGTGTCGTACATGGACACCTCCTCGGCGGCGTCCAGCTCGAAGCTGCCTGCGAAGACCGACAGCCGCGACCACAGCTGCTGCTCGGCGGGGAGGCACAGGTCGTAGCTCCAGTCGATGCTCCACCGCAGCGTCTGCTGCCGGCTCGGTGCACTCCGGCTTCCGCGGGTCAGCAGCTCGTACCGGTTGGTCAATCGCTCCAGGATCTGTTCCGGCGACATCGAGCGCAGTCTCGCCGCCGCCAATTCGATGGCCAGGGGCAGTCCGTCGAGCCGGATGCAGATTTGGGCGACGGTGGCGGCGTTGTCCTCGGTGATCTCGAAGCCGGGTACCGCCGTGGCGGCCCGTTCGGCGAACAGCGTCACCGCGTCGTACCCGGGCAGGCTCTTCAGCGACGGCTCCTTGTCCGAATCCGGAAGTGTCAGTGGGCGAACGCGCAGGGCGGCTTCTCCCGCGACGTCCAATGTTTCGCGGCTGGTTGCGAGAATCCGCAGGCCGGGGCAGGTGCGCAGCACGGTCTCCGTCAGGTCTGCCGCCGCATCCACCACCTGCTCGCAGTTGTCGAGGACCAGCAGCATGTCGCGCGGCTCCAGGAACTCCACGAGGGTCTGCAGCGGTCTCGGTGACCGCTGCCGCAATCCGAGCCCGGCCGCCACGACTTCTCCCAGCAACGATCCGTCGCGCAGTTCGCCCAATTCGACCAGCCGGACCCCGTCGTCGAATGCCTTCCGGATGTTGGTCGCGACGCGCAGTGCCAGTCGGGTCTTGCCGACACCGCCGATTCCGGTCAACGTGACCAGCCGTGACGCCGAGAGCAGTTTCTTGGCCTCGGCGAGCTCTTTTCGCCGGCCGACGAAACTCGTCAGGTCCAGGGGAAGGCTTCCGTCGGTAGGCGATCCCGAGGAACCGGTGGATCGTCCTGTCGGCGGTCGTGCGGGGCGATCCGGAGGTCGGTCCGCGTCGGGGTCCGGGCCCAACGCCATCGCGTCGACGGGGACACCGCGGCGAAATTGGATGTCCTGCAGCGTTTCACCCAGTACCTCCGCGGACGGGCGCTCGTGCGCGTCTCGCGACATGGCCTGTTCCAGCATGGCGGCTACGTCGGCTTCGATTCCGGACTCACGCAGATCCGGCGCCGGGTGCGTGGTGATCCGCAGGAACTGCGCCACCACCTGTTCACCGCTCCTGCGCTCGAATGCCGCGTGCCCGGTCAGCGCGGCGAACAGTGTCGCCCCGAGGCCGTACACGTCCGAGGACGGACTCGGGGAGTCGCCCTCGAGGACCTCCGGGGCGGTGAACGCGGGTGATCCGGTGATTGTTCCGGTGGCGGTCTGGAATCCGCCGGTGATGTGCGCGATGCCGAAGTCCGTCAGCGCCGGTTCGTCGTAGTCGGTGAGCAGGATGTTGCTGGGTTTGACGTCGCGGTGCACGATGCCGAACCGGTGCGCCGTCTCGAGCGCGCCGGCGATCTTCACGCCCAGCCGCAACGTCTCGGTGACGGTGAGCGGGCCTTGCCGGCGAATCAGGGTGTCGAGGGAGTCCTGCGGATGGTAGGGCATCACCAGGAACGGCCGCCCGCTCGGCGTGACGCCGACCTCGAGCACACTTACGACGTTCGGGTGCCCGGTCAGCCTGCCCATCGCCCGCTGCTCACGGAGGAACCTGGCCCGGCTCTCGTCGTCGAGGTCGCCGCTGAGAACCTTCACCGCCACCGCGCGGTCCAGAGCGGACTGGGTGCAGCGGTACACCACGCCGAAGCCCCCACGCCCGATCTCCCGGGCATCGTCGAACCCGGCCGCGCGCAGTTCATCTGTCGTCGCGGTGTCGGTATCGCGCTGTGTGCGGAGCGGATCGCCGTCGGTTGCCACCGTGCTATCCGCCCCTGTGCCGCCCCGGGAACCGTGGTGTCATCCGCCTACCTCTCGACGACCCTTCCCAGAGTATCGCCGCCACTCGGGCCGCGGGACCGAGACGATCCGGAATTCGGTCACGCGGCCGTCGAGCAGGCGACTGGCGGTGGGTCCGGCGCCGCCTAACGGCGGATCGAACCCCCGTCGACGACGAGCGTCTGCCCGGTGACGAAGGAGGAGTCGGGGGAGAGGAAGAAGCGGGTCGGGCCGATGAAGTCCTCGACCGTCGCGGGGCGTTTGATCGCTCGCGTGTTGATGTTGGCTTCTTCACCTGCGGCGATCGACGTCGAGAGTGGGGTTAGCACCAAACCGGGGGCGATCACGTTGACCGTGATGTTCCTGGCTCCGAGTTCCGCGGCGAGGCTGCGGGCAAAGCCGATGACGCCGGCCTTGGAGGCCGCGTACGCCGCTGCGCTCGCCGGGGCCTTGAAGACCGTCCCGGACGAGAACAGGACGATTCTGCCGCCGTCCGCGACGATGTCGGCGACGCCCTGGACGAAATTGAGTGTTCCGTGAAGGTTGACCAGGAGCACCCGTTCCCACTCGGACTTCGGCATCTCCATGAAGGGGCCGAATGCGCCGATGCCCGCGCAGTGGACGATGCCGTCGATCGTGGCCCGGCCCTTCTCGGTCAGGGTCTTGCGGACCGTGTCGACCGCATCGTCGGTGGTGATGTCGCCCTGGAGGTACGTCACGCCGGGGGCAGGCGTTTCCGGCAGATCCCGATCGACGACGGTGATGTCCCACTCGCCGGCCAGATCGCCCGCCAACCCGGCGCCGATTCCGGACGATCCGCCGGTGAGAACGAGCGAACCCACGGTGGATGCTGCCGCGGCTGTGCCGCCCGGGGTCGGCATCAGTTCGTACCGCCGGTGCAGCTGTCGAGGAACTCGCCGATCACGGCCCACGTCTCCCGCGGGTGGGTGATGTTCGGGCAGTGCCGGTACGGCAGGACCATGGCGCGGGAATTCTGGAGTTCGGCCTGGAGGTGTTTGCTCCACCCGGCCTCGAGTAGCACGTCCTCGGAGCACTCCAGGAGCAGCACGGGGGTCTGAACGCCGGCAAGTGTGGCGGGGTAGGGATCGGCGGGGCGCTCCTTGCGCAACGCCTCGGGTACCGGCAGATGCGGAGCGCTCATGCACCCGAAGTGACCGGGCGCGACGGCCCACCTGTACCGGGCGTCCACCTGTTCGGCCCTGCCGGAGAAGTCGTCACACAGCAGGTCGACGAACGCCTCGATACCGGCAACCGAACCGTCGAAGTCGCGCAGTTTGCCCATGTCCGGTGCTTTCCAGGGGCCGCCGGTGCCACTGAGTGTGGTGACGGAGGCGATCCGGGATCGGTAGTCACCGTCGGCGAGCGCCCGCAGACCCACCGATCCACCGAACGAATTTCCGACCAGGTGCACCGGGCCGTCGATGCCGAGGTGGTCGAGCAACGCGAAGACGTGCCGGATCCGGAAAGCGAACGGTGAGACGTCCAGGCGAACGGACTTGGCGGATCCGCCGTAGCCGAGGAAGTCCGGGGCGATGACCCGGTACTTCTCTGCGGCCAGGGGCAGGACCTGCCCCCAGGTCACGTCGGCGCTGCCGCCCCAGGCGCCGTCGTGCAGGAACACGACGGGGACGCCGTCTTCCGGACCGCCTGTCAGGTAGCGGGTTTCGAGGTTGGCGACAATTGCCGTCGTCTCGGTGATCAAAATAGCCTCCGGTGAAATGAACGGTACGGATGATGACGTCGTGCGGGTCAGTGGATGTCGTAGTCCTCGTCGTGCACGGCGCTGGTGCGCTCGAAGTACTGCCGGGCCGGGAGTGGCCACATGATGGTGGACCGCCCGGCGGCATTCTGATACCAGCTGTGGGTCTTCGACCAGCCCCAGGTGCGCTTGGCGCTCTCCTTGGTGACCTCGTCGGTGTACTCGGTGAACACGTCCGGTCGCAGGGCCATCGAACGGTGGCCACCCTTCGCCAGCATCTGGACCGCGCTGATGATGTACGCGGCCTGGCACTCGAGGAAGAACACCAGGTTTCCGTGGATGACGGTGTTGGTGTTGGGGCCGTACATACAGAAGAAGTTGGGGTAGCCGGGCAGCGTGATGCCGAGGTAGGCGCTGGCGTCGATGCCCCACGTTTGATGCAGGTCCTGTCCGCCGATGCCCGTCACCGTCATGGGGACGAGGAATTCCGAAGCCTTGAAACCGGTTCCGAACAGAATGATGTCGGCGGGGACGTGCTCGTCGCCGATCCAGACACCGTCCTTGTCGATCCGTTGCACGGCCTGGCTCACCAGGCGGACGTTGTCCCGCTTGAGGGTGGCAACCCACGTGCCGTCGTCGCAGATGATCCTCTTCGCCGCGGGCGGGTAGTCGGGCATGATCTGCTCGAGCAGATCGAGTCGGTCGCCGGCCTGCTCGGTGAGGTAGTCGGTCAGCTCGACACGAAGGGCCTCGTTGGCCGCGGACACCGAGACCTCGGTCGGCGGAAAGTCCGGATCCACCGTTGCGGCCGGGAGGTTGCCGATGAGGCGGGGAAGGAAAATGGAGAAGCGGTAGTAGGCGCGGTAGTGCTTCAGATTCGTGAGGAGCCAGCGTTCGCCCGGGTCGATCTCCTGCCGGAGCACCGGCGTCGACCGCAACCAGGGAGCACTCCTCTGGAAGATCGTGACGTGCTCCGCTTCCTTCGCGACCGCCGGTGCGAATTGCAGTGCGCTGGCGCCGGTTCCGATCACGACGACGCGTTTGCCGGCGAAATCGATGCTGTGGTCCCATTGCGCGGAATGCATGACCGGGCCGGTGAAAGTGTCGAGGCCGTCGACGGCGGGGATCATCGGCCGGTTCAGTTGTCCCACAGCGCTGACGACGATCTGAGCTTCGGCTGAGCCGACGACGCCGTCGGACGTGCGGGTGTCGATCGTCCAGGTGCTGGTGCTCTCGTCCCACCGGGTCGCGGTCACCTCGGTGCCGAACGAAATATGCTCCAGGAGGCCGTTCTTCGCCGCGAAGTTGTACAGGTACTCGTGGATGGCCTGCTGGCGGCCGAAGTGCGTGACCCAGTCGTGCGGAACGAACGAGTACGTGTAGATGTGGCTGCGGACGTCGGTCCGGCAATCCGGGTAGCTGTTCTCGTACCACGTGCCACCGACATTCGTGCTCTTCTCTAGGATCGTGAAGGGCACACCCGCTTGCTTCAGTCGGAGTCCGGCCAGGAGACCGGAGAATCCGGCGCCGATGACCACGGCGCTCAGGCCGCTGTCGGGGGCGATCTCGTCGAGACTCCACTCCGGCCCGCGAGGATCGCTGTCGTCTGGTGTGAAGGCCACCGCGGCCAGAGCCTGGGCGTCCTCGATGTTGTCGTCCATCAACCAGGTGCACATCGACTCACGCAGGAAATCGTCCGGCAGCGCAGCCCAGTCCCGCTGAGAGGCGAGATACGGTGCGAGGCGCTTCAGGCAGAAGGCTCTGATCTCCGCGTCGGTCTCGGGTGCGAGTCCACTGGCAGGCAACGTCGCCCGGTCGGGCTTCCATTCCGTACGCAGTACGCCGGCGTCACCCGTGACGTGGGCCGTCAACATCAGGAGCGCGGGTGTGAGGGCCGAATCGAGGTGTGCGCGAAGCTCATCCTCTGTCATCGCGCGATCGAGCGTGAAATCCATGTCGTCTCCGTAGCAGTATGTGGAACCAGTGTGCACGTGGGCCGAGTGGCTACCAGCAGTCGAGGCCCTCGAGGAAAGGTCGCACCGTGGCGGCGACTTCGCGGGGGTTGTCGAAGGCGGCGAGGTGCCCGCCCTCGGCGAAACGCAGTTCGGCGCCCGGGATGGACGCGGCGAGTTGTTCGATCACCGCACGAGGGGTGCTTCGGTCGTCGTCGCCGCCGACCACGAGGGTCGGGGGCGGTGAATCGGTGTGAAACGCGCCGACCTCGGTCATGGCGTCGAAATAGGCGCCGATGGTGTTGCCGCCGGCGCTCCGGAACTGTCCGCGAGCTTTCCGAACCAACGGGTCTGCCTCGTTTCGCGATGCGTCGCCGAACCAGCGATGCATGGTCATCTCCTCGGCTTGCTCGAGGCCGTTCGGGGCACGAACCTCGGCCGCGCGGGCCGAAGTTCCGCGAATGGCCTCCTCATCATAGGCGCCCCGGGTGGCCATCAGGATCTGCGCGTCGACCCGGTTCGGGAAGCTGCCCGACACCGCCTGAGCGACCATGCCGCCCAAGGAAATTCCCAGCACCACGGAACTCTCGACGTTCTCGGCGTCCCACATCGCGGCAACGTCCCCGACAATGAGACCGAGAGTGATGGCAGATCCTCCGCGCGCAGTCATGCCGTGCCCGCGGAAATCCGGCGCGAGCAGACGGTAGTCGTCGCCGAGAGCCTCGGCCAAAGGCGCATACCAGGATCCGTCCAATGCCAGGGAGTGCAGGCACGTGATCAGGCGTGGCCCCAGGCCGAATTGCTGATAGGCAATGGTGGCGCCATCGGCGGTAGTCGCAGTCTGCAGAGTTTCAGTCATTCTGGTTTTCTTCCATCATCCGCTGTTCGGCGAGATCGACTTCGGCCCGGAGCCGGGAGGACATATCGTGGAAATAGGATTTGAAGAGATCGGAGGACCTGCGCATCTCCTGATGCCGCGGCCGCTCGAGTTCGATTTTCATGTCGACCACCATGCGGCCCGGCCTGCTGGCCATCAGGATGACGCGGTCGCTGAGCAGGATGGCCTCTTCGAGGTCGTGGGTGACGAAGATGACCGTCGGTCGCTCGGCCTCCCACAATCGGAGGAACTCCTCCTGCTGGATCGCGCGGGTCTGGGCGTCCAACGCTGCGAACGGCTCGTCCATCAGGAGGACCCCGGGGCTCTGGACCAGGGTGCGGGCGATCGCAACGCGCTGGCGCATGCCCTGCGAGAGGTGGAGAACATCCGAGTCGGCGAACTCGTGCAGACGAACGCGACGAAGCCATTCCTCGGCGCGCTCGCGTCGTTCCGCCTTGGGGACGCCCCGGACCTCCATGCCGAGTTCGACGTTGCTGCGGACCCGTCGCCACGGTAGGAGCGCATCACGCGCAAAGAGGAAAGCGGCGTCATTGCTGCCGGGCCTCACCTCCGCTCCGTCGATGCGAACGGTTCCACTGCGCGGCTTCAGGAGGTTGCCGACCATGCCGAGCGCCGTGGTCTTCCCGCAGCCGGACGGACCGACGATGCTGACGAACTCGGACGGCTCGATGCGGAGGTTGAAGTCGTCCAGCACGCGCACCGGTCGATTGCCGTGGAGGAACGCGTGGCGGACATTTTCGAACTCGACGGAGACCCCCTTGGCGGTAGTGGGCCTCGTCGTAGTTTCAGCTGGACCAGTCACAAGATTCTCACTCTCACTGTTTGACCGTAGGGATGAATCGGACACCGTCAATCCGATGATGTGTGTGCGGGGCCGACCGATCGCTGCCTCCCGTGCCGGACGATCTGCTGAATCGGCACAAAAATCCGCGGTGGATCCGGACTGCACGACCCTGTGGTGAATATCACCCTATCGGCCCATGAATCGTTGAACACGTCGGCGACGGTGTCAAGGAAAAGAGGCCCGCGCGGGGGCTATCGCCTTGATAGCGATTCAGTCATTGTCCACGGCCCCGAATGGCACGACGCTAACTCGAACGCACCTTGCCGGGAACGGCTCCCAGTGCGTCACAAGCTGCCCACACAGGGTGCGAATCACGAGGAGGACGTCAGGTGACCAGAGAAGCCGCCACCATCAACAAGGTCGGTCAGACCACTTTCGACTTCACGGACCAGGTCGTCATAGTGACGGGCGCTTCCGGAGGCATCGGGTCGGCGCTCGCCGACAAGTTCGCGGAAGCGGGAGCAGATCTGATCCTGCACGGGCGCAACGCCGAAACGCTCCAGGCGAGAGTCGAGAGTGTCGAAGCGCTCGGACGGAAGGCCGCCCTCGTCGCCGGCAACATCCGCGAGCCGAAGACTGCCGAAGATCTCGTCCGGACCGCCCTCGAACGGTTCGGTCGGATCGACGTCCTGATCAACAATGCCGGCGGCAACTTCGCATCGCGCCTCGAGGACCTGTCGGTCAATGCCTGGAACGCGACGATCGACACCAACCTCAGCGGGGCCTTCCACGCTGCCCGCGCATGCCTGCCGGTCTTCGAACGTCAGGGCGGCGGAAACGTCATCAACGTCGGATCCGGATCGGCCAACCACGCACACCCGCTCCGCGGCGCCTACGCGGCAGCCAAGGCGGGGCTCGCCTCGCTGACGAAGACGATGGCCTGGGAATGGGCGGATCGCGGCATCCGAGTCAACTGCGTCGAACCCGGCGCCACCCTGACACCCGCGTCTCGTTTCGCATCTCCCGAGACCGAGCAGAAGTTCGGTCGCTACCTCGCACTCGGACGCGTCGGAAGGCCTGAAGAGGTCGCCGATGCGTGCCTCTACCTGTGCTCCGACGCCGCAAGCTTCATCACGGGAACCGTCCTGCAGGTGACGGGCGGCCCCCACACCTCCTCGGCCGCCGACGTCGAACTCGTCCGAGGACCGCTCG
The DNA here is from genome assembly GCF_009872365.1 of Rhodococcus sp. T7. NCBI lineage: Bacteria > Bacillati > Actinomycetota > Actinomycetes > Mycobacteriales > Nocardiaceae > Rhodococcus > Rhodococcus sp. T7. The sequence continues at coordinate 120,732 of NZ_WXYH01000333.1, forward strand.
ATGCCTGACCTGCACAGCTGTCCAGAAGACTCGAAGGGAAGGTCCCGCCATGGAATCCATCACTGAAGCGCCCCGCACGATCGCGTCGATCGGCGGAGTCGCGAACAACGACGAACCGGCGGACATCGACAACACGATCCTCGTGGAGCGGCGTCGCGCGCGGCGCAACGAAAAGATCCTCGTCTGGTCGCTTCGGGTGGGTGCACTCGCACTCTTCGTCGCCGTCTGGGCCTATGTCTCCGGAAACATGATCGTCGACCCGATGATGATCTCCGCCCCTCTCGATGTCGCGCGCGCGTTCATCGCCCAGCTGAGCGACGGCGTCTTCTGGACCGACGTCACGGCGACGTTCAGCGGGGCGATGGTCGGGCTGGTGACCGGTGCGATCGCCGGCATCCTCGCGGGCGTCGTCTTCGCCCGCGTCCAGGTGCTCCACACCGCGGCCTCACCGTTCCTGACCTTGATGAACAGCCTTCCGCGTCCCGCGCTGGCACCGATCTTCATCCTCTGGTTCGGCCTGGGTTTCGGACCGAAGGCCCTCGTCGCCTTCAGCGTCGTGTTCTTCGTCCTGATGACCAGCACGATGGGTGCGATGAAGAGCATCGACCACGACATCGCTCAGCTGACCAAGTCGCTGGGCATGACGCGGACCCAGCGCTTCTTCAAGATCGAGATTCCCGCGGCTCTGCCGGCCATCGTCGGCGGCCTGAGGCTCGGCGCGGTCTACTCGGTGCTCGGCGCCGTCGTGTCGGAAATGGTCGGCGCCTACACCGGCCTGGGGCAGCGCCTCGTCGTCGTCACCAACAATTTCCAGGTTGCGGAAACCTTCGCGATCCTGATCGCCATGGGATTGCTGTCCATGGTCCTGGACGTCTCGATCTCCGGTCTGCAGAAACTGGTCACCAAGTGGACGAGATAGGTCGGTGAAGATCTCCGCTCACCTGCCGCGGGATACACCACGGGGACAACGATTCCCGTCGAGGACGGCTCCCTCTCGCGGGACTCGACGGGACTCCACGACCTGTTGAACCGACCGACCCGCGTCGGTCGGTTCGAGGTTTCGTGGCGATCGCCGCGAACAGCCCGACGCTGAGTTCGGAGAGCCCCCGGCGAGCTGTAATGTGGGCCACGTCGCATAGCAGCACCGAGGGAGACCGATGAGATTCGAGCAGTTGCGATATCTGGAAGCAGCGCTTCGGACCGGATCGTTCCGTCAAGCCGCCAAGGAACTCGACATCTCCCAGCCGACGATCACCAACCAGGTGCAGCGGCTCGAGGAGGACCTCGGCGTCGTGCTCGTGGTTCGTGGTGCCAAGGGGGTTCGGCCGACGTATGCGGCCGAACGGATCCTGCCGCACGTGGTCGCCGCCGTTCAGGCCGAACACCTGATGCGCGAGGAGGCCAGCGCCATCGGTGGCCTGAAACTCGGCACGGTCCGCCTGGGCACGGTGCCCGCGGGATCGCAGACGATCCTTCCCGGGGTGGTCAAGCGCCTGTTGAGCGACTTTCCCAATGTGCGTTTCGAGGTGGAGGAAGGTCCATCGCGAATGGTGAGCCGCGGCGTCCTCAGCGGCCATTTCGACGTGGGTCTGGTGACGCGTCTGGCCGGCATCGATCTGATTCCGGCAGAGCAGGCCCTGCTGCACCACGTCGACCTGATCTCCGGCCGGCTGGTGCTGGCGGTCCCGGAGAACCATCGCCTCGCCACCAAGGACGGCTTCGAGGCCTCCGACCTGGAGGGCGAGCCGCTGATCTTCCCGGCGGAGACCAGCATTCTCCGTACCGCCTTCGAGCAGCTACTCGACGGGATCGAGGCCAGGATCGTCTACGCCACCAACAACGCCGAAGCATCGCAGAACATGGTGCGCGCCGGCGTCGGGATCTGCATGGCCAACACACTTCTCAGCTCGACGGTGAGCGGCAACGGCGTCGCGCTCGTGCCCCTTCCTTTCGAGTGGGCGCATGCCCGCATCTCCGCGATCGTCAGAAACGACGAAGCGCGGACGTCTGCGGTGCAGGCATTTTTGGGCCTGTTGCGGGAATCTGCCAAGAACTTCTGACAGCGCCGTCGACCGGGACGCCGACTCGTCGGCGACGGCCCGATAGCGCACCCGTATCACCCCGCCAACGCTGCGGACCTTCCCAAGCCCTGTGCGGCTGACCACACTGAATACGTGCCGAGCGAGCGAGATCGCCGCCGGATCCGACGTTCAGTGAGGAACTTCAGGTGTCAGTCGATACAGCACAGCCATGCACCCGGGACGCAGTCGCCGAACTCATTTCCGTTGCACGGGAACGAGAATCGGCGATGTTCACAGAGGCGGAAGGTAAATCCCTGCTCTCCGCTCTCGGGATCGACACCCCCCGGGGCATCGAAATTGCTGTCGGCCAGTCGATTTCCGACGACCTTCGCGAGCCGTTGGTCGTCAAGGCCATCTCGTCCACGCTCGTCCACAAGTCCGACGCCGGCGGCGTGCGGGTGGGGGTGCGCCGCGACGAGATCGACGAGGTCGCTGCACGGATGGGCGAGCAACTGGCCGCCGCCGGGCACTGCTTGGAGGGCCTGCTCGTCGAGGAAATGGTGCCGTCCGGTCACGAAGTGATCGTCGGAGCGGTTCGGGCCCCGGGGCTGGGCTGGACCGTCATGGTGGGCCTCGGCGGCGTCTTGGTCGAGGTCTTCGAGGACGTTGCGTTCGGTCTCACACCGCTCGCGAACGACCAGATTCTCGACATGCTGCACGAACTGCGCGGCATGAAGGTGCTCGACGGAGCCCGCGGCGGCGAGAAGGCAGACATTCCGGCGTTGGTGACGCTGATCTCGCGGCTCGCCGGGCCGAACGGTCTGCTGCAGTCGCTGCCGGACGACGTGATCGAGATCGACCTGAACCCGGTCATCGTTTCCGGAACACGGGCAGTGGCCGTGGACGCGCGCTTCGTCGTCGGTCCGGTGGAAGACGCCGGACCCGCACCCGGGGACCGTGGTGACGACCGGGCCACGGATTTCACGCCGCTGTTCCATCCGCGCAGGATCGCCGTCCTCGGCGCGAGCGGTCAGCGGCCGAATCTCGCCAACCGGTTCATCCGGAACATTCTGAGCGGCGGCTTCGACGGCACCATCGTGCCGATCCACCCGACCGCGGACAGCATCGAAGGACTTCCCACGGCGCGGTCGCTGGCCGAGGTCGATCAACCGATCGACTACGCGTTCGTGGCGCTGCCCGCGAGCCGTGTCAGCGAGGCGCTGAGCCGAGGCGCCGGTCGAGTTCGGTTCGCCCAGGTGATCTCCAGTGGATTCGGTGAGGTCGAGGAAGGAAAGGATCTCGAGGAGACCCTGGTCCAGACCGTCCGCGACGCGGGCATTCGGCTGATCGGCCCGAACTGCCTGGGCACGCACGCCTCGGCCGGTCGGCTCTCGTTCGTGCCCGAAGCCCCCCTGACGCCCGGAACGACGGCCGTCGTCTCGCAGAGCGGAGGGCTGAGTGTCGACATCCTGCGCGTCGGATCGTTGCGCGGGATCGACTTTCACAGCGTGGTCAGCATCGGGAACGGCGCCGACGTCACCGCCGCCGAGCTCGTCGAATCCGCCCTGCGGAACGACGAGGTCCGGGTCATCGGCCTGTACCTCGAGTCGCTCGCCGCGGCACGCGAGGTCCTCGACGTGCTTGCCCGGGCCGAAATACGCAAGCCGGTAGTGCTTCTCGCCGGTGGCCGAACCAGCGAAGGCTCGCGGGCGGCGACCAGCCACACCGGCGCCCTCGCGGGAAATCACCGGCTGTGGCCCGCGATCGCGCGGCAGGCCGGAATGACCCTCGTCGATTCGCTCGAGGACTTCGCCACGGCCCTCCATGCCCTGTCCACACTCGACCTCACCGTCAAGCCGAACGGTCGCGATGCCGTTCTGTTCGGCAACGGCGGCGGAGCGAGTGTCCTCGGCGCCGACGCACTCGGGCGGCAGGGACTGGCCACACCGCCGCTCGCCGATTCCGTAGTCGAGGAACTGGACGGCCTGGGCCTGCCGCCGGGCAACGGACTGCGCAACCCGATCGACGTGCCCGCGGGGACGCTCGCCGTCAAGAACGGTGCGATCGCGAAGGACGTTCTCGCGGTGGTGCTCGCCGGTAGCGAGCCGGCAGTGCTGATCTCCCACCTCAACGTGGGCATCATCCAGCGCAACCTCGGTGAAACCCACGGCGACGTGACCGGCACCGTCATCGACTCGATCGCCGGTGCCCGCGACGAGGCCGCGTCGAACACCCACCAGCTTCTCGTGCTCAAGACGGACGGCAGCGCCGAGACGGAGGCATTGATCAAGACGTACGCGCACCGCGCCCGCACCCGCGGAATCCCGGTCTTCCCGGCCTTCGAGGACGCGGCCCTCGCCGCACGGGCGGTTCTCGAGCAGGGACAGCGGACATACCAGGCGTCACGCGACGCAGACGGAAGGTAGTAGAGATGTCACAGGACACAGTGATGGCTGAACCCACGCTCAGCCGCGAGCAGGAGCACGAAGAACGCCGCGCAGCCGCGCTGGCGATGGGTGGCCCGAAGAAGCTGGAACAGCGGCGCGCCGAGGGCAAACTCAACGCCCGCGAGCGGATCGCGTTGATGCTCGACCCCGGAACCTTCCGGGAGAGCGGGTTGTTCACGACCTCGGCCGTCGACGCCGATCGCGACAAGACACCCGCGGACGGCAAGGTGACCGGAACCGGCGAGGTCGACGGCAGGCGCGCAGCCGTCATCGCCTACGACTTCACCGTCAAGGGGTCGTCGAGCAGTCCGGTGAGCAACAAGAAGATGTCCCATTTCAAGGAACTCGTCGTCCAGGTCGGGATGCCGCTGGTCTACCTGTCCGAATCCACCGGGGTCCGGATGCCGGACGCGATGGGCGGGACCGGAATGGGCGCCGCCAACAGCAAGAAGCGGTTCCTCCGCCAGCGCGAAAGCCCCTGGGCATCAGCAGCATTCGGATACTGCTTCGGATCCGCGGCCTGGCACACCGTGTCCGCCGACTTCGCGGTCTTCCGCAAGGGGAGTGTCCTGGCGGTGTCGAGCCCCGGGCTGGTCAGCCGCGCCACCGGTCAGCAGGTCGACGCCCAGGAACTCGGAGGCTGGAAGGTCCACGCCGAGGTCACCGGCTACGCCGATGCCGTCGCCGACACCGACGAGGAAGCGATCGAACTGATCCGCCGGTTCCTCTCGTACCTGCCTTCGCACAACGGTGAGACACCGCCGGTCGCGCCGGTCCCGAGCGGATCGGGTGAGCGTGCCGCCGAACTCAACGACATCGTTCCCCAGACCCGCACCCAGACCTACGACGTACGCAAGGTGATCGAGATCGTCGCCGACACCGGTTCGGTGTTCCCGATCAAGGCACGCTACGGCAAGAGCCTGGACACCTCGCTGGTCCGGATCGGCGGACAGAGCGTCGGCATCATCGCCAACAACCCGATGTTCAAGGGCGGGGCGCTCGACGGTCCGGCGTGTGACAAGGCGACCAGCTTCCTGGTGCTCTGCGACTCCTACAACATTCCCGTCGTGTTCCTCGTCGATCAGCCGGGATTCCTGATCGGGCTGGAAGCCGAGCGGAACAAGATCGCCGGCAAGGTCATCAACTGGATGAACGCCTTGTCCCTGGTGACCGTGCCGAAGATCGCTGTCACGCTTCGCAAGAACTACGGCCAGGCCTACATCAACATGGGCGGCGGACTGACCGCCGACACGACGGCAGGCTGGTGGTCCACGGAGGTGAGCTTCATGGATCCCACGTCCGCGGTGTCGGTCGTCCACGGGGTCGACGCGGAATCCGACCCCGAGCTCTACGCGCAGCGGCTCGCCGAGATGGCCAAGGGGACTACCGCGTACGACGTGGCACGCGTCTTCGGCGTCGAACAGGTCATCGACCCCGCCGAGACCCGCGACTTCATCCTCGGCGCACTGAAAGACCACTACCGAGCCCGGACCAACGGCATCGGCGAGCACCTGCTGCGCGCCTGGCCCACGAGTTACTGAGGACGACGTGATGAACTCATTTCCAGATTGCCTGCTGGTCGCGAATCGCGGCGAGATCGCCCGGCGGATCATCTCGACCGCCAACAAGCTCGGTGTCCGCACCGTCGCGGTCTACCACAAGGTCGATGCGGACCTGCCCTACATCGGTGAGGCCGACCACGCCGTTCAGCTCGAGGGCGACACACCGGTGCAGGCGTACCTCGACGGTGCCCAGATCGTCCGAATCGCACAGCAAGCCGGTGCGACGGCCGTGCATCCGGGCTACGGATTCCTGGCCGAGAACGCCGACTTCGCCCGACTGGTGGCCCAGTCCGGACTGACGTGGGTCGGCCCGAGCGCCGAGGTCATCGAAGTGATGGGTGACAAGGTCGAGTCGCGCCGGGTCGTGGCTGCTGCCGGTGTGCCGATCAGCGGCGACGTCGGCGCAGCGCTCGAGACGGGCGACGAAGCCGTCGCCGAGGCCGGGCGTCTCGGATACCCGGTGATGGTCAAGGCATCCGCAGGCGGCGGCGGAATCGGCATGGCCGTCGCGCACGACGAAGACGGCCTGCGCAAGGCGTTCGAGAACACCAAGTCGATGGCGGCCCGGAGCTTCGGTTCCGATCGGGTTTTCGTCGAACGGTATGTGTCGTCCGCGCGGCACGTCGAGATCCAGATCCTGGGTCTGGAGGACGGTTCGATCGTCACTCTGGGAGAACGGGATTGCTCGACGCAACGACGTCACCAGAAGCTGATCGAGGAGAGCCCGGCCCCGCACCTGGATCCGGCCCTGCGAGAGCGCCTCGTCGAGAGTTCGATCGCGGCCGCCCGGGCCGTGGGCTATCGGAACGCGGGCACGGTGGAATTCCTGCTCGACGCCGTCAGCGGTGACTTCGTGTTCCTCGAGATGAACACCCGTATCCAGGTCGAGCACCCGATCACCGAACTGACCCACGGTGTCGATCTGGTCGAGCAGCAGCTGAGCATCGCGCAGTCGGGCACCACCACCCCGGGCTTCGCCCCCGTCCCGCGCGGTCATGCGATCGAATTGAGGATCTGCGCGGAAGACCCCAAACGGTTCTTCCCGCGCCCGGGGCCGATCGACGTGTGGCAGGAGCCGACGGGGCCCGGTATCCGGGTCGACGCGGGCTATACGGCCGGCACCGAGGTGACGCCGCACTTCGACTCGCTGCTGGCCAAGGTCTGCGCGTTCGGCGCGACCCGTGAGGAGGCGCACGCCCGCGCCCTCGCGGCCTGCAGGGAGTTCGTGATCGAGGGGCTCGTCACCAACAAGCCCTTCCTCGAAGACGTGCTCGGCTCGGAAGAGTTCACGAGCGGGCGTTACGACACCGGTGTGGTCGAGAAGATCCAGCAGAGACAAAAGAACTTGGCCAGAAGGAGTGCGTGAGATGTCAGAGACGATTCAGTCGGATATGGGTGCCAACGTGTGGAAGATCCTCGTCGCACCGGGTGACCGGGTGGAGGAGGAGTCGACGTTGATGATCCTCGAAGCCATGAAGATGGAGATCCCGATCCTCGCCGAAGATGCAGGCACGGTCGTGGCAGTCCACGTCGCCGAGGGCGACAGTGTCGCTTCCGGTCAGCCCCTCGTCGAATTCGAGACGGCATGAGCACATCGATTCCCCGTCGCATGAAGTCCTGGTCGGTCACCCAGCTCGGCGAGCCGATCGACGTCGTGCACCTCGTCGAAGGTGATGTTCCCGAACCCGGTGCCGGGCAGGTCCTCGTGCGGGTCCTGGCGGGCGCGGCCAACTTCCCGGACGTGCTCATGTGCCGGGGCAAGTACCAGGTGCGCCCCGACCTGGCCTTCACCCCCGGACGTGAAGTCTGCGGCGAGGTCGTCGCGGTCGGGCCGGACGTCGTGCGGGCCGCGGTCGGCGACCGGGTGCTGGGCCTGACCACCCTTCCCTACGGCGGATTCGCCGAGTACGCCCTGATGGACCAGAGCACGACCCATCAGGCGCCTGCGTCACTCGACGACGCGCAGGCCTCCTGCCTGTTCATCGGGTATCAGACCGGCTGGTTCGGGCTTCATCGGCTCGCCAGGATTCAGGAGGGGGAAACCCTCCTGGTTCACGCGGCCGCAGGCGGTGTCGGCAGCGCGGCCATCCAGCTCGGCAAGGCCGCGGGTGCCCGGGTCGTCGGTGTCGTGGGCGGCGAGGAGAAGGCCGCCTACGCCAGGCAACTCGGTGCCGATGTCGTCGTCGACCGCAGGCAGGAGGACTTCGTCGGGGTCGTCAAGGAATTCACCGACGGCAGAGGCGCCGACGTCATCTACGACCCGGTGGGCGGCGACGTCTACCAGCGTTCGACGAAATGCATTGCGTTCGAGGGGCGGATTCTCGTCGTCGGCTTCGCGGGCGGCGAGATCCAGACCGCGGCGCTCAACCACGCGCTGGTCAAGAACTACGCGATCCTGGGCATTCACTGGGGGCTCTACAACACGAAGAATCCCGGCGCGGTCGATCGATGCCACCAGGAACTGTGCGCGTTGGCGGACTCCGGAGCCATCGATCCCTTCGTCAGCCAGCGGGTCTCGATGGACGGGGTGCCTGCGGCCCTGCAGAGCCTGGGGGACGGAAAGACCGTCGGCCGAGTGGTGATGGAGCACAACGGGATCGGCCGCTAGCCAGTTTGTGGAAACCGGGGGCAGCACATCGTCAGGCCACCAGGCATGCACTAATCACTAGGAGTACGAATGTTTGGGTCGAAGCAAGGTGACTCGCCCTTCGGAGAACTGCGGGCACTGGACAGCAACATCTCGAGAAGGTCGATGTTGAAGTATCTCGGTATCGGCACGGCGGCGGTCGGCGCCACCTCGTTGCTGGCGGCCTGCGGGGGTGGACTGGGTGCCGGTGCCTCCGGCCGGGGCGCCCAGTTCAGCATCGCGTCATTTCCGGGTGACAGCTTCCTCCTCGATGCGGTGAATCTTGCCAACAACGACTTCGCGAGGAACAACCTCAATGTTCCGAAATTCATCACCCCGCAGAGCGGTGTGCAGGCGCTGCAACTCGTCTCCGCAGGCGCCGTCAACGGCTACACCTCCGACACCCTGCTGCTGATGGGCGCTCACGCCAACAGCACCCAGGGCAAGCGGCCGGTCATCATCGGTCTGAAGAACGTGGCCACCACCTACGGGATCGTCGTCGGCCCGAACGGCAATTGGCCCGGCGAAAACGCGACGTTCGAAGAGAAGATGCAGTCGCTGAAAGGCAAGTCGATCGGGGTGAGCGCCATCGGCGCGGGCGGTGATCTGCAACTGGGCCTCGCTCTGGAACTGGCCGGTATGCAGTCCTCGGACGTCACCCATCTGGCGACCGGCCCGTCTGCCTCGGCGATCCCGAACATGAAAGCCGGGCGACTCGACGGCTACGTCGCGGTCCAATGGAGCTCGGGGCAGTTCATCGCCCGGGAGACAGGCGGATCGGTGCTGCTCGACTTCGGCGGACCGTCGATGCCCGAGACATTGCGCAACCAGGCAGTGCTGTGCATTTCCACCAGCGAAAGTTTTGCCCAGGAGAACGAGGACGTACTGAAGAACTGGCTTCGAGCACAGTCGGAGGGCAGCGAATGGATGCTCTCCCACAAGGACGAAGCAGCGGAAATTCTGAACTCCGGCACCTTCGACGGCAACGCACCCGAAATCGCCAAGGCCTACATGGAGCACTACGCGCAGGAGGTGGCGCCGAAATTGCAACCGATGTTCAAGGCACCCAAGGATCAGGTCGACCACATGATCGACCTCGCCGTCCGCTTCGGAAACGCGAAGGAAGGCGCTGTCAGCTACGAGCAGATAGTCCCCGCCTTCGCGCGGGCGTGAGGTCTCACATGGACTACACACAGACGACGCGTCCCCAATCCCCGCCCGGGCTGGATCTCGATCGAATCACCGATTGGCTGGCCGGGGAGCGACCGGGCCTGGTGGCGGGGGAGCTGTCGGCCCGCCTGATCGAGGGTGGGAAGTCGAATCTGACCTACGATCTCACCGACGGTGACAAACAGTGGATCGTGCGTCGTGCGCCACTGGGCGAGGTCATGGCGACGGCTCACGACATGCGCCGGGAGTACCGAATGGCCGGGGCCCTTCGCACCACTGACGTCCCGGTGCCTGCGATGATCGCCTACTGCGACGACAAGGACGTTCTCGGCACCGACTTCTACCTCATGGAGCGCATCGACGGCGTGCCCTATCGGTACGCCGATGAGCTCAGGCCACTCGGTGCGACTCGAACCCGAGCCATCTCCGTCGAGCTGGTGCGCACACTGGCAAAGCTGCACCGGGTGGAACCGCGAGAGGTGGGCCTGAACGACTTCGGTCGCCCCGAGGGCTTCCTGGGCCGGCAGGTGAAACGCTGGAAGACGCAGCTGGACGCGTCCTACACCCGCGATCTTCCCGGCGCCGACGAGCTCTACACTGCACTCGTCGCGGCCGTCCCCTCGAAGTCGGCGGCCGGCATCGTCCACGGTGATTTCCGCTTGGACAACGTGCTCGTCGGCGCCGACGACCTGCCTGCCGCGGTTATCGACTGGGAACTGGCGACGCTGGGCGACCCGCTCCTGGACCTGGCCTTGATGCTCACCTATCAGCGGCGAGCGAAGATCGTGTCCGAACGGGATACGACGGAACCGGCCAAGTACGACGCGACGCTGGCACCCGGCTACCTCACCGAGAAGCAGATCATCGAACACTACGAAGCCGAGAGCGGCCGCGAACTGGAGGGATTCGGCTTCCACCTCGGTCTGGCCTGCTTCAAGCTCGCCTCGATCTCCGAGGGCGTCCGGTATCGACACATCAATCGTCAAACCGTGGGTGCGGGTTTCGAGGACAGCGGCAGCACTGTGCCGTTGCTGCTCGAACTCGGGCTCGACTCACTGAAGGAGTACAAATAGATGGAATTCTCGACAGACGCCCGGACCGACGAGTTGCGCAAGAAACTCGTCGACTTCATGTACGGGCACGTCTACCCGTCCGAGGCGGCGTACCTGGAGGAGCTGGACAGCCTCGAGGACCGCTTCGCGTGGTCGGAGTCTCCCATCCTGCAGAAGCTGAGAGCGGAGGCACGCAGCCGTGGGCTGTGGAACCTCTTCCTTCCCGGGGCCGAGGGTGCCGGGCTGACGAACGTGCAGTACGCGCCGCTCGCCGAGATCACCGGCCGCAGCAAGCTTCTCGCTCCCGCGGCGCTGAACTGTTCGGCCCCGGACACCGGCAACATGGAACTGCTGTCGATGTTCGGCACCGAGCAGCAGAAGAAGGAATGGCTCACTCCGTTGCTCGAGGCCGAGATCCGTTCGGCCTTCGCCATGACCGAACCCGACGTCGCGTCCTCGGACGCCACCAACATCTCCACGAGCATCGTTCGCGACGGCGGCGACTACGTGATCAACGGCCGCAAGTGGTACATCAGCGGTGCGATGAATCCCAACGCCAAGATCCTGATCGTGATGGGCAAGACGGATCCGACGGCAGACAGGCATCGCCAGCAGAGCATGATCCTGGTACCGCGGGACACCCCCGGCGTCCACATCACGCGCGCGATGAAGGTCTTGGGTTACGACGACCACCACAGCGGTGGACATGCCGAGATCGAGTTCACCGACGTGCGGGTTCCGGTTGCCAATCTCATCGGCAACGAGGGCGACGGCTTCGGGATCGCCCAGGCCGGGCTGGGACCCGGCCGGATCCATCACTGCATGCGCGCCATCGGTATCGCGGAGCGGGCGATCAAACTCATGTGCGAGCGGGCCGACGAACGCGTGGCGTTCGGCAAGCCGCTCAGCCAACAGGGCGTGATTCGCGACTGGATCGCCGAATCGCGGGTCCGTCTCGAGCAGTTGCGCCTGCTGGTCCTCAAGACGGCCTGGCTCATGGACACGGTGGGCAACAAGGGCGCCCACACCGAGATCCAGGCGATCAAGATCGCCACGCCGTCGACCGTCGAATGGATCATCGACAAGGCCATCCAGGTCCACGGCGCCGGCGGACTTTCCCAGGACTTCTTCCTCGCCCCGGCAGCCGCGTACGTCCGCACGCTACGGTTCGCGGACGGACCCGACGAGGTGCACAAGAACGCGCTGGCGCGCAATGAACTTCGCCGCCAGGCCGCACGACGCAGTGCCTGACCGCTCGGTCGGTTTCTGCTGAGTGCGTTCGGCTCCGCTCGCCCACGAAGCGAGTCGGTTTCGCCGTGACGGCCCACCCGTGTCCCCCTCACCTGTAACCCAGGTGCGGGGGACACTGTCGTGTGCAGGGCCCGTTCGGTGTGGCTATCGCCTTGATAGTGAGTGAGACATTGATCGCACCAGCAGGCGCCGCGCATGATCATGACGTGCCAAATCATCTTGCTCAGCATGGTGCCGACTCGTCCTCGCCCGCATCGCCGGTCACCCGGCGGCCCGGAAGCCAGACGCTCGAGGTCGCGCGGAAGGACGTCGTGGCGGACGGCGTCGTGAAACTGCGGCTCGAGGAGCCGACCGGTGGGCGGCTCCCGCATTGGACGCCCGGCGCGCACATCGACCTGGTCATGCCGACCGCGGACGGTGGTTCCCAGGTGCGGCAATACTCCTTGTGCGGCGACCGTTGGGATGCCTCCGCCTACGAGGTCGCCGTGTTGCGGGAGCCGAACTCCAAGGGCGGATCGCAGTTCATTCACGAGAATCTGGCTGTCGGGGACATGCTCAGTGTCGGCACCCCTCGGAACAATTTCGGTCTGGCTCCGGCGAGTCGGTACGAATTCATCGCCGGCGGCATCGGGATCACCCCGATCATGACGATGATCGCCGCAGCCGAGAAGCTGGGAATCGACTGGCACCTGCTCTACGGCGGACGGTCGCGTCGATCCATGGCCTTCCTCTCAGAACTGGCTCGTTACGGAAACCGCGTCACGGTGTGGCCGCAGGACGAATCGGGTCATCTGCAGCTCGATTTCCTCGACAAGCCGGCAGACGGGGCCAAGGTCTACTGCTGCGGACCCGAGCCACTGCTGGCGGCGGTCGAAGCCGCGTCCACGAACTGGCCCGGGTGGGCCGTCCGGTTCGAGCGGTTCGTTGCGCCTTCCCAGCCGCCACCGGTCCGCACCGAACCCTTCACGATCGAACTGTCCCACTCCGACAGGACCGTCACCGTCGGTACCGAACAGACCGTTCTCGAGGCCCTGGACGCCGCCGGCGTCCCCGTGTTGTCCTCGTGCAACGAGGGAGTCTGCGGCACATGCGAAGTCGGCGTCGTGGCCGGTGTTCCGGATCATCGGGATTCACTCCTGAGCGATGCGGAGCGCGCCAAGGGGGACCGGATGTTCGTCTGTGTGTCACGTTCGATCACCGAACGACTCGTGCTGGATCTATAGGAGGTTGACAGTGTCGATTACGGATATCACCGGACGGCAGGGTTCGACAGCCGCGTCCCTCGACGACGACCCGTTCTCGTCGGAAACCCTCGAGAACCCGCTGCCGTTCCAGGAGCGACTGCGTGAATCCGGGCCCGTCGTCTTCCTGCCCCGGTACAACGTCCACGCCGTCGGGCGTTACGACGAGGTTCACAGCGCACTCTCGAACTGGCAGGGCATGACTTCCGGTTCCGGAGTCGGCCTGAACGAGCCCTGGCGGGCCCGGGGACTGCTTCAGACCGACCCACCCGAGCACGACGCGCCCCGCGAGGTGTTGCAGACGATCCTGTCCGCACGAGCATTGCGTGCGATGAAGGACGCCTGCACACGACAGGCCGAGACGCTGATCGACAACCTGCTGGTCGGCACGGCTGCCGGGGACGCGATCGAGATCGACGGGTACAACGACATCGCGGCCGTGTTTCCGGTGAACTTCTTTCCCGACGCGTCCGGTATCGACGAGGAGCAGCGGGAGAATCTCGTTCCCTACGCGGATCACATCTTCAATGCCCTGGGGCCGCGAAACGAGCGGGTCCTGCAGGGCGAATGCCGGAGCGAGGCGCTGGCGGAATGGGCCACGGCGAAGTGTGCCCGGGAGTCACTGAAGCCCGAAGGGTTCGGCAGCGAGATCTGGGCCGCCGCCGACCGCGGCGACATCATGCGCGAACTGGCGCCGCTCCTCACGCGTTCGCTGTTGTCGGCAGGTGTGGACACGACCGTCTACGGTCTCTCCGCGATGCTCTACGGATTCGCCACACATCCCGATCAATGGGCAGCACTTCGAGAGAACCCCAACCTCGCCCGAGTCGCATTCGACGAGGCGCTGCGATGGGAGTCGCCGGTCCAGATGTTGTTCCGCAAGACATCGGCCGACGTCGAGATCTCCGGGACCGTCATCCCGGCCGAGACGAGGGTGCTGCTGTGCTACGCCGCCGCGAACCGTGACCCGCGCCGGTGGGACAACCCTGACCGGTTCGACCTCTCGCGTGATCCCTCGGGGCACGTCGCCTTCGGGATGGGGATCCACCAGTGCGTGGGCCAGCACGCGGCGCGTCTGCAGGCCGAATGCCTGCTCGAGGTTCTCGTGACCCGCGTGAAGTGCATCGAACTTGCGGCACCCGTGCGTCGCTATCACAACAACACACTGCGGGGATGGAAGGCCATGCCGCTTCGGCTGGGTCTCGCCTAGATGATGCGAACGAGTTCGTGTTCGACTGCGCCATAGAGCGATTGAGTGCCGGTGTCGGTTCGACGTACCTGATTCTCGGTGAGGCCGGCACCGGCAAGACACACCTCCTGCGGAGCACGCTCGACGCGGCCCGCGGGCGCGGATGGACGTGCCTGTACGCCGTGGCGCACGAGTACGACCGCGACATCCCGTACGCGACGGTGCGCACTGTCGTGGGAGTCCTCGGCCACAGCACGGCGCCGAGCGACCCGAACAGTGTGACGGCGCTGTTGCAGTCGATGACGGATTCGTCGCCGGTGGTGGTGGTCGTGGACGACGCGCACCTGGCGGACGAGGACAGCCTCGTCGCCGTGACCCTCGCCGCCCGGCATCTGGCGGGCCGCCCGCTCCTCGTGATCTTCGCCTCGCGGACTCGGCCGTGGACGACCGGCGAACGTCTGGTCGCGACGATCGGCCACCTCGTGAGCGAACAGGCACAGACGGTTCTCGAGCTTCGACCGGTGGAGGGGCAGGCCCTCGGCGAACTGGTCGAGTCGGTGCTCGGCGCCGCGCCCGACGAGCGACTGACCGGTTATCTGAC
The DNA here is from genome assembly GCF_009872365.1 of Rhodococcus sp. T7. Classification (NCBI taxonomy): domain Bacteria; kingdom Bacillati; phylum Actinomycetota; class Actinomycetes; order Mycobacteriales; family Nocardiaceae; genus Rhodococcus; species Rhodococcus sp. T7. The sequence continues at coordinate 135,892 of NZ_WXYH01000333.1, forward strand.
CGAGCGGACGCGGGGAAACGCGCTGCTGGTCCGGGAAACGGTGAACGCGTTGCGCACTGCGGGTGCGGTCCGGATCGAACAGGGAATCGGCTACCTGGTCGACGATTCCCCGCCCCGGTTCCCGTGCCCTGCGGCGTTGCTCCACCGGCTGTTTCCTGGGGATCACGCCGTCCGTGCACTGGGTCGTCTGGTCTCGGTGTTCGGACGGGTGGATCTGGACTACCTTCCTCTCCTCGCCGAACTCGCCGAGAGGTCGCCGGGCGAGGTCCGGGCCGTCTTCGACTCACTGGTCGCGAGCGGTGCGCTGGTGGCAACGGGGTCCGGATGGTACGAATTCGGCCACCCACTGATCGGTGAGCTGCTGTACGACGAAATCGGTCCGGCCGAGCGCCGCCGCGTCCATGCTGCGATCGCCGCGCGGATCGAGGGCACAGACCACGAGCTGGGCATGCCGGCCCTCGAGCGCGCCCGGCACGTCACCGAGGGTGCGGCGCGCGGCGACATCGCCGCGGTCACGGAGGCGTTGCACGCCGCAGATCGAGCGCTGCGCACGTCGCCGCGCGCGGCCGCTCGCTGGTACGGCCGGGCGCTGGACCTGTTGCCACGCGCGGACGCCGCCGCCGGCGAGATCCTCGGCAGGCAGTCCGCGGCGTACTGGAAGGGTGCACGGCCGGCCCTGGCCATCGAAGCCGGCAGACAAGCGCTCGGCGTCCTCGCGGCGGGCCGTTCCCGCGACCGCACCGTGGCGACGGTCGTGCACTGCCACAACGCGATGGGCGATCCGCAGCGTGCTCTGGACCTGCTGGTCGCCGAGGCGGGGCAGGCGAGAGACTCGACGCCCTCCCTGGCACAGCGCGCGGCGATGTCGGCGCGCCTCGGCGATACGGATCAGGCGCGCGTCCTGGCCGCGGCGGCGTGGTCACAGGTGCGCGACTCGACTCCGGCGGACCAGGTGGTCGCCTACACGTACCTCGGTCAGGTCGAAGCCTCCGTCGGTACGTTCCCGAATCTGCTCGAGGCCGTCGACCGGCTCGAGATCCTGGGAACCGGCGAGCGCGAACTCCCGGTGGGCACGCGCACCGGTGCGTTGGAGTCGGCGGCGGTCCACGCCGCAACGGCAGGCGCGACCGGTCGTGCGAACGCGCTGCTGACGAAGGCGGGTGACGCCGCCGGACTCGCCGGATTCGGAAACCTGGGCGGGCAAGCCGTCCTGGCTCGCGCGCTCGCCGAGTTCACGACCGGAGACTGGGCCGCGGCTTCCGAGACGATCGCCCGGGAGGCAGTCCATCTCGAATTCTCGGGTATGCGCAGTACTCTGGTTCGGCTGCGATGTGTGGAGGTGCAGATCCTCACGGGCCGTGGCGATTTCCGGCGTGCGGTGTCCGTGCTGGCCGCGACGAAACCGCCGGCCTCCTGCCGGATCGACTTCGCGGTCTGGCAGGCAGTGCAGGCGTCGGTCGAGGTGTCGAGGTCCCGGTTCGAGGACGCCATCCCGATCCTGGAGCGACTGCGGTCGGAAGCGGGAGCCCGCGGCTGGAACGAGGTCGGGACCATCATCCACGCGAGTCTGGTCGAGGGCTACCTTGCTCGGGGAGAGGTCGAGGCCGCAGGGCGCGTCGCGGACGAGTTCTGCCGCCTCGCGGAGGACATCGGTTCGCCCACGGCCCGGATGGCGTCCGGCATCGGTCATGCCCTCAGCTTCGGTGACGTGGGCCGCGCACGCGACGTGCTTCTCGAGGCCGAGGAGCAGAGCCTGCACTACATCGCGGCGCAGGCCCACCATGCGCTGGGCGTCGTCGGCCGGGACGGCGCCGACCACCTCGAGGCCGCGTGGGCGTTGTTCAAGAAGATGGGCGCGACGCTGTGGCTGAAGCGGGTCGAAGCCGCCGGCAGGTCACGCGGTCTCGTCCTCGACAGACGTGTCGACAAGGCGGGCGCACCCGGACCACTCACCGATGTGGAGCGTCACCTCGTCACGCTGGTCCGAGACGGCCTCAGCAACCGGCAGATCGCCGAGGTTCTCCACTACAGCAGCAAGACCGTCGAGGCCTACCTCACCCGCCTCTACAAGAAGACCGGCTACAACTCGCGGGTCGAGCTGATCGTGGCCCATGAGCGGGCGGACAGTTTCACCGGTAGGTGACCCAGGGGTCCGGGAGATGACCGTGCTCGTTGAACGCCACGAGGGACGTCCCCGACGAGCCGATCACGACCTTGGTGACGCCGGAATTGACCGCGACCCTGTTCAGGGCGAGCCATTGCGGGAAGCCGCCCCCGAGCAGCCGGGCAGTCACCCAGGCAATCGCGCCGGCGCTAGAGAAGACGACACCGGTCTGCCCGCGTTCGAGCCCACCGGCAACGCGGTCGAGGGACGCGTCGACCCGGGCCGTGAACGCACCGAACGTCTCGGCGTAGTCGGCGTCGTGGTCGCCGGACGACCACCGTGTGGACGCCCGCTCGAGCAGTCGCTGGAAGGCGCGCGAATCCGTCTTCGCCCGCGGATCGTGCTCACCGTTCGCAGCCAGCAGGGCGCTCGCGTCGAACTCGTCCCAACCCGGATCGACGTCGGGGTGCGTCGTGTGCCAGGCGGCTGCCGCGCTTGCCTCCTGAGCCGTCTCTCGTTGGCGTTTCATGTTTCCGGTGACTGTCCGGGCGGGCGCGATGCCGCGACGATTCAGTTCGGTGCCGAGGGCGCGACTCTGTTCTCGGCCGCGCGGCGACAGGCGGTCGTAGTCGTCGGTGCCGAAGGATGCTTGTCCGTGACGGACCAGAAGAACAACACTCATGCGGCGGAGGCTAGTTCACCCGGCCACCGGCGGCATACCCTTCTCGGCCGGTCGCCGCACACTCTCGGGAGATCCCTATCGACTGCTCGCCACGGTCCCGGTACCTCTAGATTCAGAGCATGGACATGCGGCAGATGGAGTACTTCCTCGCTGTAGTCGACTGTGGCGGCGTCACCCGCGCCGCAGCGCAGTTGCGCGTGGCGCAGCCTTCGCTGTCGCAGGCGGTGCGCAAGCTCGAGAAGGACCTGGGCGTCGAGTTGTTCCATCGCGTCGGCCGCGGCCTCGTGCTGTCCCCGGCCGGCGAGGCGCTCGTCGGCCCGGCACGCACCATCCTGCGGGAGGTGGAATCGGCCGAAAACACCGTGCGCGACGTCGGGGCGATGCGCGGCGGCCGAATCGACATCGCCTCGCTCTCGGACCTGTCCTCGGATCCGCTGTCGGTGTGGGTCGCCAAGTTCCGCCGGCAGTACCCCGACGTGCGATTCCACATCGAAGATCGGGACGAGACCGCCGATATCGTGTCGCTGGTCCGGTCGGGCGCGTGCGAGCTGGGCGTTCTCGCGCTGCCGCTGCCGACCGAGGACCTCGTCGGGGAGGAGCTCATCGATCAGCAGCTCGTGCTGGTGTGTCCGCCCGGCACCGACGCCCGGTGGCCCGACCCGGTGCCGATCCAGTCGTTGACCCGCATTCCGTTCGTCATGGGCGAAAAAGGCACGGCGACGCGGGATTTCATCGACCGCTCGCTACGGTTGCACGGTGTCGAACCCGACGTCGCGGTGGAGGTGCGTCAGCGTGGCGCCGTGCTGCCGATCGTTCTCGCGGGCGGCGGGGTGTCGATCGTGGCCCTGCGCAGCGGACTCGACGCGATGCTGCGCGGCGGGGTGGTGCGTGAACTCTCGCCGCGGCTCACCCGCCGCATGGGTGTGGTCCGTCGTCCCGGCCGGATGACCCAGGCGTCCACGGAGTTCCTCGCTTGCGCCCGCGCGTCTTTCGAGGAGTTCGCCGCGTCCATCGCCGTGCACATGTCCTCCGGTGTTTCCCTCGTCGAGGCCGCGCAGCTGACGCGGGCCGAGTCCGACCGCCGGATTCGCGACGACAACGCGCGTGCCACGAACTCATAGGCAATTGCAGTATTTCTCCTACTTTTCTGGTCTTTGACCTGATCGATGCTCGGGACTTGAATGGTGTGTACCTGATCACACCGTTGCGACGGGATCCGGATCGATCACCTAGAAGGTCGTTCGAGATCCGTCCGGACTGGTTCATGCCATGCAGACACGTCGCGACGGTTCGTTCCCGAAGAGGCCCTATGACTCAGATATCGACGCCGACAACCGAATCGTCCCGGCGTACCAGATCGGCGCTGACCCGCCGCGCCTGGATGATTACCGGACTGCTCGTCGTGTTCATGCTCATCAATTTCGCGGACAAGTCCGTCATCGCGTTCGCCGGCGTCCAGATCCAGAAGGATCTGGGCCTGACGCCGCAACAGTTCGGCATGATCCAGAGCAGCTTCTTCTGGCTGTTCGCCGCCGGCGCCCTGTTCTTCGGCTGGCTGTCGTCCAAGGTGAGTATCCGATGGCTGCTGGCCGGACTGATGCTGCTCTGGGTGACCACCATGGTGCCCCTGACCGGCACCGTGACCTTCGGCGTCCTGGTGGCCTGCCGGCTCGTCCTCGGGTTCGCCGAAGGCCCGGCCTTCGCCCTCGCCAACCACGCCGTCCACTCCTGGTTCCCGCCGGAGGAGCGTGCCCTGCCGAGCAGCTTCGTCACCGCCGGATCCTCGCTCGGCGTCCTCATCGCTGCCCCCGTATTGACCTGGATCATCGTCCGCTGGGACTGGCACGCCGCGTTCTACCTCCTGATCACGGTCGGTCTGGTCTGGGTGGTCGCCTGGATCCTCCTCGGACGAGGCGCACCCACCGAGACCGCCGAGTCGGCCAAGGCAACCGTCGTCGACACCGTCGACGCCCCGTACCGGACGATCCTGCGCACCGGGACCGTGATCGGGATCGCGCTGTTGATGTTCTGCTCGTACTGGTCCACCACGCTCAAGGTGTCCTGGCTCCCCGTCTACCTCGAAGACGGCCTCGGCTACGACACCCTGACCACGGGTCGGCTGGTCATGCTTCCCTACGGACTCGCGGCGGTCGGTGCGATCGCCGCCGGGTGGTTCTCGAATCGCCTCGTCTCCCGCGGCGTCTCCCGGAAGGTTGCGCGCGGCTACCTGTCGGCCGGCCTGATCGCAGGCGCCGGCATCACCATGGTCGGGTTCACCATCGTGTCGGCCGGACTGCTGCAGATCCTGCTCGTGTCCCTGGCCTTCTCGCTCAACACCGCGGCGTACGGCGTGGCGTTGACGGCAATCGCCGACGTCGTGCAGTCCCGCAAACGCGGCATGGTCCTCGGTGGCCTCGGCGCGGTGTCGAGTATCTCCGGCATGATCGCACCACTCGTACTCGGCTTTTCGGTCGGCCGGGCGGCCGACAAGATCTCCGGCTACGGCACCGGCTTCCTGATCAGCGGGATCCTGATGATCGTCGGTAGCGCGATCGCGGTGTTCCTGGTCAACCCCGAACGGGACATCACCCTCATCCGCAAGCGTGCCGAGGAGACCGCATGATCGACAAGCCCCTCGACGGCGTCCGCGTCATCGACTTCGGTCAATTCATCGCTGCCCCCGCCGCCACCCAGGTCCTGGTGGACCTCGGCGCCGACGTGATCAAGGTCGAACCGGTGCACGGCGAGTCGGCACGCGGAATCGGCGTGCACGGTAAAGCCATGGTGGAGAACTACAACCGCGGCAAGCGGGCAATCGCGCTCGACCTCAAGGACCCGCGCGGTCAGGAGATCGCCCGCCGGCTGATCGCCGACGCCGACATCGTGGTGCAGAATCTGCGCCCCGGGGTGATGGACAAACTCGGTCTGGGCGCGGAGGAGATGCGCACCGCGCATCCGCACCTCGTGTACGCGACGGTGAGCGGGTTCGGTTTGCACGGACCGTCCAGGAATCGTGCGGGTCTCGACATCGCCGCGCAGGCGGAGAGCGGCCTGATGTGGGTGACCGGCGAGCACGACGGCGAGCCGCAGAAGGTCGGTGCCCAGATCGTCGACGCCGCCACCGGCTACGTCTGTGCCCAGGCAATCCTCGGCGCCTACATCCGGCGCCTGCGCACCGGCGAGGGCGACACCGTCGAGGTGTCGCTGCTCGAGGTCGCGATTCATCTGCAGGCCCCGAACTGGGGTGCCTACCTCGCCACCGGCAACGAACCACGGCGAATGGGCAACGGTCAGCCGACGGTCGCCCCGGCCGCCGACATCATGCCCACCAGCGACGGCAGCGTCGTCGTCTCCGCCTACTCCGAGGTCCACTTCCGTCGTCTGTGCCGACTGCTGGGCCGGGAGGAACTCGCCGACGACGCCAGGTTCGCCGACAACGAGAGCCGGGTCCGCAACCGCGTCGCCCTGCTCACCGAGTTGCGCGCTGCGTTCGCGACCATGACGAGCGACGAGGCGATGGACGTGCTCGCCGCCAACGGTGTCGTCGCCGGGCGGATCAACACGTACCCCGAGGCGATGCGCAGCCCCGACGTCCAGGCCTCCGGGCTCTTCATCGAGGTCAGCCGCCCCGACGGCGTGCCTGCGACGGCTCTCGGCACGCCGTGGCACCTCGAGAGCGTCCCGAAGCTGCCCACGGCGGGTGCGCCCGACCTCGGGCAGCACACCGCCGAACTGATCGCCGAACTCGGCTACCCGACCGACGCGCTCGATGCGCTGGCCGCCGACGGCGTCGTCGCACTCGGCCGCTGACATCCGTCGACGGCGCTTGCCGTCGACCCATTTCGAAGGAATCACCATGCAACGCACCATCTTCACCGACGACCACGATGCCTTCCGCGACGTCGTCCGCCAGTTCATCGCCAAGGAGATCGTCCCGAACCTGCCCGACTGGGAGGCGGCCGGCTGCATCCCCCGCGACTTCTACACCAAGACAGCGGCACTCGGGATCAACGGACTGCAGGTGCCCGAGCAATACGGCGGCGGCGGCATCGACAGCTTCCTGTTCAACACCGTCGTCTACGAGGAGATCGGTTACGCGGCCGCCTCTCTCGGCGGCTTCCAGGTGCACTTGAACACCGTGCTCCCGTACTTTCTCGAATACGCCGATGAGGAACAACGCGACCGCTGGTTCCCCGGCTTCGCCGACGGTGCACTCGTCAGCGCGATCGCGATGACCGAACCCGGAATCGGATCCGATCTCGCCGGTGTCACCACCACCGCCATCCGCGACGGCGACGACTACGTCCTCAACGGGAACAAGACGTTCATCACCGGCGGCATCAACGCCGACCTCGTGATCGTGGTCGCGAGGACCTCGAAGGATCCCGAGAATCGCCGCAACGGTCTGTCGCTGCTGGTGGTCGAGTCCGGCATGCCCGGGTTCATCCGCGGTCGCAACCTGCACAAGATCGGGATGAAGTCGAGCGACACCGCCGAGCTCACCTTCGACAACGTCCGGGTGCCCGCGGCCAACCTTCTCGGTGAGGAAGGCGCCGCCTTCAAGATGCTGGCGCACAACCTGCCGCAGGAGCGGCTGTCGATCGCGATCACCGCGCAGGCCACGGCCACCGCCGCGGTCGACCTGGCGATCGCGTACGCCAAGGAGCGGATGGTGTTCGGTAAGCCGCTCGCCGGCTTCCAGAACACGAAGTTCGTTCTCGCTGAGTGCGCGACTGAGTTGCAGGCCGGGCAGGCCCTGATCGACCAGGCACTGATCGCTTTGGACGCAGGCACTCTCACTCCCGCCGACGCGGCCAAGGTGAAGCTGTTCTGCACCGAGGTGCAGGCCCGGGTCATCGACAAGTGCCTGCAGGTGCACGGTGGCTACGGCTACATGACCGAGTACCCGATCGCGCGACTGTACGCCGATGCCCGCGTCACCCGGATATTCGGCGGCACCAGCGAAGTCATGAAGAGCGTCATCTCGAAGTCGATGGGGCTCTAGCATCTCGCACTCCACACCATTCCGGGCACCACTGGAGCCCGGCCACATCGAAGGTTCATCCATGCAGATCAAGGACATCAACGCCGTCGTCACGGGCGGTGCCTCCGGACTCGGACTCGCCACCGCCACCCGGCTGGTCGAGTCCGGCGCCACCGTCACCCTGCTCGATCTCCCCGGTTCGCCGGGGGCGGAGCAGGCCGAGGCGCTCGGGCCCGCGGCGCGGTTCGTGCCGACCGACGTGACCGACGGCGGCGCGGTGGCCGCGGCTTTCGCCGCCGCTGCCGAGCGCGGCCCGGTGCGGGCCGTCGTGCACTGCGCAGGTCGCGGACGACCGATGCGCGTGCTCACCAAGGACCGCAAGGCTGCCGACCTGGAGCCTTTCGAATCGGTGATCCGGCTCAACGTGATCGGGACGTTCAACGTGCTGCGGTTCGCGGCCGAGGCGATGGCTGCGAACGAGTTGCTGGGCGGTGACCGCGGCGTGTGTGTCCTGACCGCATCCGTCGCCGCGTACGAGGGTCAGATCGGGCAGATCAACTACGCGACGTCCAAGGCGGGCATCGTGGGGATGACACTGCCCGCCGCCCGCGACCTCGCGGGTGTCGGGATCCGGGTGTGCACCATCGCGCCCGGTGTGTTCGCGACGCCGCTCCTTCTCAATGCACGCGACGACATCCGGGACGCGCTGGCGGCGTCGGTTCCGCATCCGCAGCGGCTCGGCGAGCCCTCCGAGTTCGCCGCGCTGGCCGAGCACATCATCGAGAACGGCATGCTCAACGGCGAGACGATCCGCCTCGACGGTGCGATCCGGATGGCACCGAGGTGACCGCAGAGGCGCCCACGCCGGTCGTGCTGACGGAACGGGTGGGGCCGGTGCTGGTCATCACGCTGAACCGGCCGCAGGCCCGCAACGCGGTGGACCGTGCGGTCGCGGAGGCCGTCGCCGGGGCGGTTCGACTGCTGGACTCCGATCCGCAGCTGAGAGTGGGTGTGCTCACCGGGGCCGGCGGATACTTCTGCGCAGGAATGGATCTCAAGGCTTTCCTGCGGGGTGAGAGCCCGCGCGTCGAGGGTCGTGGATTCGCCGGGCTGGTGGAGGCGCCGCCCGCCAAGCCCCTGATCGCCGCCGTCGACGGTCCCGCGCTCGCGGGCGGTTTCGAGATCGTCCTGGCGGCGGACCTCGTCGTCGCCGCGCCGACCGCAACGTTCGGCCTGCCCGAGGTCCGCCGCGGCCTGGTCGCTGCCGCGGGCGGGTTGACCCGGCTGCCCGCACGGTTGCCGCGAGCGGTGGCGCTGGAGATGGTGCTCACCGGCAAGACCGTGACCGCCGCGCAATTGCACCCGCTGGGGCTGGTCAACCGGCTGGCCCCCGAGGGCGAGGTGTTGTCGGCGGCACTCGAACTGGCCGCGGAGATCGCCGGCAACGGACCGCTCGCAGTCCGGGCCAGCAAGCGGGTCATTGACGAGTCGCCCGGCTGGCCGCGCGCGGAGATGTTCGAGCGGACCCGGCAGATCGTGATGCCGGTCTTCGACTCGAACGACGCCCGCGAGGGCGCCGCCGCCTTCACCGAACGCCGCGCCCCGGTCTGGACCGCGACGTGATCACCGAGAACGAGAGAACAGGAACACACCATGCGTGATGCAGTCATCGTCGAAGCCGTACGGAGCCCCATCGGCCGCCGCAAGGGCGGCCTCGCGGAGGTCCACCCCGTCGACCTGTCCGCGACCGTGCTGACTGCGCTGCTCGACCGGGCCGGGGTCGACGCCGCGTCGGTCGACGACGTCGTGTGGGGATGCGTCGGACAGGTCGGTGAGCAGGCCGGCAACATTGCACGCAACGCGGTGCTGGCCGCCGGATGGCCCGAGTCGGTTCCCGGCACCACGATCGAGCGGCAGTGCGGATCGAGCCAGCAGGCACTGCATTTCGCCGCCGCGGGAGTGATCGCCGGCCAGTACGACGTCGTCGTCGCGGGCGGCGTCGAGTCGATGACCCGCATCCCGATGGGATCGGCGCGGCGCGTCGGCCTCGGTGACCCCAACAGCGAGGCGATTCGGCGACGCTACGACGGCATCGAGTTCAACCAGGGCCGCGGCGCCGAGATCCTGGCCGACCGGTACGAACTGAGCCGCGGCTGGCTCGACGAGTACAGCCTGCGCTCACACCAGCGGGCCGCCGCGGCCGTCGACGAAGGCCGATTCGCCGGCGAGATCGTGCCGGTGACCCTGCCGGACGGAACGAAACTCGACGCCGACGAGGGGATCCGCCGAACCACGACGCTCGAGAAGCTCGCCGAGTTGAAGCCTGCCTTCGGCGAGGACGGCCGCGTCACCGCGGGCAACGCCTCGCAGATCTCCGACGGCGCCGCGGCCCTGCTGGTGATGTCCGGCGACCGGGCCCGCGACCTCGGGCTGACCCCGCTGGCCCGGGTACACACCGCAACCGTCGTCGGCGACGACCCGGTCGCGATGCTGGCCGGACCCATCCCCGCCACCGCGCGGGTGCTCGAACGCGCAGGTCTGACCCTCGACGACATCGGGGCCTTCGAGGTCAACGAGGCGTTCGCCAGCGTCGTCGGCGCCTGGCTGCGGGCGACCGGGGCACCGGAGGACCAGGTCAACGCGCTCGGCGGGGCGATCGCTCTCGGGCATCCGCTCGGCGGATCCGGGGCCCGCCTCGCCACCACCCTCGTGCACCACCTGCGCGCCGAGGGCGTCCGCTACGGGCTGCAGACGATGTGCGAAGGCGGCGGCATGGCCAATGCCACCATCTTCGAAAACCTCGCCGTCACGGTCTGACCCGTGGCTACCGGAGTGGAGAGGGTGGACGCAGCCATACTCGAGTTCGCGTGCCGGTGGCTGCCCTACGGTGGTCCACCGCCCGACGAGATCTGGATCGGGTTCGGTATGACGACACCCGGATTCGACCGGCGACTGTCCAAGATCCTGGAGAGTGTCGCGGCACGCGAAGTGCCTGCCGAAGTCCGAGCGCGGCTGCGCACCCAACTGTCCGAGCGGGCACGACGGTGGACGATTCGATCGAGATCCACCCTGTCGTCGTAGCACGACCGGTGACGTCTCGCTCAGGCGCGGCGCAGCCCGTCGAACGTCAGCTCGACGACGGCGTCGGCGAGGTCGGCGACGGTCCCGCCGGTGCGGGGGCGGTACCACTCGATCAGCGAGTTGACCGTGCCGAACACGAGCCGGCTGGTGAGTGCGGGATCGATTCCGGGCCGCAGGTCGCCCTCTTCCGCCGCCGCGACCACGAGGTCGCTGACGAAGGCGTCGAACTCGCGGCGGCGGGCGAGCGCGCGACGCTCCACCGCGGTGTTGCCCCGGACGCGGAGCAGGAGCGTGACGTAGGGGAGTTCGGCGGCGAGGACCTCGACACTGCGGCGGACGAGGTACTCGAGGCGGTCGATGTACCGGCCGCTCGTCGCCTTCTCCTCGGTGGTGACCGCGAAGAGAGCGTTGAGTGCGCGCGACAGCGCCAGTTCGAGGAGCTCAGACTTCCCGGACACGTGGTGATAGATCGACGACTTCGTGATTCCCAGGCGCTGGGCCAGCACCTCCATGCTGGTGCCGTCGTAGCCCTTGTCGTTGAAGACCTTGACCGCCACAGCGAGCAGCGAGTCGAGGTCGTAGCCGGGGCGTCCGGGCGATCCGGTCTTCCGTGCGGGGCGTGCCGTAGTCATGCGCGCAATCCTTCCAGGTGCAGAACTCCACCGCATCGGTGCGCCGCCGTCCACAGGAGCCGACCGAAGGTTCGGTTCAGCTGAGAATACCGTGGCCGGCCCAGCAGTGGTGAACCACGTGAACGGGCCGAGCCGCTACACGAACCGCGGCCTGACCCGGCTCATCGGCCCAGCGCCTGGGTGCGGCCTTCCTTCCGGGCCTTCGCGAGGCCGCGGCGGGCCATGAATCCGTTGGCCAGGAGCAGGATCGTCTTGTTCGGCGGCGCAGTGAACCCGCCCTGCGTGTGCGGTGCGTACACCGCCTCGGTGCCGGTGACCTCGATCCAGCCGGTGTTCTGACGGGACTCGAGGCCGACGAGCTGGGGCCGGTACGCGTGGGCGAGCAGGCCGGCGCGGCGGCCGCCCTGCGGCACCCCCGCGGGGACCCTCAGACGCACACCCTCGTGGCTCGCCGAGTGCACATCCACCGGCACGACGGTCGGATAGCCGTCCGCCTCGCGGTAGGCGAGCAGCACGTGCGGCAGCTTCCGGGCGCGCTGACCGGTCTTCACCGCATCCACCCGTGGTCCGGTGCCCTTCTTCGGCGGCTTCTGTGGCGCCGCGTCGGCGTCGGGGCGCGGTGCGCCGTACACCTCGGGCTCACCTGTTATGCGCAGGTCGGGCCAGGCGGTCACCCGTGTCACCGCGACCGTCACCAGTACCCGGTCGGTGTAGTAGGCGCTGAGCCAGCGGTCCCAGAATCGGCCACGCCGCGGCGCTCCCACATAGGGGGCCGAGCGCTCGCCGAGTGCGTCGAGGAGGTCCCGGTCGGGGCTGGGATCGAACGTCGCGTCGCCCTGCACGAGCACGTAGCGCCGGCTGGTGCAGTCGCCGATCCCGTGTTCGCGTGCATGGAAGGCGAGCGCCACCCGCGGTTCCGCCTTGATGCGCTCGAGCTTGCGGCCGAAACCCAGCGAGGTGGTGAATCCGACGGTGCCCTGCTCGCGGTCGCGCAGCCCGAACGGCGCCACCGCGGCCACCACCGCGCCGCCCGCGGGCGTGACGTACGCGAACCCGCTGGTGAGGTCGTCGCGGATGACCTCGTCGACGTCGTCCGACCAGGTGACCGGCATGTCCCGAGCCTACCCAGGCGACCTGTCGCCGGACCATACCTTTGCGCTCCGCGAGGGTTGACGCCTCCACCGAAATGAATAATGCTTCATTTGTTATGAGCAATCGCTCAAATCTAATGATCATGCATTCACTGCGGCATCGAGGAGCATTCCATGGATCTGACACTGACCGAGGAGCAGAAGGAGTTCCGGCAGTTGGCCCGCGACTTCCTGAACAAGGAGGTCGTCCCGCACCGCGCCGAATGGGACCGCGCCGAGTCGGTAGACACCGCGATCGTCGGGAAACTCGCCGACATCGGCTTCTTCGGCATGACCATTCCCGAGGAATATGGCGGGCTGGGCGGCGACTACATCACGTACTGCCTCGGGATGGAGGAACTCGGCCGGGCTGACTCCGCGGTCCGGGGCATCGTGTCGGTGTCGATGGGACTGGTGGGGAAGGTGATCCTCTCGCACGGCACCGAGGAGCAGAAGCACGAATGGCTGCCCCGCATCGCGTCCGGTGAGGCGCTCGCCTGTTTCGGGCTCACCGAGCCCGACAACGGGTCCGACCCCGGCCACCTGAAGACCAAGGCGGTGCGCAGCGGCGATGAGTACGTCATCAACGGTTCCAAGATCTTCATCACCAACGGCACGTGGGCCAAGGTGTGCCTGGTGTTCGCGCGCACCGGAGGTCCGGGGCCCAAGGGTGTCTCGGCCTTCCTCGTCCCGACGGACACCCCTGGCTTCGAATCCCGCGAGATCCACGGGAAGCTCGGACTCCGCGGGCAGGCGACCGCCGAGTTGTCGTTCACCGACGTGCGGGTGCCGGCGAGTTGCCTCCTCGGATCGGAGGGGCAGGGCTTCTCCATCGCGATGCACTCGCTGGACAAGGGCCGCGTCTCGGTGGGCGCCGGATGCGTGGGGATCATCCAGGGCTGCCTCGAGGCGGCCGTCGACTACGCCCGGGAGCGCACGCAGTTCGACCGTCCGCTCGCGTCGTTCCAACTCGTGCAGGACCTGATCGCCGACATGTCCGTCGACGCCGACGCCGGGCGGCTGCTCACCTGGCGGGCGGCCGATCTGATCGAGCGCGGGGAGCCGTTCGGGACGGCCGCGTCGAAGGCGAAGTACTTTTGCAGCGAGGCCGCGGTTCGTGCCGCCAACCATGCGATCCAGCTGTTCGGCGGTTACGGCTACGTCGACGAGTACCCCGTCGCCAAGTACATGCGCGATGCACGGGTGATGACGCTGTACGAGGGCACGAGCCAGATCCAGAAGTTGCTGATCGGCCGGGCGGAGACCGGGATCAGCGCCTTCCTCTAGCGGTCGTGACCCTTGACACACTCCGGTAGTGAATGTATGTTCATTCTTATCGAATAATGGTTCACAAAGTTTGAACCGAAACTCATCACAGCCTTTCCGAGGAAGGAATTACCGTGACCGTTTACGAAGACATCACCTACGAGGTCGACGGCCCGGCGGCGATCGTCACGATCAACCGCCCCGCCCGCTACAACGCATTTCGCGGTAAGACCGTCGAGGAACTGATCAAGGCCTTCCGCTCGGCATGGGCCGACGACGCGGTGCAGGCGATCATCCTCACCGGTGCGGGGGAGAAGGCGTTCTGCACGGGCGGCGACGTGAAGCAGCGGGCGGAGACCGGCGACTACGGCCCCACCGAGAGCGGCATGTTCGAGATCGGCAACCTGCACAAACTGATCCGCGACGTCCCCAAGCCCGTCATCGCGGCGGTCAACGGCATCGCCGTCGGCGGCGGCCACGTGCTCCACGTGCTCTGCGACCTCACCATCGCGTCCGAGACCGCGAAGTTCGGCCAGGCGGGACCGCGGGTGGGCTCCTTCGACGCGGGCTTCGGCTCGGCGTTCCTGGCGCGCGTCGTCGGCGAGAAGCGGGCCCGCGAGATCTGGTACCTCTGCCGTCAGTACGACGCCGTCACCGCCGAACGCTGGGGACTGGTCAACTGGATCGTCCCCGCGGACCGGTTGCTCGACGAGGCGAAGGCCGTCGCCGCGGAGATCGCGGAGAAGAGCCCCACCACCCTGCGCTTCCTGAAGCAGTCGTTCAACGCCGACACCGACCATCAGGCCGGACTGAGCAACCTCGCGATGTCTGCGCTCGACCTGTTCACGCATTCACCCGAGGGGCTCGAGGGGGCGACGGCGTTCGCAGAGAAGCGCAAGCCCGAGTTCAACAAGTACGTCAACGCCTGAGTCCGACACACACGGGAAGGGGAAACATCATGAGTAACAACATCGCAGTGGTCACAGGCGCAGGATCCGGCATCGGCCGTGCCATCGCGCTCGCGCTCGCCGAGCAGGGCGATCGGGTGGTCGTCGCCGACCTCGACCTGCAGGCCGCGGAGAAGACCGCGGCCGAGAGGCCCGACCGGCTCTTTCCGATGACCGTCGACGTCGCCGACCGGACGCAGGTCGACGCCCTGCGCGACCGGGTCACGGCCGAGGTGGGGGTCGCGAACATCCTCGTCAACGCGGCGGGATGGGACCGCACCGACCAGTTCCTCAACGCCACCACCGAATTCGCCGAGAAGGTCGTCGCCATCAACTACCTCGGCCCTGTACACATGTGCAGCGCCTTCCTCCCCGGCATGGTAGAGGCGGGTAGCGGTGGGCGGGTCATCAACCTCGCGAGCGATGCCGGCCGTGTCGGCAGCGCGGGGGAGAGCATCTACGCGGGTGCGAAGGGCGGCGTGATCGCCCTGTCGAAGTCGCTGGCCCGGGAGATGGCCCGGCACGGGATCAACGTCAACTGCGTGTGCCCCGGCCCGACCGACACACCGCTGTTCCAGGCGCAGGCGGAGAAGCTGAAAGAGGCTCTGGTCAAGGCCATTCCGTTCCGCAGGCTCGCGCGCCCGGAAGAGGTTGCGGCGCCGGTCGTGTTCTTCGCGTCCGAATCCGCCTCGTTCATCACCGGCCAGGTGATCAGCGTCAGCGGTGGCCTCACCATGGCCGGCTGACCGGCACCGGGACGGAGGACTCATCATGACGTACACATACGATGCCCACGCTTATCGTCAGTACTTCGAGCACGACTTCACCTACCTGAACGGCTTCCGGCGCAACACGCACCGGTACGCCGATCGACTCGCGATGCAGTCCCCGTCGACCGGCGAGAGCTGGACGTACGCCGAACTCGGCGACCGGGTCGACCGGCTCGCCACCGGACTCGCCCGCGCTGGTGTCGCTCCCGGCGACGTCGTGGCCTACCAGTTGTTCAACGGCCCGGAGTTCGCCCAGCTGTACCTGGCCGGGCAGGCCTGCGGGGCGGTCGGATCGCCGATGAACTTCCGGCTCGCGTCCGGCGAGACGGCGTACATCCTCGACGCCAACCGTCCCACGGTGTTCGTCTACGACACCGAGATCGGCGAGATGGTGCGGGACGCGCTCGCGCGCTCCACCCACAAGCCCGCGCTCGTCGTCGCCGTCGGTCCGGGAGAGCCCCTGCCGGGGAACGGCTTCGAGGTGATCCGGTTCGACGACCTCGTCGCCGAATCGGCGTCGCCACCGGAGGTGACTCGCACGGTGTGGGACGAGACCACCCGGCTGTTCACGTCGGGAACCACCGGCATGCCGAA
The DNA here is from genome assembly GCF_009872365.1 of Rhodococcus sp. T7. Lineage (NCBI taxonomy): Bacteria > Bacillati > Actinomycetota > Actinomycetes > Mycobacteriales > Nocardiaceae > Rhodococcus > Rhodococcus sp. T7. The sequence goes on from NZ_WXYH01000333.1 coordinate 152,082, forward strand.
GGGCGTCCCGCTCAACAGCATGATCGAGATCTTCAGCGCCCACGACGTGATCATGCACTTCCCGTTGACGGCGGAAGACAAGACGCTGAACATGACGCCGTGGTTCCACCGGGGTGGGCTGTACTGTGCCGGACCGAATCCCACGTTCTATCTCGGTGCGTCGCTGGTGTCGCTGCGCAGCTTCGACGCCGACGTCACGCTCGACCACGTCGAGGAGTACGGGCTGACGTTCCTGATCGGCGCCCCGACCAACCTGGCGATGCTCGCGCGTGCCCAGGAGGAGAAGCCCCGCGACCTGTCCACCCTGAAGGGCATCGTCACGATGGGTGCGCCCCTCGAGCGGGAGGCGGCACTGCACTACCAGAAGGTGCTGAATCCGCGCATCTTCAACGGCTACGGCAGCACGGAAGGTTTCTGGAACACCTTCCTGCGGCCCACCGATCTGCCGGACATGGCAGGGACCGCGGGGCGGGCCTGCATCGACGACGACGTCGCCGTGGTCAAGTTGTTCGACGACCGCCTCGCCGACGCCCACGAGACGGTCGCGAGGGACGGAACAGAGATCGGTGAGGTCGTCGTCCGTTCCCCGAAGGGCGCCAACGCCTATTTCGATGCTCCGGAGCAGGAGAAGCAGAAGTTCCGGAACGGCTGGCTGCACGTCGGCGACCTCGCGACCTGGGACGAGAAGGAGTTCGTGACGATCGTCGGACGCAAGGACGACATGCTCCTGTCCGGCGGCGAGAACGTCCACCCGGTGCAGATCGAGGAAGCGCTGAACGAGCACGCGTCAGTGACGGATTCGCTCGTCGTCGGTGTTCCGGACGACAAGTGGGGGCAGGTCGTCGTGGCCTACGTCGTCGCCACCGCACCGGTCCCGTCCGCCGACGAACTGGACGACTTCTGCCGCAGGCACCCGATGCTGTCGCAGTTCAAGCGGCCCCGTGCGTACCGCTTCGTGGAATCGCTCCCCGTATCGGCAACGGGAAAGAAGCTGCACTACAAGGCAACCGACACCGCACGCAGGGAGTTCGAGAGCGGGGCCTTCGTCACCCCGGGCGCCCGCGGATAGGAGAGAGCACCATGACCATCGAATACGAATCCGAGCATCACCAGTTCCGGGACAGCATCCGCAGCTTCGTTCGCGAGCGGATCGTCCCGCGGCACGAGCAGTGGGAGAGCGAAAGCTGCCTCGACCCGGCACTGTTCACCGACGCGGGTAAGCAGGGCCTGCTCGGTTTCCCGGTCCCCGAGGCGTACGGGGGTCCCGGCGTCGAGGACTTCCGCTACAACGCGATCGTCATCGACGAGGTCAACCGGGTGGGTGCCGCCGCCGCGGGCATCGCGTTCTCCCTCCAGAACGACGTCGTGCTGCCGTACCTGACGGACATGACGACCGAGGAACAGAAGGCCCGGTGGCTTCCGGGAACCGTCACCGGGGAGACCGTGCTCGGGATCGCGATGACCGAGCCCTGCACCGGCAGCGACCTCACCGGCATCCGCACCACGGCCGTGCGGGACGGCGACCACTATGTGGTGAACGGCAGCAAGACGTTCATCTCCAACGGCCAGAACGGCACGCTCTTCGTCGTCGCCGTGCGCACGTCGCCGGACAAGCACAAGGGATTGTCGCTGCTCGTCGTCGAGTCGGACACGCCCGGGTTCTCCCGTGGCCGCAACCTGGAGAAGATCGGGCTGCACGCCCAGGACACCAGCGAGCTGACGTTCACCGACATGCGCGTTCCGGTGGCCAACCTGCTGGGGGAGGAGGGACAGGGTTTCTATCAACTCGTCCACAACCTGCCGCAGGAGCGGCTGTCCCTGTCCGTCGGCGCCGTCGCGGCCGCCGAGGGTGTCCTCGAGCAGACCCTGGCGTACGTGAAGGAGCGCAGCGCCTTCGGGCAACCGATCGCCGGATTCCAGAACACCCAGTTCGTTCTCGCGGAACTGGCCACGGAACTCGACCTGGCCCGCACCTACCTCGACGACTGCATCCGGCAGCACGTCCGCGGGGAGCTGACCGCGGCCCGTGCGGCGCGGCTCAAGTGGTGGACCACCGAACTGCAGGTCCGCGTCGCCGACCGGTGCCTGCAACTCCACGGCGGATACGGCTACATGCGCGAATATGCGGTGGCACGCGCGTTCGTGGACGCGCGGATCCAGACCATCTACGGCGGCACCACCGAGATCATGAAGACGATCGTCGCGAAGGATCTCGGTATCTGACACGGACCGGACTGTGGTTCCGGTCCCCGCGCGGGATACTGTGAATACCCATTCACCGCAGGTTCCGCCACCAAGGAGAGGTCATCTGTCATGGCGAAGGACACGTCCGCCCTTCCACTCGACGAGGCGGTCCGCGCCGTCCGCGTCAGCTCGCGTCGACGTCAGGTGCTCGACGCCGCCGTCACGGTGATGCAGCGGACCGGGTTCCATCAGATGTCCATGCAGGCGCTCGCCGACGAGGCGCAGGTGAGCGTGGGGCTGATCTACAAGTACTTCGGCGGCAAGGAGGAGATCCTCCTCGCCACGATCGTCGACATCCTCGACGCGTTCCGCGATCAGCTCGAGCCCGCGATGGACGCCGCGGGAACCGACCCCATCGAGCGGCTGGCCGCCGGGTTCCGGCGGTTCGTCGAGATCGTCGACGAGAATCTGGACGCCGTCGTGCTGACCTACCGGGAGAGCCGGACCCTCGACCAGGACGGGCGCGAGCGGATCAAGGAACTCGAGGTGGCGACGTCCAAGCCGCTCCACGACGCCCTCGAGGCCGCGATCGCCTCCGGGATCGCGAGCGACCTCGACGTCGACCTGACGACATTCGACATGATGATGCTGGCGCACGGGTGGGCGCTCAAGCACTGGCATTTCGCGTCCCGCTACACCGTCGACCAATACATCACGGCGCAAACACGATTCATTCTCCGCACCGTCTTGTCGGATCGGAGCGCCGCAGCGTACCGGCACCTGACCGAATGACGCGATGGCGTTTCGACGGTGAGATCACCGGCCTGGGCACCGGGTCGGGTGTCCGCATCGTCGTCGGCCACTGGCCGCGATCGCCGCTGGGGGAGTTCACCGACGTGATGGTCGAACACGCCGACGGCCTGCGGGTACTCCTCGCTCCGTCGGACGCCGTCCGCGATTTCGTCACTGCGACGTACACCTTCGACCGGACGGTGATCACGCCCGTCCACTACACGCGGTCCGGCGACAGAAGGACGGTCCGGGCAGGCGACCTGCATGTGCGGTTCGAGGTCGGGGCCCGCACCCCGCTCGGACACCTGCTGAACCTGGTGCCGCGGACCGTCGCGAGCGCGCCGTGGTTCTGCGCGGTCAGCGACCCGATCGCCCGCGTCGTACTCAGCGGTGTGCGCACCCGTGGCACCGCGGGCAACGGGCGTCGCGAATTCTACGGCGCCATCGACCAGCGGCGGCTCGCCGGAATCTCCGCCACCTGGTGCGGCGAGAACCTCGGCGCCCTGACACCGGTCGACCCGCCGGTCCGGTTCGGATTCGGCTCGACCCCGCGGACCCCGGCGGTCACGTCGATCGTCACGACGATCGACGACTAGTCGAAGAGCGTGGGGGACTCTCCCGGCTGATCGCGGGCGGGCGGTTGGACTTCGCCCGCCGGGCTCGTCGCCTTGTGCACCACGGACAGCGTCGTCGTCCGGACCGACAGTCGATGTCCGTCGGGATGCTGCAGCGAAGCCATGCCCTTGCTGACCTCGATGACCAGCCAGGGGCCGGCGTGACCGGACGCCTGCACCAGATCACCCACCTGTATCTGTACGGCTACCACCGCGTCCTCCCAAGGTCTACTGCATCGGCCTGTGCCCAGCGTAGCGACATCGGCCGGTGTCAGCCGACTGACGGGAGCAACCCGTCGAGACGGGGAGGGTCACCTCGATATGATGCACATCGAGGTCTGTCCGAGAACTCCACGACTGATCCGAGCAAGCACGATGACGCGACAGTGGTCACGGCGGTCAATCGGAGCGCTGTCGCGGCGCGACGCCGCGTCCCCGTTCGGGGCTGTCGATGCGGACACGCGAGAAATGCCTGCGCGTCTGATAGCGCTCCTGGTGCGCCCGACCACCCCGCCGCTGTGGCTGGGCATCGTGGTCGCCGCCACCGTGATCACCGTGGAAACCGTTGTGGTGCACCAGCTCGACACGGTCGCGCCGCAGAACGCCTTCGGTGCGGTGTTCCTGCTCGGAGTCCTGGTGGTCTCGGCTCGCTGGGGATTCGTGCTGTCGGTGATGACGACGTTGGTGAGCGCAGTCGTCTACGTCTACTTCCACCTCCAGGTGGCGGGGTCCCTGCTTCCGACCAAACCCGGCGACTGGGTGGCCGTCCTGGTCTTCCTGCCCGTCGCGCTGGTGGCCAACCTGATGGCCGGTCAGGCCAGGTTGCGCACCGCCGAGGCGGTCCTGCGTCGGCGCGAGGCCGAGGCCAGCCGCGACGAACTCGGGATCCTCGCCGCGCATCAGGCCGCACTGCGCCGGGTGGCGACACTGGCAGCGCGTGGAGTGAGCCCACCGGAAGTGTTCACCGCGGTCGCCGAGGAACTCGCGCTCTGGCTGCACGTGGTCAACGCCGTGCTTCTTCGCGACGACGGGGACGGCACGGGGACGTTGGTCGCCGTGCGATACGAGCCGGGGATCACCGGGATGTCCGACACCGGGGACAAAATTCCGATGGAGGGCGACGACGTCGGGGCGATCGTTCTCCGCACCGGCCGTGCCGCCAGGATCGACAACCACGAACACGTCGGCGGGGAAGTCGCGACCCGCATTCGCGAAGGCGGCTTCGGATCGATCGTGGGAGTCCCGATCGTCGTGGACTCCCGGGTGTGGGGTGCGGCGATCGTCGGATCGTGGCGCGCCGAGCCGCTGCCATCGGACACCGAGGCGCGACTCGGCGACTTCGCCGATCTTGTCGCGACCGCGATCGCGAATGCGGTGACTCGTGCCGAACTGCTCGCCTCACGCGCGAGGATCGTCGCGGCCTCCGACGAGGCCCGGCGTCGCCTGGAACGCGATCTTCACGACGGGGCTCAGCAGCGACTGGTGTCGCTGGGGCTCGAGGTGCGGATGACGGAGGCATCGGTGCCTGCCGAATGGGTGGACGTGAAGGAGCAACTGTCGGCCGTCGCCTCGGGGCTGAAGGGGGTGTCGGAGGATCTGCGCGAACTCTCGCACGGAATCCACCCGGCGATCCTGTCGAAGGGAGGACTGGGATCGGCGGTGCGGACGCTGGCACGTCGCTCCGCCGTCCCCGTCACCCTCGACGTCGCAATCGACGACCGCTTCGCGGAATCGGTGGAGGTAGCCGCCTACTACGTGGTCGCCGAGGCGCTCACCAACGCCGCCAAGCACGCGCGAGCCTCCGAGGTGCACGTGTCCCTGGGAACGGAGGACGGCATCCTCCACCTCGTGATCCGGGACGCCGGCGTCGGCGGCGCCTCGTCCGCCGCGGGCTCCGGGCTCCTCGGATTGCAGGACCGGGTCGAGGCCCTCGGCGGCCACCTGCGGATCACGAGTCCGCCGGGTCACGGCACCACTTTGGACATCACCATCCCGGTAGCCGGCGAGTGAACGACGGGCACCCGCGGTATTTACCTGCTAGCGGGAATGCGTAGCCGGCGGTATCGGGTCGACGATGGAGGGCATGGTGTTGCAGCCCGGTCGTCCACGATGCCTGATCGTCGATGACAGCCCCTGTTTTCTGGACACTGCCCGGCGACTGCTCGAGCAGCAGGGCATCCCCGTGGTCGGCACGGTGTCGAACAGCGCCGACGCGATGCGGACGGCCGCGGAACTGCAGCCCGACATCATTCTGGTCGACGTCGAACTCGGCGCGGAGAGCGGATTCGACCTCGCGCGGCGACTCGACGAGTCGTTCGCAGCGGCGGTGATCCTGATTTCCACGCACGCCGAGCAAGACCTGGCCGACCTGATCGCCGGCAGTCCCGCGGTGGGATTCGTGTCGAAGACCGAGCTGTCGTCGGACGCCGTCCGGAACCTGCTCCGCGCTGACCGGGATCGCGTGGCGCCGGTCAGCGAGCCTCGAGAAAGGTGACGACCGCGAGAACCCGTCGGTGATCGTCGCCGGTCTCCGGGAGATTTAGTTTGGTCAGGATGCTGCGCACATGCTTCTCGACGGTTCCCTCGGTGACCCACAGTCGGCGGGCGATGCCGGCGTTGGACCGTCCTTCTGCCATGAGGGCCAGAACCTCCCGCTCTCGCGCGCTGAGTGCCGCGAGTGGGTCATTGCGCCGACGGGCGGAGACCAACTCCTGCACCAGCGCCGGGTCGACGACGGACGCTCCCGCGGCGATGCGCTGCAGGGTGTCGATGAAGTCGTCCACGTCGGTGATGCGGCTCTTGAGCAGGTAGCCGATTCCCCGGCCGCTGGCCAGTAGTTCCATCGCGTGCTCGACATCGGCGTGCGCCGACAGCACCAGGATGCCGACGTCGGGGAACTCTTCGCGTATCTCCCGGGCAGCGTCGAGGCCCTCGGTGGTGTTGGTCGGTGGCATCCGGATGTCGACCACCACCAGGTCGGGCGTTCGCGTCCGGACCAGTTCGAGGAGGGTGGTTGCGTCGCCGGTCTGTTCCAGGACATCGAAGCCGGAGCGGGTGAGCAGACTCGCCACACCCTCGCGGAGCAGGACGTCGTCCTCGGCCAGCATCACCCGTATCCGGGTCTTCGCCGGAGGGTGGGATTCGGCCATCGTCGACCTCGAGTTTCCCCGTCGTCCGTGAGAAAGCGCCCGATCACCGTCGAAGTGATCGATTTCGAGGTTACGTCATCGGCACCGGCCGACACGCCACAATGCCGCCTTGCACACGCCGGCCGGTAATGGAATTGCAGCTAGCAGGAAGACCGAGATTACGGCTGGTAGCACCCGCAACCACCTGCTGGCTGTGGCGACTCCGGAACGTGTTCGGACGAAAATTTACATCAATGGTCGATCGATCATCAACCCGATCACAGCTCCAGAAAACGAAAGGTGAGAACAATGTACAAGCTCGCAATCCGCGCGGCCATCGCCGCAGCCGCAATCGCACCCCTGATCGCCCTCGGCGCCGGAACTGCCTCCGCGGCAACAGCAACCGACAACGTTGCCACGCCCGTCGCGCGGGTCGTGCCGGATGCGGGGCCCGTCACCGACGTGCCGCAGTCGGGCTTCCCCTGGGGCTGGCCGGGAACCTACGGTCCCGAACGAGTGGAGTCCGGCCCGTTCGGTGGCGGTTTCGGTCGCTTCGGCGGTTTCGGACACTTCGGTGGCTTCGGTGGCCACGGCATGTTCTAGCTCGCGGTCGAATGCGTCTCGGCCACATGCACGTTCGACACCACTCGGCGGGGGCCGGTCAGCGCCGCGCGCCGGAGCGGGTTCGGCGAGCGTGGCGTCGGCGATCGGCCTCGGTCATTCCACCCCAGATTCCGTAAGGTTCGTCCGCGGTGAGGGCGTGGTCGCGGCACCGGGCGAGCACCGGGCAGGTCTCGCAGATCTGGCGGGCGTTCGCCTCGCGGCGGGCCCTGGCTTGACCGCGTTCACCGTCGGGGGAGAAGAACACCGACGATGCGACTCCGCGGCATGCGGCCACCTCGCGCCACTCCTCGTGGTGGGGTGCGGCCACGGGGGCCCGTATTCCTGACGTTTCTGCCAACAGCACTGCGGTCCTTCCGTTCCCGGCCCGTGGACGATCCACGTGTCGGGAAACAGATATCGTTTTTCTTCATGTGAGTGCCGGTATCGGTTACGTCCGTTGCCGGATAACAAACCGTACGACCCGTTTGAAGGATATACCGGATGGGCCCCGGGTGTGCCACCAGGTCGGGCGGCCGGCAGTGCGCGCCTGCCGACGCCCGCTGGTCAGGGGAGGGCCGCGACGACGAGCGAGGCCATCGCTCTGTGCCCTTCGTTGGTGGGGTGCAGGGGCATCGTGAACGACTGGGGGACGAGACCCTCGAACCAGCGCCGATCGGACCCGGCGCACGCATCGTGCCCCACCGCGGCGGCGGCCACGTCGACGAACCGGGCGTCGTTCGCGCGTGCCGCATCGGCGAGAACGGAGTTCATTCTCGCGAAGAACTGCACGACGAAGGCGGCGTCGGCATCGCTCGTGGGGACGTAGGGCCAGCAGCCGCGGTCGCCGAAGATGCCGCCGTGTCCCACCAGGAGCACAGTTGCTGCGGGGGACTTCGCGGCGATGGCGGCCAGGGTCGCGGACACCTTCGGGCCGAGCACGGTGAGGGCGTCGTTCATGCGCCGGGCCGTGGTGGCGTCGGAGCGGCATTTCGCGTCGAATCCCGGGGCGGGCGTGTAGCAGGGCTCGACCAGCGACGACCACGCGATGTCGTTTCCGCCGATGCTGACGGTGACGAGCGTCGTGTCCGGCGCGAGCGCCCCGATCTGCGGTGGCTGCGGTCCGGTGACGGTGAATTGCGGTGTTGTCGTGATGTTCTCGGTCTTCGCGCCCGCGCACGCCCGGCTGACGTACGACGCAGCACTCAGGGTGTCGGCGACGATCTGCGGGTACGCGTCGGACGTGCGGAAGCACCCGTCCCGAATCGACAGCAGATCCTGAGGCGACCCGGTGGCTCGCGAATCCCCCAACGCGACGTACCGGACGGCGGAATCCGGCGCCGCGTCGGCCACGGCCGGATGCGACCACGGGAGCGCCAGCGCCACCACGCACGCGCCGAGGACCGAGGACAGGCCCGACTTCACGGGAACGCTTCGAGAACGACCGGATGGTGCGGGCCCGGCGGGTTTTTCGTCATCACTCATCTTATTTCCGTCCGCCGGATATCGCCTCACGTCGACGGACTCGCGGAAATTCGGGCTACCGACGTAACTCAGATACTGCTAGTCTCCGAAACCATGGGAATCTTCAGCGGACGGAATTACCCCGAGATCGACCTGGACGGCGCGGTCGTCGTCGTGACCGGGGGAGGGAGGGGCATCGGACGCGCCACTGCGGAACTTTTCACGGCCCGGGGTGCGACCGTGTGCATCGGTGACCTCGATCGTGCGGTCGCCGACGAGGCCGCGGCGGCGATCGGCGCCCGCGCGTACACGGTGGACGTCGCTTCCGTGGAGTCGTGGCGGCGGTTCGTTGACGACGTGCTGGCGGACTGCGGCCGCATCGACGTGCTGATCAACAACGCCGGCGTCATGCCGCTCGGCGGGTTCCTCGACGAATCCGGCGAGACCAGCCGGATGACGATGAACGTCAACGTGTGGGGACCGCTGCACGGCATGCGCACGGTGCTGCCCGGCATGGTCGAGCGCGGGCGCGGCCACATCGTGAACGTCGCATCCATGGCCGGCAAACTGCCCGTGCCGGGGATGGCCGTCTACAACGCCAGCAAGTTCGGGGCGGTCGGGCTCTCCGCCGCCGTCCGCGCCGAGTTCGCTCCGGCCGGCGTCAGCGTGAGCACCATCCTTCCCAGCGCGGTCCGCACCGGGCTGTCGTCGGGGGTGCCGCTGGGCGGTGGGATGCCGACCGTCGACCCCGAGGACGTGGCGGACGCCATCGTCCGGACGCTCGACCATCGTCGCGCCGAAACCGCGGTGCCCCGCTACCTCGCCGGGTGGGACCTGATCTACGCCGTCGTCCCGGAGCGCCTTCTCGACCTCGGCCGCCGACTCGTCGACGACCGGCGGGCGCTCACCGCCGTCGACTCCGTCGGACGGGCCGACTACGACCGCCGCCTCGCCCGCCAATCGCAGTCGACGTGAGTGCCAAAGAGTGCCGCGGCACTCTTTGCCACTCACCTGCGGCGTGATCGAAGCGCCGGTATCAGGTGACGTCAGGCCATCAGCGGGGCGAGCCGTTCCGCGTGCTCCCGCAGTGACGGGACGTGCCGCAGCATGAGGTGTTCGTGATCGACGTGCCCCGACAGCGCCAGACTGCCGACGAGCGCCCCCGCTCCGGACCGGACGGGGACGGCGACGCACGCCGACGCGTCCCGCAGCTCCGCGAGTTGGGTGGCGAACCCCTGGCTCCGGATCAGGTCCAGATTCGCGAGCAGTTCACTCCGCACGACGATCGTGCGGGCCGTCAGCGCCCGCGGCTCCCAACGGGGAATCACGGATTCGAGTTCCGACTTCTCCGCGAGGAGAAGCTTCCCGACCGCACACGCGTACAGGTGCTGGTTGAGGAACGACTCGTCCTCCGGCGGCGGGTATTCGGGGTCGGCATCGGCGGTGCGAACGGCGACGTTGGTGTAGTAGAAGAGGTGGACCCCGAAGCGCACCGACAGTCGCAGCTCGGCGAGGACCGCCCGCGCCGCCGCACACACGGTGGGCACCACGGCTGCGTCGACGAGGACCCCGATCTTCTGGCCCAGGGCGAACCCCGACAGGTCGGGGAGCCGCACCACATAGCCCTCGCCGACGAGGATGTTGAGCAGCCGGTACGTGGTCGCCGACGGCATCGACAGGCGGGCCGCGATGTCTTTCGCCGTCACACCCGAACCGGCGCGGGCCACTTCCTCGAGCACCCGCAGCGCGCTGGTGACGGCCTTCGGCTGCCGCCCCGACAGGGCCCGGTCGTCGGCGTTCACCGGCGGACCTCCCACGGGCGGTAGCGGCCCAGCAGGTCGTCGGCGACGGCCTCGTCGTACACACCCATCCGTTCTCCGATTCCGGGGGATCGCCGGGCGCGGATCGCGAACACCGCGGCGCCGAGAAGCATCAAAAGCACGTAGACGGCGGTCGCCGCGCCCGCGACGTACGTCCGCGAGAACGCCGCCCACCCGACCAGCGCCACCATCGCCGTCGCCGCCAGCGCGCCGATGACCAGGGGGAGCCGGGTCAGTTCGCCGATCCGCCGGAGGAACGCGGGCGTCGCGACGCACAGCAGCACGTACGCGAGGACGTAGCCGTGGGCGGACACGGCGAGCAGCCCGATCAGGACGTCGCGGCTGGAACCGCTGACGAACAGGTAGAGGACGGGGACGGCGACGATCACCGGCATCGCGACCGCCAGCGCCACGTGCGGGGTGTGGAACCGGTGGTGCGTCCGGCCGAACACGGTCGGAACCACCCCTTCGCGGCCCATCGCGAACAGTGTTCGCGACAGTGCGGTCGTCGAACCGAGGACGCAGGCGAACCAGGAGGCGGTGATGCCGAGTTCCATGACGATCGACAGCGCGGACGAACCGGCGCCGGACGGGTCGGGCAACGTGAGGACGATCGGCAGCGAGTCGACACCCTGCCGGACCGGCTCCGGCAATTGCAGGGCGGCCGCGAACACGTACAGGACGCCCAGCGCGATCGGGGTCCACCGGATGGCGCGCGGAACGGTGACGAACGGGTTGCGGGCCTCCCGCGCCACCGTGCCCGCACTCTCGAATCCGACGAACGACGTGATCGCGAGCAGTACGGCGAACCCGACCGCGGACCCCGATTTCGCGCCGCCCGCGGACGGGGTCGCGCCCTCCCGGACCGATTGGACGAACGCGACCACGAGCGCGGCCGAGGCGGCGACGATGGCGAAGACCTCGATGGCGAGCATGATCCGCGCCGACAACTGCACCCCCCGGATCATCAGCATCAGGGCGAGCAGTCCGACGATCGCCGCGAGGACCGCGATGAGCGTCGACCCCGCCGGAAGCCCGACTCGGCCGAGCAGCGCCGCGAGGTAACTCGCCGCGCCGAGCGTGCTCGCCATGGCGGCGGCCGCGTAGCCGACGAGCAGCGACCAGCCGCCGGCGAAACCGGGCACCGCCCCGAGTCCCTTCACGATGTAGCTGTAGAGACCGCTGACCGCCACCATCCGGGTGGCGAACTGGCCGACGCAGTAGCCGACCGCCGTCATCAGAATCGCCGCGGCGACGAACACCGCGATGGTCGCCCGGCCGGCGTCGGGGATGACGAGCGCGGGCAGCGTGACCATCACGGCCGACGGTGCGACCGCGGACACGGACTGCCCGAGCACCTGGACGAAACTCAGGCGCGCGCGCTCGAGACCGGCGACCGGTGATCTACTTCTGATTCTCGGTGTACCGGACACCACGCACCTGCTCTCCACACTTTCTCGCCTGCCCGCGCGTGATCGACGCCGGGCTGCATGAGTTGCACGCTAGCGCAGGAGTCGAGCGGGATGCGCGGATCGGAATTAATTTTCGGTCACCTCGAATGAGAATGGCCGGGGAATTCGTTCCCGATTCCGGAGCCTGCGCCTGCGCGCGGGGCGGGTCAGCTGCACCGAGCCGGAAAGCTGGAATGAGAATCGCCGCCGCCGCGGCCGGAAAAGTCGAATGAGAATGCCGCAGGCGCGGATTCCCATCCGGATTTAGTAGTGACCGGCGACACATCCGGGGTTTATCGTGGATTCAGGCGCAGCACACGACGCGAAATCTTCCGCCAAAAGTGTTCTGCCGAAGCCGGATTCATTCACAGTTCCGTTCACCCCATCGAAGAGGACATGATGACTGCAGTCGTTCACACCCCCGCCGCCCTCGACCCCCGGGTCGTCGACTTCGTTTCGTCCCCGAAGCGCATGTTCGTCGACGGCCGCTGGGTGGACTCGGCGTCGGGGCGGACGTTCGAGACGGTCGATCCCGGCACCGGACAGGTGATCACGACCGTGCCGCACGCCGGCATCGAAGACGTGGACCGGGCGGTGGCTGCGGCCCGGCGGGCGTTCGAATCCGGGCCCTGGCGCACGCTCACCCCGGCCGAACGCCAGCGGATCCTCTGGAAGATCGGCGAGGGAATCCTCGCCCGCGCGGATCAGTTCGCGCAGCTCGAGTCGATCGACAACGGCAAGTCCGTGGCGGTGGCCAAGGCCGTCGACGTGACGTGGGCGGCGGAGATCTTCTTCTACTACGCCGGCTGGGCCACCAAGATCGAGGGCCGCACCATCCCGGTGTCGGTGCCGTGGGCGCCCGGAGCCCGCTTCCACGCCTTCACCACCCGCGAACCGGTCGGCGTGTGCGCGCAGATCATCCCGTGGAACTTTCCGCTGGTGATGGCCGCGTTCAAGGTGGCGCCCGCGCTGACCTCCGCGAACACCATGATCCTCAAGCCCGCGGAGCAGACCCCGCTCACCGCGCTGCTCCTCGCCGAGGTGATCGCCGAGGCCGGCGTCCCCGACGGCGTGTTCAACGTGCTCACGGGTTTCGGTGACATCGGCGCGGCGCTGTCGAGCCACGACGACGTCGACAAGGTCGCGTTCACCGGCTCCACCGAGGTCGGAAAGAAGATCGTCAACGCCGCGTCGGGGAACCTCAAGAAGGTGTCCCTCGAACTCGGTGGCAAGAGCCCGCAGGTCGTGTTCTCCGATGCCGACCTCGAGACCGCGATCCCGGGCGTGGCGAGCGGGTTCCTGTTCAACGACGGCCAGGCCTGCACGGCCGGAACCCGGCTGCTCGTCGAGGACAGCATCTTCGACGAATTCACCTCCGGGGTAGCCGATTTCGCGAAGTCGCAGAAGATCGGTCCCGGACTAGACCCGGCCAACGACATCGGCCCGCTGATCTCCCAGGAACAACTGGGCAAGGTCACCGGCTACATCGACGCCGGACTCGCTGACGGCGCCCGCGCCCTCTCCGGCGGCCGGCGGCACGGCGACACCGGTTTCTACGTCGAGCCCACCCTGCTGGTCGACGTGAACCGCGACTTCAGCGTGTACCAGGAGGAGATCTTCGGACCGGTCGCCGTCGCGGTGCCGTTCAACCGGGAGGAAGGCGTCCGGGCGGCCGCCAACGACACCCCCTACGGCCTCGCCGCCAGCGTGTGGACCCGGGACGTGTCCCGCGCCCACGAGGTGGCCGCCGAGATCAAGGCCGGCACCGTGTGGGTGAACTGCCACAATGCGTTCGACACGGCGCTGCCGTTCGGCGGCTACAAGCAGTCCGGGTGGGGACGCGAACTCGGTGAGGGCGCCATCGCCGAATACACCCAGAGCAAGTCCGTCAACATCGCGCTCTAGAGGCCGTGACCGGAGGCGAATGAGAACAGCCCTGCGTGCGTTCTCATTTGCCGTCGACGAACCGTGACACTTCGGCAACCGCGCCGACAACCCGCAGCCGCATGCTCGTTCCGGAGCTCATCGCGGAGCATCCACGCAGACCCTCTCCTCGTGAAAGTCGAAGGAAGCCATGACAACCAACGCCTCACCGCAGTCGAGTGCAGTCAGCGACGGCGCGTCTCGCAGACTGGCAGGCACCCTCGGTCCGGGTGCCATCGTGTTCATGGTCGTCGCAGCGGCGGCCCCGTTGACCGTGATCGCCGGCACCGTCCCGCTGGGGATCTCGGCGGGCAACGGCGCCGCCTACCCCGCGTCGTACCTCGTCTGCACGGTGGTGCTGCTGTTCTTCGCCGTCGGATTCACCGCGATGGCCAAGCACCTCCCCGGCGCCGGCGCGTTCTACACCTACATCACGCAGGGCCTGGGCAGGCACGCCGGTCTCGGCTCCGCGTTCCTCGCGCTGCTGTCGTACACCGCCGTCCAGGGCGCGGTCTACGGATACATCGGGGCCGCCGTCAACGATTTCGTCACCGCACACGGTGGTCCCGCACTTCCCTGGTACGTGTGGGCCCTGGCCGTGACCGCCGTCGTCGCGATCCTCGGGTACCGGCACATCGACCTGTCCGGCAAGGTGCTCGGCGTCCTGCTCGTCTGCGAGGTCGGCATCGTCCTCGTCATCGACGCCTCGGTCATCCTTCGCGGCGGCGGTGACGAGGGATTCTCGACGGCGGCATTCCACCCGGGCGAGTTCTTCTCCGGGGCACCCGGCATCGCCCTGATCTTCGCCATCGCCGGGTACATCGGATTCGAGGCCACCGCCGTCTTCCGCGACGAGGCCCGCGACCCGGGCCGCACCATTCCCCGCGCCACCTACCTGGCGTTGCTGGTCATCGGCGGCTTCTACGCACTGTCGAGCTGGGCGATGGTCAGCGCGTGGGGCGACGAGGGCGCGGTGGCCATCGCCACCGAGAACCCCGAAGGCATGATCACCGAGACCGCCACCCGCTACGTCGGCGCGATCGCCGGCGACCTCGTCCAGATCTTCCTGATCACGAGCCTGTTCGCCGCGCTGCTGTCCTTCCACAACGTGCTCTCCCGGTACATCTTCTCGCTCGGCAACAGCGCGGCCCTGCCCGCAGGCTGCGGCCGCTCGCACGACAAGCACGCGTCGCCGTACGTCGCGTCGGTCGTGCAGACGGTCTCCGCCCTGGTCCTGATCGTCGCGTCCGCCGTCGCCGGACTCGACCCGGTGGCCGAGGTGTTCGCCTGGTTCGCCGGGGTGTCCTCGGTCGGCATCGTCGCCCTGATGACCCTGACGTCCGTGGCCGTTCTCGTCTACTTCGGCCGGACCCGGGTGGACCGGCGGCTGTGGAACACGGTGATCGCACCGCTGCTCGGACTCGTCGGCCTGGCCGGGCTCCTGATCATGACCGTCGCCAACCTTCCCCTCCTCGTCGGCGGGTCCAGCACACTCGCCGCCGTCATCGGGGTCCTGCTCGTCGGAACCTTCGCCGGCGGAGCAACAGTCGCAGTACTCCGGCCCCACGCCGCACGACAGAACACCGCACTACCGCAGCACCACACGAACGACACCATCATCGACAAGGAGATCGCACGATGAGTACCGCCACCACCGAGACCCCGGCCACCGTGAGGTCCGCCGCCCCGGATCACCCGCTCACCCCGCTGTCCGCGGACGAGATCCGCTCGGCGAAAGCACTCCTCACCGACGAGGGCCTGATCGGCGAGAACGTGCGCTTCGTGTTCGTCGCGCTCGCCGAGCCGCACAAGTCCACGGTCCTCGCGTTCACCCCCGGCGACCCGATCGAGCGGCGCGCCCGGATCCTGCTGCTCGACCGGTCCACCGGCATCGGCACCGACCTCGTCGTGTCGGTGACGGAGAACCGCGTGATCAGCTCGACCACCGTCGATTCCGCCACCGACGGTCACGTCCCGATCCTCGACGAGGAGTTCGAGGACATCGAAGCGTTCCTGCTCGGCAGCGCCGACTGGCTCGCCGCGATGGCGAAGCGCGCCATCGAACCGTCGAAGGTCCGGGCGGTTCCCCTGTCGGCCGGTGTGTTCGGTCACGAGGACGAGGTCGGGCACCGCATCGTCCGCGTCCTCGCCTTCCATCAGGAGGACAAGGCGGACCTGCCGTGGGCGCACCCCATCGACGGGGTGGTGGCCTACGTCGACCTCACCGAGCGTCGCGTGGTGAAGGTGGTCGACGAGATCGAGCTGCCGGTGCCCGCCGAGCGCGGCGAATGGGACGCCGAACCGCACGCGACACCCACCCGCACCGATCTCAAGCCGATCGAGATCACGCAGCCCGAGGGTGCCAGCTTCTCCGTCGACGGCAACGAGATCACCTGGGCCGACTGGAAGTTCCGCTTCGGCTTCGACGTGCGCGAGGGACTGACGCTGCACCAGCTCTCGTTCGACGACGGGGGAGTCGAACGCCCCGTGATCTACCGTGCGTCGATCGCGGAGATGGTGGTCCCGTACGCCGACCCGTCGCCGGTTCGGTACTGGCAGAACTACTTCGACCAGGGGGAGTACCTGTTCGGTCGGTACACGAACTCGCTCGAACTCGGCTGCGACTGCCTCGGTGAGATCCAGTACTTCGACGTCACCATCGCCGACGAGTCCGGCGACCCGCGGGTGATGAAGAACGCGATCTGCCTCCACGAAGAGGACTACGGCGTCCTGTGGAAGCACACCGACATGTTCAACGGCATGACCGAGACCCGCCGCTCGCGTCGCCTCGTCATCTCGTTCTTCCTCACCATCGGCAACTACGACTACGGGTTCTACTGGTACCTCTACCTGGACGGCACCATCGAACTCGAAGCGAAGGCCACCGGAATCGTCTTCACCTCCGCGTACCGCGGTGCGGACGGATTCTCCACCCAGATGGCTCCCGGACTTGGTGCCCCGTTCCATCAGCACCTCTTCTCCGCCCGCCTCGACATGGCCGTCGACGGCAACGTGAACACCGTCGAGGAAGTGGACGCCGTGCCCGTCCCGATGGGTCCGGAGAACCCGTGGGGCAACGCCTTCCGTTGCCAGAAGACGAAGCTGACCACCGAATCCGAGGGGCAGCGCACCGCCGACAACCTCAAGGCCCGCGTCTGGCACATCACCAATCCCACCAAGCAGAACAGGCTCGGACAGGACGTCGGGTACGCCCTGCACCCCGAGGGACAACCGGTGCTCCTGGCCGACCCGTCGAGTTCGATCGCCGCCCGCGCCGCGTTCGCGACCAAGCACCTGTGGGTGACCCAGTACGACGAGTCCGAGCGCTATCCCGCAGGCGACTTCGTCAACCAGCACCCGGGCCAGGCCGGTCTGCCGGCCTTCGTGGCGGGCAACCGGGACATCGACGGCGAAGACCTGGTGCTGTGGCACACGTTCGGGCTGACGCACTTTCCCCGGCCCGAGGACTGGCCGGTCATGCCCGTCGACTACGCCGGGTTCAAGCTCAAGCCCGTGGGGTTCTTCGACCGCAATCCCGCGCTCGACCTGCCGGCGAGCACCGCGAAGCACTGCTGCGAGGGCTAGACGTCGTGACCACTGTCTTCACTACGGCCTTCTTTACGGCCGTCCGCCGCACCAGCCACTGGTGGCGGCGGGCGGCCGCGGCCCTCGCGGTCGCCACGGCGGGACTCCACGCCGCGACGCTCGGTGAGCATGCGGCAGCGTCGCCGATGGTCGGGCTGGTGACTGTCGCGATGATCCTCGGTTGCCTGTACTGCGCGGGGCACCTGTGGATGCGGGGTTCGCAGCGGGACTGGGGGCTGGTCGCGCTGATGAACGTCGGGATGATCGCGCTGCACCTCGCCGTGATGAGTCCCGGTTCGGGCGGCGGCCACCACGGGCACGCGATGCATGCGGCGGCCTCGGCGCCGATGGGGCAGTCGCTGTCGACTCCGATGGCGGCGGCCCTCGCGACCGCCGCGCTCGAAGCGGTGGTCGCCGTGACGGTGCTCTTCTACCGCAGCCGGCTCGACCAACCCCCCACGTGAGTGGGAAAGTGTGCCCGGGGACGCTTTGCCACTCACCTGGGGGTGGGCGCGTCAGGCCACGGTGGTTGCGCCAGGCCCTGGCTCGCGTCCTGCTGCGCGAGTTGCGCTTTGATCCGCGCGGTGGCGTCCAGGAGCGATTCGTTGTTGACCGCGGCGGCCGCGGCGGCGTCGTGCTCCAGGGCGGCCTCGACAAGACGCAGCTGGTACTTCCACAGCGAGTCGTCCTCGGTCGTGTCGACGGTGCCCTCGGCGCCGACGATCTTGTAGGCCCGGCAGCGCTGCCACAGCGCGCGGATCATCTCGACCAGCACGGGATTTTCGGCGGCCTCGTACAGGATCGTCAGCAGCGCCTCGTCGTGGTCGAGATAGGCCACCACCCGCCGCTCGTCGAGGGCGGTGCGCATCAGCGTGAACTCGTCCTGCATCCGGGCGCTGTCCTCGGCGCTGATCCGCTGCGCGCCCAACCGGGCGGCCTCTACTTCGAGCAACCGGCGCACGTCGTAGACGTGCACCAACTCGGCGAGGGTGAGGCCCTTGACCACCGCCCCCTTGTGCGGTGACCGCTCGGCCAGCCCCGCTTCCTCGAGTCGGCGGATCGCCTCGCGCACCGGCATCACGCTGGTTCCCACCTGTTCGGCGAGATCCCGCACGCGCAGGCGGGCACCGGCAGGCAGATCACCGTTCATGATCGACTCGTGGATCATGTCGTAGACCTGGTCGGTCAGCAGTGATGTTTCGGCGCGCTTGGATATTGGCACGACTCAAATATAAACGGCACGGCCGATCGCTACTGTCGTCCGGGAATTGCCGTCTCGCCCGGTCCAGAGCGTTTACGCTCTTCGGAGGTTCTCCGGACGGCGTGACGGATGGCGGGTGGGCTGTGAATCGCAGGGTGGGCAGATCGGCGCTGACGATGGCGGTGGCCGCGGCCGCTGTCCTGACACCGTTCGCGGCGGCCGCTCCGGCGCCCGCCGACGCGGGCGGGTTCACGAAGACGACGCTCCATTTCCAGGTCTTCGTCGGACCGAACCGCGACGTGCCGTGCGACGTAATCGGCGACGTGTACAAACCGGATGGGGCGTCGGCGTCGAATCGTGTCCCCGCTGTCCTCACCACCAACGGGTTCGGCGGTTCCAAGAACGATCAGGCGGGTATCGCCTCGTTCCTCGCCTCGCGGGGCTACGCGGTGCTCGCCTATTCCGGGCTGGGCTTCGGCGGTTCGGGCTGCAAGATCCACATGGACAACCCCGAGTACGACGGCCGCGCGGCGAGTGAACTGGTGAGCTTCCTCGGCGGACGCGACGGGATGGCGTTCGTCGATCCCGCGCACACCGTTCCCGTTCCGGGCCTCGACTACGTGGTGCAGGACGCGACGGCCCACCACGGCACGGCCGAGGCGAACGATCCGCGGGTCGGGATGATCGGCGGCTCCTACGGCGGGGCGGTTCAGTTCGCCGCGGCGTCGGTGGACCCACGGATCGACACGATCATCCCGATGATCACGTGGAACGATCTCAGCTATTCGCTCGCGCCCAACAGCATAGACCAGACGTCCGGGGTCAGCACGTCGGTTCCCGGTGCGTCGAAGGTGGTGTGGTCGTTGACGTTCGGGGCCGTCGGCGTCACCAATCCCCGGGCGGAGGGCTACGCGCAGGACCCGGTGCGGGCCTTGGGATGCCCCAACTTCGCGGACCCGGCGTGCCCTGCACTGGCACAGTCCGCGGTGCAGGGTTTCCCGGACCCGGCGTCCGTCGACTTCCTGCGGCAGTCCTCCGTGGTGTCGTACGCCGACCGCGTGAAGATCCCGGTCTTATTGATGCAGGGCCAGCAGGACACCCTGTTCGACCTCAACGAATCGAAGGCCACCTTCGAGGCGCTGCAGGCGCAGGGCAACGACGTGAAGATGATCTGGCACAGCTGGGGCCATTCCAACCTCACCCCCGCCGAGGGCGAGATCAACCTGAAGGACCCCAACCCCGAGACCCAGTACGAGACGGGCCGGATCATCGACTGGTTCGACCACTACCTGCGGGACAGCGGGGCGAGCACCGGGCCGGTATTCAGCTACTTCCGCAACTGGGTCGACTACACCGGCAACGCCGCACCGGCGTATGCCGAATCCTCGGACGTCTCGGTGGGTCAGGACTTTTCGCTCTATCTCTCCGGTGACGGCGCGCTGACCGACCGCCGGGACAGTGTCGTCGCAGGCGCTCAGACGCTGCACACACTGCCCGGGGGACTTCCCACCGACCGCGAGGCACCGGACACGAGGCCGAACGCCCCGGTCCCGCAGAGCGTCGAGCCCGGAACGGAGGCCGAGTGGTCGTCGGGGATCCTCGATGCCCCGCTGGACGTGGTCGGAGCGCCCGTGCTCGACGTCCGCGTCACGGCCGCACCCGCGGTCACCGGTGTCGAGGACTCGGTGGTGGTTTTCACCAAGCTGTACGACGTGGCTCCCGACGGAACCGAAACGCTGATCAACGGGCAGGTCGCGCCGGTGCGGATGGTGGCACCCGGTGAGCCCGTGCAGGTCGTGATGCCGGCGATCGTCCATCGTTTCGGTGAGGGGCACCGCGTTCGGCTCGTGGTGGCGGGCGGCGATCCGAGTTTCCGCGGCGGACTGGTGCCGCATCAGGTCACCATCGCCGCGGGCGACCCGGGGCGGGCGCTGGTGCTGCCGGTGACGGGCTGAGGACGCACCCCGAGCAGCAAGTGATTGACATCACACCGTCCCGGGATCAGACTGGGAACCTCATTTGAATCCGATGTCAATATCAATATGGTGTCGGCCGGTGGAGAGGAACCGCAGGTGACCAAGCTCGGAGGAGTGTGCGACCAGCGCTTCGCGGCGTTGCAGGACGCACTGAAGGACAATCTCGACTCCGGTGAGGAGCTCGGCGCGTCGATCGTCGTGACCCTCGACGGACAGCCGGTGGTCGACATCTGGGGCGGATGGTCCGATGCCGATCACACCACCGAATGGGGGCGCGACACCCTCACCAACGTGTGGTCGTGCACCAAGACGGTGACCGCTCTCGCCGCGCTGATGCTCGTCGACCGCGGTCTGCTGGACGTGTACGCGCCCGTCGCGAAGTACTGGCCCGAGTTCGCGGCCGCAGGCAAGGAGCGCGTCGAGGTCCGGCATCTCCTCTCGCACACCTCGGGTGTGTCGGGGTGGGATCAGCCGATCACGGTCGAGGACACGTTCGACCTCGCCGAGTCGACGAAACGACTTGCCGCCCAGGCTCCGTGGTGGGACCTGGGCACGGCGTCCGGATATCACGCACTCAACTACGGCCACCTGATCGGCGAGGTCATTCGACGGGTCGACGGCCGCACCCTGGGGCGTTTCGTGGCCGAGGAGATCGCCGGACCGCTGGGTGCAGACTTCCACATCGGACTGGACCCGTCGGAATTCAGCCGGGTGTCGAACGTGGTCCCGCCGCCGCCGTTGCCGATCGACCTGGCGTCCCTCGACCCCGCCAGCGTCATCGTCAAGACGTTCACCGGACCCGGACCGGACGCCTCCGCGTCCTGGTCCGACGCGTGGCGCAGGGCGGAAAACGGCGCGGCCGGCGGTCAGGGCAACGCCCGGTCACTCGCCCGGATCCAGTCGGTGGTGGCCTGCGGCGGGGAACTCGACGGGGTCCGCCTGCTGTCGCCGGACACCATTTCCCTGGTTTTCGAGGAGCAGTCGAACGGCGTGGATCTGGCGCTGGGGCAGCCGATCCGGTTCGGCATCGGCTACGGATTGCCGACGCCCGTGTCGGTGCCGTTCGTCCCCGAAGGGCGGATCTGCTTCTGGGGTGGCTGGGGCGGTTCGCAGGTCGTCGTCGACACCGAACGCCGGATGACCATGACGTACGTGATGAACAAGATGGGTCCGGGACTGCTCGGCTCCGACCGCACCGCCCAGTACGCGACGGCGACGTTCGACGCACTGGGCTGACGCGGGGGAGGGTCAGGACGCCAGGCCCTTGTCCTGCAACCATTCCCGGGCGATGTCGCCCATGTCCTCGAGGTCGGCCACCCGCTCGTTCATCGCGATGAGATCCTCGGTCGTCAACGCCGCCGACACGTCCGCCAGCACGGCGCGGACGTTGTCGCCGGCCTTGTTCTCGTTGATGATCGGGGTGATGTTCTCGGCCAGGAACAGGTGTTTGGTGTCCTCGAGGGCCACGAGGTTCTCCGAACGCATCGCCGGGTCGGTGCTGAACACGTCCGCGACCTCGATCTGACCGCTGAGCAGGGCGTTGAGCGTGAGGGGGCCGCCCGCGTCCAGCGCCAGGAACTCCTTGAACGTCAACCCGTACCTGTCCTTCAGGCCGGCGACGCCGTTCTCGCGGGTCTTCCATTCGGGCGGGCCGCCGAGGGTCAGTTCGCCGGCGTGGGGCACGAGGTCCTCGATCGTCTCGAGCGAGTACTCGTCCGCGGTCTCCTGCCGCACCGCGAGAACGTCCTTGTCCTCGGCGGGGGACGGTTCCAGCGCGATGAGCCCGGCGGGAAGCTTCGCCTTGATCTGCTCGGTCACCTCGTCCGACGCGGTCGCGGTGGTGGCGCTGTCCAGATACTGGAGCAACGCACCCGAGTATTCGGGCAGCAGGTCGATGGAACCGTCCCGGATGACCGGGACGTACACTTCCCGGCTCCCGATGTTGAGCTTCTCCGTCACGTCGATGCCGTTCGCCCGCAACGCCTCCGCGTAGATGGTGGCGATCAGCTGGCTTTCGGGGAAATCCGCGGAACCGACGACGATGGCGCCGTCGCTGCTCCCGCCGCCGTCGGCCGCAAGGGGTCCTTGCCGATCCCGCAGGCCGTCAACGACACCAGGGTGGCGCCTGCCAGCGCGACGATCAATGCCTTCTTCATGGTGATGTCCTTCAGATCAGCGAGGGCTCGGGTACGGACGTGGGACGGGCCGCGACCGCGGGGTCTCCGGATTCGGAGCGCTTGCTGCTGCGCACCCTCCGGGTGAGTCCGGGCGAGACGACCCGCACCGTGAGGAACCCGATCGCGAGATCGAAGGCGAGCGCGAGGAGTGACACGAGGACCGCCCCCGCCGCCATCTGCGCGTAGTCACTCTGTGCCTTGCCGTCGATGAGGAGTCGTCCCAGGCCGCCGAGCGAGATGTACGCGGCGACGGTCGCGGTCGAGACGATCTGCAGCACGGCGCTCCGGATGCCCGACAGCATCAACGGCAGCGCGCAGGGCATCTCCACCTCGGTGAGGATGCGCATCGACCGGAACCCCATTCCCCGTGCCGCGTCCACGGCGGCCGGGTCGACGGAGCGGATGCCCGCGTACGTGTTGGTGAGGATCGGCGGAATGGCCAGCAGCACCAGCACGATCAGGCTCGGAATCAGGTAGGCCAGCTTGCTCGAGAACGACGGCGCGATGACGAGCACCAGCAGGATCAGCAACCCGATGGTGGGGAGGGCGCGCAGCGAGTTGGCCAGACCGGCGACGACGACGGACCCGCGCCCGGTGTGCCCGATGTACAGGCCGAGGGGCACGGCGATCAGGGCGGCGGCGAACAGGGCGAGGAACGTGTACATCAGGTGCTGGAGGAGCAGGGCCGGAATGCCTTCGGGCCCTGTCCAATGAGCACCGTCCAGCAGGAAGTCGATCATGAGGTGACCACCTTCGGGGTCCACGGGGTGAGTAACCGGTTCGCGAGCACGATGAGGAGGTCGAGAACCAGTGCCAGCAGCAGACTGAGTGCGATACCGGCGATGATGGGTGTGTAGAAACGCAACTGGAAGCCCTGGGTAAACAGCGAACCGAGCTGCGGGATCCCCAGCAGAGCGGCGAGCGAGACCAGGCTGACGTTCGACACCACGGCCACCCGCAGTCCCACGCAGATGACGGGAACACCCACCGGGAGCTGAACTTTGAGCAGCGTCTGATACGGCCGGTAGCCCATCGCCGTCGCGGCGAGCACGGTTTCCTGGGGCACCGAGTCGAGGGCGTCGGCGACGACGCGAACCAGCATGGCGACGGTGTAGATCGTCAGGGCGACGATGATGTTCATCGGATCGAGGATCTTCGTCCCGAGGATCGGTGGCAGCAGCACGAACAGGGCGAGCGACGGGATCGTGTAGAGCAGGCCTGCGGTCCCGACCATGTACGGGTTGATCCGGCGATTGCGGTGCGCGAGCCAGCCGATGGGCAACGCGACGACCACGCCGATGACGATCGGCACGAGGGAGAGCAGGATGTGCCAGCCGACGAGTTCGACGATGCGGTCGGACTGGCGGCCCAGCCATTCGAAGTTCATCGGGCCACCGCCCCCGCGAGATCCGCCGACTCGATCGCTGCCACGGCCGCGTGGGCCGTCACGGTGCCCACGAGCACCCCGTCGAGCAGCGCCCGCATCGTCCCGTGTGCGTCGGCGACCGTGCCGCTGAGATTCACGTCGTCCGGGCGAATGCTGCCGACGACGTTCGCCGGCTGAACCCACCCGATCGGCTTGTTCGCCGGGTCGACGACGAGAAGCCAGTCGTCGGACGCCCGCGCGAGGGCCTCGCCCGCCGAATCACCCAGACGAGCAACGGGTTCGGCGACCGTCTCCACGCGACCGTCGAGGTTCGCGAATCCCAGCGACCGGTAGCCGCGGTCGCGTCCGACGAAGTCGGCGACGAACTCGTCGGCGGGCTCGGTCAGCAACTCCAGGGGAGTGGCCGCCTGCGCCAGGACTCCGCCGGTCCGTAACACGACCACCTGGTCGCCGAGTTTGAGCGCTTCGTCGATGTCGTGGGTGACGATGATGATCGTCTTTCCGATTTCTTTCTGAAGCCGGAGGAATTCGTCCTGGAGCTGGCTCCGGACCACCGGGTCGACGGCACTGAACGGCTCGTCCATCAGCATGAACGCTGGATCCGCGGCCAGTGCGCGCGCGACCCCGACTCGCTGCTGCTGCCCACCCGAGAGCTGCCACGGGTACCGGTCGGCGAAGTGCGCGGCGAGACCGACCGTCTCGAGCAGCTCCATGGCCCGGGTCCGGGCCTCCTTCTTCGTCTTCCCCAGCAGCTTCGGCATCGTCGCGACGTTGTCCACGATGGTGCGATGCGGGAACAGTCCGGCGTGCTGGATGACGTACCCGATCCGCCGGCGCAGCAGCGCCGGGTCCATGTCCGCGGTGGATTCGCCGTCGAGGGAGATGGTTCCGGAGGTCGGTTCGATCAACCTGTTGATCATGCGCAGCGAGGTCGTCTTGCCGCAGCCCGACGGACCGACGAGGGCCGTGATCTTGCCGCTGGGGCACTCGAGGTCCAGTTCGTTCACCGCGGTCGTGCCGTCCGGGTACGCCTTGGTGACTTTGTCGAATGTGATCATCCGCGTGCTACTTTCGTGTAGTCCGGGAGGTGAGGCGCCCGGAAGTTCGGTGTCGGTGGGACTGCTCTACCGAGCTGTGTCTTTCTCCGGATTCGGCAACTGTTCCAGGAACTTCACCGCAGCTTTCAGGTCGTCGCTCAGGGGGCGGTCGGTCGTCCGGGGGTCCAGGCACGTGCGCGCACGGTGCAAGTAGGCGCCGAGTTCGGTGTCCGTGTCGAGGTCGCGGTGCTGCTGGCCGAGTGCCCGCACCGCCGAGATCAGTTCGCAGGCAAGGACGATGCGGGACTGCGCGAGGATGTCGGTGAGCTGGGTGGCGGCCTGGGACGCGAAACTCGCGTGGTCCTCGGTGCCGCGGGAGATGACCGTGTGCCCGAGAGAACCCGGTGCGGCGGCCATCCGGATCTCCGCGATGGCCGCGGACGTCGTGTACTCCAGCAGCATGGTGCCGCTGCTGCCTGCCGGTCCGTCGGCCAGGAACGGCCGCAGACCGGTGACCGCCGGATCCGACAGGTTGGCCAACCTGCACTGCGACAGCAACGCCGCGCTCGACAGCGCGAGTTTCGCCTCGTCCACGGCGAGGGCGATCGGCATTCCGTGGAAGTTCCCGTTGTGGAACACGGCGTCGTCCTCGACGGAGATGAGGGGGTTCTCGGAGGACGAGTTCATCTCGATCGCGAGGGTTCCCCGCAGTCGTTGCAGCGCCTGCCAGGTGGCGCCGAGGATCTGGGGGAGGGCGCGGAACCCATAGGAGTCCTGTACCCGGGCGGCCCGGACGTCGTGGTCGGCGAGCAGTTCCCGGACCCGGCCTGCCACTTCCTCCTGGCCGAGGTGCCTGCGGGCCGCCTGCACCCGTGCCGCGAACGGCTCGACGGAACTGCGCGTCGCCAGCAGCGACAGCACGCCGACGATAAGCGAATGCTCCAGCCAGTTCGCCACGCTGTCGGTGGCCGTGGCGGCGAGCGCGACGGTCATCGCGTTCGTCGAGATGAAGGGGAGCGCATCACCCTGGTGCGCCGTCCACCGGGGCACGACCCGGCTGTCCCGCAGCGGTGTCTCGCCCATCAGCCCGAGCGCGATCTCGGAGAACGCGCTGAGGTCGCCGGTGCCGATCGCCCCGCGAGCGTGCACGGCCGGCAGTTCGTCCGCGGCGACGGCATCGATCAGCGCGGTCACGATGTCGGGGTGCAGACCGGATCCGCCGTTGAGGATCTGGTTGACGCGAATGATCATCGCGGCGCGGACGACGTGGTCCGGCAGCGAGGGACCCGAACCTGTCGCGTGGCTGCGGAGCAGGCGGAGGTCCTGTTCGACCCCGTCGGAGACCGAGGTGTCCCTGTTTCCGCCGACACCCGTGTTGCGTCCGTAGATCGGCTGACGCGCGACGATGCGCACGGCGGTCTCCCAGGAACGGTGTGCGTGGTCGAGCGCGGCGGGGTCGGGCGCGACGACGACGGGCTCCCGGGCCAGAGTCGTCAGCTGATCGACGGTGAGCTGGGAGCCGTCGAGCAGCACCGGAACGGGCGGGTGCGGTTCCTCGGTCGGGCGGGGATCTTTCCGGGTCATCGGAACTCCGTGATCGATGCGGTGTACGGGTACTCACGAGGCGGTTGCGGACGTCGTCCGGCGTCTGCGTTCAGTGTGGTCTGCCTCACTCGTTCGAGATGTATAGTCCTGTATATACCGCAGCCTGTCAACCGTCGGTTTCCGGCGCTCGACGGTTTTCGACCCCGCCCCGAGGGCTCGCAATCCGGCTAGGTCGACCTCTCACTTCGATCAGTCCCTCTGTGAACCTCCGGAACGTAGGGTCTCGGGAGAGGTGCATATACAGCCATGCATCGATCCCGCACTGACTGATCGACCGAAGGAATGAGTCCAATGCCGCAGCAGGTACGAGGCGTCATCGCCCGCTCCAAGGGTGCCCCCGTCGAGATCGCGACCGTGAATATTCCGGATCCGGGTCCGGGTGAGGTGGTGGTGGATATCGCGGCGTGCGGTGTGTGCCACACGGACCTGACGTATCGCGATGGTGGGATCAACGACGAGTTCCCGTTCCTGCTCGGGCACGAGGCGTCCGGCATCGTGGAGAGTGTCGGCGAGGGCGTGACGTCGGTGGCGGTCGGCGATTTCGTGGTGCTGAACTGGCGTGCGGTGTGCGGGCAGTGCCGGGCGTGTAAGCGCGGTCGCCCGCAGTACTGCTTCGACACCCACAACGCGGCGCAGAAGATGACCCTCGAGGACGGCACCGCATTGACCCCGGCGTTGGGGATCGGCGCGTTCGCCGACAAGACCCTGGTGCATGCGGGGCAGTGCACGAAGGTGGACCCGTCCGCCGACCCCGCGGTCGTCGGTTTGCTGGGGTGCGGTGTGATGGCCGGCCTCGGTGCCGCCGTGAACACCGGCAACGTGGGCCGCGGCGACTCGGTGGCCGTCATCGGCTGCGGCGGTGTCGGTGATGCCGCGATCATGGGTGCCCGCCTGGCCGGCGCCAACAAGATCATCGCGATCGACCGGGACGACAAGAAGCTCGAATGGGCCAAGGACCTGGGGGCGACGCACACGATCAACGGCGGCAACGTCGACGCGGTCGAGGCGGTGCAGGAGTTGACCGGCGGGTTCGGTGCGGACGTGGTGATCGACGCGGTCGGTCGCCCGGAGACGTGGAAGCAGGCGTTCTACGCCCGCGACCTGGCCGGCACCGTGGTTTTGGTGGGGGTCCCGACCCCGGATATGACGTTGGAGATGCCGTTGATCGACTTCTTCTCCCGCGGCGGTTCGTTGAAGTCGTCCTGGTACGGCGACTGCCTGCCGGAGCGCGACTTCCCGATGCTGGTGGATCTGTTCCAGCAGGGCCGGTTGCCGCTGGAGAAGTTCGTCACCGAGCGCATCAAGATCGACGAGGTGGAGCAGGCGTTCCACCGGATGCATGCCGGTGAGGTACTGCGTTCGGTGGTCGTGCTGTGAGCGGAAAACTGCGGATCGAGCGGGTCGTCACCGAGGGCACCTTCGCCCTCGACGGCGGCGAATGGAACGTCGACAACAACATCTGGCTGGTCGGGGACGACACCGACGTGGTGATCGTCGACGCCGCCCATGCCGCGCAGCCGATCATCGACGCGGTCGGTGGCCGGCACGTGAACGCGGTGATCTGCACGCACGGGCACAACGACCACGTGACCGTGGCCCCGGAACTGGCGGAGCGGTTGCACGCCCCGGTGCTGCTGCACCCGGGTGATGACGTGCTGTGGAAGATGAGCCACCCGGGCGAGAAGTACTGGAACCTCGAGGACGGGCAGCGGATCGCGATCGCCGGCACCGACATTCAGGTGATCCACGCACCCGGGCATTCGCCGGGGTCGGTGTGCCTGTATCTGCCCGAGGTGGGGGCGTTGTTCTCCGGGGACACCCTGTTCTCCGGCGGCCCGGGTGCCACGGGTCGGTCGTACTCGGATTTCCCGACGATCATCGGATCGATCCGGGACCGGTTGTTCGCGTTGCCCGAGCAGACCGTGGTCCACACCGGGCACGGGGACGGCACCACGATCGGTACCGAGGCCCCGCATCTCGCCGAGTGGATTGCCCGAGGACACTGATTCCATGACCGACATCACCGACAGGTACACCTTCGACGAGGAAGACGTCGTCGTTACGCACGAGAAGTCCTATGCGGCAGGTATTCCTGCGGTGTTGGTCTCGCTCAAGCGCGGACTGGAGCAGATGGGTCCGGTGCGTACGGCCCGGACCCTGATGAAGCTGAATCAGCGCCACGGTTTCGACTGCCCGGGCTGCGCGTGGCCGGAAACCCCCGGGCACCGCAAGCACGCGGAGTTCTGTGAGAACGGCGCGAA